>JBDTYX010000194.1:0-6340 GCA_040005435.1 Rudaea sp. | reverse complement strand
CTGAGTGGCGGCTGCATGGTGCCGCCTGCAGCGAAATTTCGCGCCGTCGTCGTGGCGATTCGCGCGTCGTCGCCGCTGGCGATCCTGCGCAAACGCCGACATCGTGCGAGCCACGACGGCGTCGCACGATGTCGCGAATGTCACCCGAACGCCCGGTTGTGGCGGCGTCAGAGCGATCAGGCAGATGCGCTCAACGTCCGCACGGCGCGTCGAAATCCTGATCGCAGGGCACGAGCACGACCGCGTGCACGTCGCCGTTCGGCAGCGTGCCGTTGCCGACGATCTCCCCGCTGTCGTTAATCGCCACGGCGGAGACCACGTGGATGTTGGGACCCGCGACGATCAGCGAATTCAGATTGACGAGCGGCCCGCCGCTCTCGGACAGGAAGCCGTTGAGATCGTCGCCGCCGCGCACGAAGGTGAGTCCCACGATCTGACCGCGATTGTTGATGCTGTAGGCCCCGCTGGTCTCATCCGAGCCGAGCGTTCCGAGGTTGCTCATGTGGCCATTGTGCCAGTAGAACGCGCGGCCCTGCTGGTCTGCCGTCGTCGAATAGCCGACTGTGTCTCCTGCGTCGTTGATCCAGGTCGGGTGCGCGTAGGTCCCGCCAAGCGTGCCGAGATCCTGCATGCCCTTGGCGCGGCTCCAGACGAACGGGTGCACGACCTTGTCGCCAGCCAGATTGGACGCGCCGGTTACGAGCCCGCTGTTGCTGATGAACGCCGGTGCGCTGACGCTGCCGCCGAGGCTGCCGAGGTCCTGCATCTTGCCGTTCTCCCAGAGGAAAGGATGCGTGTCCGGCACACCGGAGGGCCCAGCCGTGTCGCTCGTGTACGACCAGCCGACGACCTGGCCGCGATCGTTGTTGATGAGCGCAGTGCTGTCTGGGCCGCCGAGCGTGCCGATATCGTGGATCTGTCCTTCGGACCAGACGACGGCGTGCAACTCGGTCGTGACGGGCAGGAACAGCGTGTTGACCGCAAAATCCGAGGAACTGCATCCGCTGGAAGTCGTTGCTAGCCACAGGCAAGCCGCCTGCGAGACACCTGCGAACGGATCGTCGCGCGTGGTCGCCCCGACGCCAACGATCTGGCCCGCGTTGTTGATCGCGTTCGCCGAACTCTGGGTTCCACCGAGCGTGCCGAGATCGACGATCGCGCCGTTCTGCCAGAGTACGCCGTGAACCTGCGGTGCGCCCGTCAGCGCATCGAGCGCGCCGTTCTGCGACACGCCGACGATCTGGTTGCGATCACTGATCGCATACGGAAAGCTGCTCACGCCGGCGGTGAGCGCGCCGAGATCCGTCGTCACGCCGTTCTGCCAGGCGAACGCGTGATCGACCTGGCAGTCGAAGAAGCAGTTTGGATCGAACGGATCGGGCAGTGCGGTGCTGTTCATGCCTGTCGCGACGCCGCGTCGATTGACGACGCGACCGCCGGGATTGCTGAACAGACCGAACGGGCCGCCGAACGAGCCGACATCGACGAGGCGGTAATGCGGATAGCGGTGACCACCGATCGTGCCGGTGGGATCGAGTTCGAACGCGCCGATGTCGGTGCGCGAGCCCTGCGTGCGCGCGAAGCCCACGCCGCGCTGGTCGAACGCGAGACCGAGCGGATTGCTGCCCGCATTGACCGCCACGCTGCGCGGCTGCAGGGCCTGCGTGCGTGTCGGTCCGCCGTTGTCGGCGAGCGGCTCCAACAAAGGATCGATGCCGACGATCGTGTCGGCGGGCAAAGCGGGCGTGTCTGGATGTGGAGATAGGATCAGGCTCTTGGTCACGACGCCGAGCGCCTGCGCCCCCCGATACAAGAATAGGTCGTTGAACGCGAGTGGGTTGGAGATCAACGTGCTGTCGGCGTTGAACTTGCCTGTGGCATACACCACGTCGATCGCGTCGCCGGGGCCGTCAAAACCGGTATTCGGACTGGTGTTGTCGGCGATCGTCGTGTTGGAAAGTCGTAGGTTGCAGCCTACCTCGATCGCAGCGCCGTAGTCCGAAAAATTGTTGGAGATCGTTGAATTGCTCACCGTCAACGGCGTGATGCCATCGCCGTCATCCTCGCAATACATGCCGGCGCCTTCCGAGTAGACACCCGAGCGAATCGCGATCGTGTTATGGCTGATTTCGCTACTGTCGATGGTGATGGGCAGGCCCACGATGAGGAAGTCCAATGCGCCGCCTATCGCTTCGCTGAAGGCTTCGGGCGGAGAATCGTTGATGACGTTATCGCGGAAGATGCTCGTGCGAATGCTGCCGCCGGGCCCGAAGATCAGGGCTGCGACGCCTTGGCCCGGCTCCGCGCCGTTGAGGTCGATGTGGTTGCCGATGAACGAACTGCCCTCGATATCGAAACTGCCAGCGCCGATCGGGGTAGCCAGATCACTCGAGCCCGCCGTCAAAATGGCACCGCCAGCGTACGCGGTACTGTTTCCGCTGAACAGGCTGTCGCGCACGATCAGGTTCGCGCCACCCTCAAGGTAGATCGCTCCACCGACTGACAGATCCGGCGCATCGGCGCGATTGTCGAGGAACGCGACGCGATTGACGGTCAGCGCCAGGCCTGGCGTCACATCCTTCGGCTTCGACGCGGTCTGCGCACGCATCGCGCCAAAAACCTGACCCAGCGCTCGTGGACGCTTGCCATCGCCCATCGCAGAGATCGCCACCGCCTTCGCCTGCGCATGCGCGGCCTGCAGGCGCGCGGCGAACTGCGCGGCGGCCTCGGGCGCGGGCAATGCTCCAACGCGGATCGCGCCGCCGGCCTGATCGTAGAGGTTGGTCGCGTCGCCCTTGGCGAGGCCGTCACGCAGGGTCACGTCGTTGAGCGTGAGGCTGCCGGCCTCTACGTCGAAAATACGAGAGTGCTTGCCGCCGCTGATCGTAAGCTGATCGCGGCCCGGTCCCTGCACCGTGACGTCGGGTCCGGTCAGTGCGAGCTGGCCGGAGGTCAGCGTGATCGCGCTGCGATCGGGCAACGCGAACTCGATCGTCTGCGCGCCGCTCTTCGCGTTTGCGTCGAGCACGGCCTGGCGCAGCGTTCCGGGTCCGCTGTCGGCGGTGCTGCTGACCACGAAGGTCGCCGCGCATGCAGGCCCCGCGACGCCGAGCGCGAGCAGCACCGCGACCGTCAGCGCGGTACGCGTCGGACTTGCGACGGTAATGGACGATTCGAATCGGTTGCGGCCTGAATGACGCGTGCGCATGGCTGATCTCCCTGGATTGGCTGCCCGGGCTCGCGGATGCGAGCGGGCTTACCTATCCATCCGGAAATCGGCGTCGCCGGGTTACAGGCTGTCGGGTTTGGCGTCGGTGGGTTTTGTAGCGGCACCGAGACTAGCGAACGATTGCCGCTCGGCGGCCGTGATCGGTGCGCGCATCGCGGCCGGCAGCAACGCGGCGATCTTTTCGCGCTGCGCCGAGATATCGGCTTCGGATCGCGCTCGCAGCGCCGCGAAGCGCGCGTCGGCCGCGAACGGGAGAAACTCGATGTCCCAGCGGTTTTGATTGTCGAACGTGAGGCCTAGCGAGAACGCGCGTTCGAGCGTCACGTAAGCGGCGTCGATCTCACCGGCCAGGCGCTGCGCCGCCGCCATGCGCAGCGTCACGAGGGGATATTCGTTGTTGCTGTCGATCGCGGCCTGCAGCCCTTGGCGCGCCTCGGCGAGCAGCGCCGGCACCCTTTCGTTGTGCTGCAGTTGCGCGAGGAGAACCGCTTCCTTGATCGCCGGATTGTTGCCGTTGTTGTTACCCCGGTCCGTTGCATAGAAATGCTTGGAGGGTTCAAGTGATGCCAGTGCAGCTGCAAAATCGTTCTGCTGAATCGCACAATTGCGAACCAAGCCATAGGCCGTCCAGAATCCGTCGGTAGTATCCGCCTTGATGCTTCCGGCAAGCGCGCGGCAACGTGCCGGGTCGCGACGATACATTGCGATCTCAGCCTCTTGCACCGTGCGCACCGCTTGATCGGTCTCGTCGGCCATTAAGGTTCGCATGGTCCGCTCGCCTGCGTCGTTCTCGTCAACGGCAAACAGGAGATGCGCCATGAGCGCCTCCGTATCCGGATAGTCCCAGCGCTGCCTTTCGAGACACAGACGATAGGCTTCGTCGAAGCGGCCGGCGTTGAGATAGCGCACGCTAAGCTCGTCTTCAACAAACAGGCTGCCCATCTCGATTGCTTGTTCGAGTGCCTTGGTCGAGCGCGAGAGCCAGCTCTTTACCAGATAGGCGTGACCGAGTGTTTTCACTGCCGCGCCCAGTTTCGGGTCGAGGTGCTGCGCGTGCGCCGCTTCGTCGATCGCTGAGTCCTGCCAGAACCCGTCGCCGCCGTGCTTGCTATAGGCGTAAGCCAGCCAGGCATGCGCGAGCGCCGAATCGGGAACTTGCGTGATCATGTCTTTGAGCGCGGCAATCGCCGCCGCGTTTTTTCCCTCGACGCCGGGATCATCATCGAGCAATCGAATCGCACGCATCAGCAATGCGAGCGCGCTGCGGGGTAGTCGCTCCTCGGCCGCGGGATGTTCGAGGCGACGCCGCACGAGCGCATCGCCAGCTTTGCGCGCGACGGCGTCGACGTCGGCCAGGGTAAATTCCGCTTCGTAGAGGCGCTCTTCGCGTAGTTCAGCACTCACGCGCACGACGAATCTTGCATCCTCTTCCAGGGCCTTTACTTCGATATAGTTGAAAGCACCGAGCGTCGCGTCGATGTCCATCGCACTCATGTTCGGAAAATTCGCGGAGGTGACGCGCGTGAGCGTCTCCTCGAACGGCAGGACGTTCAACCCCGCCGGAACCTCCAGACGCGCGGCCAGTTGCCGCGCAGCCTCGCGTTCTGCGGGAGTCGATTTCTGCAGACGCGTTGGGATGATCGCGACCGTGTGCGCGGCCGTGAACGGATCCGGCGTGGGAATCGGTTCGCGCAGTGCGTACCACGTGCCCGCCAAAGCGACACCGGCAACGAGCAACACTGCGGCGAGCGCTCCCGCGCGTCTGCGGCGCGACGGCAGGCCGAGCTTTAGTCCGCCGAAGACGCTCGGGCGGGCATTCGCGAGCCAGGGCTGCAGCGCGTCGGCGAGTGCGTCGGCTGACGCGTAACGATCCTGCGGGCGTTTCTCGAGGCAGCGCAGGCAAATCGCATCGAGCGCAGGCGGAATGTCGACGGCCAGCTGGCGTGGCGGCCGCGGCCTGCGTGTCGAAATCTGCTGCAACACCTGCAACGGCGTCAGATCGGCGAACGGCGCGCGACCGCTGAGCAGCTCGTAGAGGATCGCGCCGAGCCCGTAGATATCGGCCGCGGCGGTCAGACGCGTGCCGGGAGTGATGATCGCCTCGGGTGCGACGTAGCGTGGCGTGCCGATCAGCGCGTCGCTGCCGGTGAGGGTGCTGTCTTCTGCGAGCAGGCGCGCGAGGCCGAAGTCGGTCACGAGTGGCCAGTCGTTAGCGTCGAACACGATATTCGACGGCTTGAGGTCGCGATGCAGCACGCCATGTCGGTGCGCGTGGCCGATCGCGCGCGCTATCTGCACGACGAGCTGCGCGCATTCGCGGAAGTGGCCACGCAACGATTCGACGCGTTGCGCGAGGTTGCCTCCTTCGGCGAGCTTCATGCTGAAATAAGGCACGCCATCCTGCTCGCCGACCTCGTAGACCGGCAGGATGCCCGGGTGATCGAGGTTCGCCATGAGTTCGGCCTCGCGGCGAAAGCGCGTGACGGTATCTCGCGTCTCGAGCTTCGCGGAAAGGAGCATCTTCACCGCGACTTCGCGCTTGAGATCGCCCTGCCAGGCGCGGTAAACGACGCCGACGCCGCCGCGGTCGATCTCCCCGATCAGGTGATAGCGGCCGACCTGCCGGCCCGCAAACGATGCGGCCGCGTGCGCCGCCCGTGCATCGGCGAATGCCTCATCGCTCTCGGTGGCGGGCGCGAGCGCGAATGCGACGATGCAGCGCGCGCACAATCCATCAGGCAGAGAAACATCGCGCGAGGCTCCGCAGACGCCGCACTTCGTCGTCCCCGACGTTGCGTTCATCGTGCGCCTTCCGCTGCGTCGACCGACAGCACCGCGCGGAAATGGGCGAGTTCCTCGTCGACCTCGCGTGCGCTGGAGACCGTCGCGGCAACCTCGTTGCGCAGCACGTCGCGAAAACGCGTGCGCAACCGATGCACCGCCACCTTGATCGCGCCCTCGCTGCTCGACAGCTGCTCGGCCAGCGCCGCATACGAGGGGAGTTGGATGCCCGGCGTGAGGTAGGGGCGCAACGCCGTGAACATCCGCTCCTGGCGATGCGCCGCGTATTCGATCCGCAGCTCGCCGAGCGCGTTACGGATGAGCGTATTC
>JBDTYX010000193.1:0-6341 GCA_040005435.1 Rudaea sp. | reverse complement strand
CGAGCACCGCGTCGAGCAGGAACTCGAGGCGGTCGCTGAGCTGCTGGTCGAACTCTGCGAGCGCGTCGACGTCCTTGTGGGTCATCTTGAGGTCCGCATGCGCGCCCTTGCCGATCCATGCGTGCTCGCTGTCGCACAGGTACGTGAGCATGCGCGAGATGCCGAGTTGGGTGGAGCGGATCTGGATGATCTCGCGTTGCATCGCACCCACCTGAAACAGCGCCGATTTGAGCTGGTGGCGATGATCCTGCGTGTCCGCGAACACCGAGCGTGCGAGCTTCGACAGGTCCCCGGCGATCGCTTCCATGCGATCCGCGTCGACGTTGACGATCGCCTCGATGAGATCGACGAAGATATCTACGCTCGTCTTCGGCGGATCCTCGCCGTCGAGACTCTTCGCGGTCGCGTCGAACGCCGCGGATTCGGCGTAACGGACGCAGACGAGCAGTTTCGGCGTGAGCACGAACGCGAGCGGCGTCGTCGCGCCATGGCCGTGATCGTCGCGGACAAACGCGGGCACGTTGAGGCGCAGCATTTCATCGTCGGCGCGCAGCCGGCTCGACAGCTCGAGCGCGCTGATCTGGTCGCGGGTCGGCAGAAACGCGCCCAGCAGCTTGGCCGCCTTGTCGCGTTCGGTATCCTCGGGGTCGACCAGGTCGATCCAGAGGATGTCCGCCGCGGAGCGCACCACGTCTGCGGCCCGCCAATGCTGGGGAGGCGAATCTGTCCTGTAGATCGTCAGCACGGGGTATCCTTGCGTCATCCTGTGTCGCGAAGCATATCCGACCGACGGTAAATCGCTCCAAACTGCCGCCAAGGCGACCCCACCTTTTTAAAGCCGAGCAAGCATGATCACCACGCTCATCATCATCGCCATCACCTGCATCGTGTCGTTTTCCGCATTCAACAACCGCGAACTCGCAGAGAAGCTCATCCTGTGGCCGCCGGCGGTCGCGCGCGGGCAGTACTACCGCCTGCTCACGCACGGCTTCATCCACGCGGACCAGTCGCACCTGCTGCTCAACATGTTCACGCTGTTCTTCTTCGGCAGGGCGATGGAACCGCTGTTCGAAAGCCTCCTCGGCCCCGCCGGCTTCGCGCTGTTCTACGTCAGTGCGATCGTGGTCGCGATCCTGCCGAGCTACTTCGCGAACAAGGACAATGCGACCTACCGCAGCCTCGGCGCGTCGGGCGCGGTGTCCGCAGTGCTGTTCGCGTTCATCCTGATTCAGCCCTGGGCGACGATTCTCGTCTGGTTCGTGCCGATGCCGGCGATCCTCTACGCGGTGGGGTATGTCGCGTATTCGATCTACCAGGATCGTCGCAACGCCGGCAACATCAACCACAGCGCACACCTGTGGGGCGCCGCCTATGGCGTCGCGTTCACGGTCGTCGCCGCGCCACAGGTGATCAGATACTTCCTCGACCAGCTGACGCACCCGCGTTTCGGTTTCTGAAGTCATGGAGCTAGGCATGCCAATCGACGTCGTCGTCCTCACCGGCAGTTTGCGCAAGGCGTCCTACAGCCGTCGCCTCGCGCATGCGCTGATCGGCCTCGCGCCGCCGCAGATACAAGCGGAGGTCGTCGAGATCGGAGAGCTCGCGTTCTACAACCAGGATCTCGAGACCGAATCGCCGCCAGCCGCGTGGACCGCGTTTCGCGATCGACTGCGCAGGGCGGACGCGGTGCTGTTCGTGACGCCCGAGTACAACCGTTCGATGTCCGCGGTGCTCAAGAACGCGGTCGACGTCGGGTCGCGGCCGATCGGCAAGAGCATCTGGAGCGGCAAACCGGCCGCGGTCGTCAGCAGCTCGCCCGGCGCGATCGGCGGGTTCGCGGCGAACCATCATTTGCGCCAGTCGCTCGCCGCGCTCGGCGTGCCGACGATGCCGATGGAGGCCTACCTCGGCGGCATAGACAAGCTGTTCGAGGCCGAGCAGACACTCGTGCCGAAGACGCAGGAATTCGCGACCAAGATCATGCAGTCGTTCGCGCGCTGGATCGAACGCAACGCGCCTTGAAGCGCGCGCGCCGGGACGGCATATGTCTTTTCGTAATCCTTTGTAACGCTTGAGATTCGGTCAGCGGCTATTTACCCGCGCAGGCGTATATTCCGGTTCATCGAACAGGTGGAGAATCGCAATGAAACGTGCAATGCGGACGATCGTCATTCTGGCTTCGCTGGGGCTGGTGATGGTTCTGAGCGGCTGCGTCTACGACCCGGCCTATTACCACCGCAGTGGCGTCGTCTACAGCGACGGCAGGGCGGCGAATGGTGCGGCGTTCAATGGCAATGCGGTCGTCGACGAGGACGATGACGCGGCGTACGGCTACGGCGCATATGCAGCGCCGGGCTACTACTACGGCAGCCCGGGCTTCTACGGTGCTTGGCCGGGCTATGTCGGTCTCGGGTTCGGCTTGGGTTACGGATGGGGCTACGGATACGGCTATGGCCACGGTCACGGCTATCACGGGCCGTGGCGTCATGGAGGCGGCTACTATCCGCATGGCGGTTGGGCCGGACGTGGCGGCAGCGGTTCGGGGCACGGCAGTCATTCATCGGGCAGCCACTCGAGCGGCAGCCACTCGAGCAACGGCCACTCGAGCAGCGGCCACCACTAGACGCAGTTGAGCAAAGAACAGCCCCTTGCCTCACACAAGGCAAGGGGCTTTTTCATGCGTGCAGCCTGATGTCGATGCGTCGCGGTGGGCTTTTAGCGATAGTCCCAGGCAGCGTACTGGCCCGCCGAGATGCGGTCGCCGTGAGTCAGCTTGTCGAAGTCGTTCAGCAATGGCGGAAACGCCTTCGCTTCGTCGCGCGTCACGAAGCCATCGTGGTTGCGGTCGATCTGCTCGAACGCCGGTCGTGCGCCGTAGTTGTTCGGGGCGGGTTGCCCTGAGCGGACGACGGACTCGTTGCCTTGCGCGTCGACCGTGCGTTGCTCAGTCGTGACCTGGGCCTGGGCGCTCGCGCAGAGCGCGAAAAGGGCGGACAGGGACGCTGCGAAGATGATGCGTTGCATTCTCATGTGGAACTCCTTTGGGAAAATGCGCGGTGGGCAAACTATGCGTATCCTGCGGCGACCCGACTGACTGCAGCCTTACTGCATGACCGCGCCAATCCTTGCGCCGCAACAAGCCCGCAACCTGATGCTCGCCGCGCAGGGACTGCTCGTGCCAGCGCGCGCGCGCGCGAAGCGCGCCTCGTTGCTTGCGGCGATCGAGCGCATGCGACTGCTGCAGATAGACACGATCCACGTCGTCGCGCGCAGCCCCTTCTTCGTGCTGTTCGCGCGACTCGGCCACTACGAGCCGCGCTGGCTCGACGAACTGCTGGCGCGCGGCGCGATCTTCGAATGCTGGGCGCACGAGGCCTGTTTCGCGCCGATGGGCGACCTGCCGCTGCATCGCGGCCAGCACGAGAGGCGGGCCGGCCAGTGGTGGAACAAGATCGCGCTGCGCGTGCAGAGCGAGCATGCCGAAAGCGTCGGAAGGCTGCTTTCGCACATTCGCGAGCACGGCGCGGTGAAATCATCCGACTTCGCTCGCAAGCAAAAGGGTGCCGCGGGCTGGTGGGGCTGGAAGGACGAGAAACGCTGGCTCGAATCGGCGTTCGCGATGGGCGAGTTGATGGTGGCGCGGCGCGAAGGCTTCCAGCGCGTCTACGACTTGAGCGAGCGCGTGCTCGCGCAGGCGAAGCATCCGATACCGGACGCGTCGCTCACGACCGACGCGATCCGCCGCGAGCATGCTCTCGGTGCGGTGCGCGCGCTCGGCATCGCGCAGGCGCGCTGGGTTGCCGACTACTTCCGCAGCGGCAGGCGACTCAAGGACACCGACCTTGACGAATTCGTCTCGTCAGGCGAACTCATGCGCGTCGCGGTGCGCGGCTGGGAGCAAGTCGGCTACGTGCATCGCGATCAGGCGCCGCTGCTGGATCGCGCTGAGCGCGGCCGCCTCAAGGCGACGCACACCTGCCTGCTGTCTCCGTTCGATCCCGTGGTCTGGGACCGGGAGCGTGCGAGCACGATGTTCGGTTTCGACTACACGCTCGAGTGCTACACGCCCGAGGCGAAGCGCCGTTACGGCTACTTCGTGCTGCCGATCCTGCGACGCGGCCGGCTCGTCGGACGTCTGGATGCCAAGGCACATCGCAAGGAAGGAAGCTTCGAGGTCAAGGCGATTTTTCTCGAGCCCGGCGTCGCGCCGAACGATGCGCTTGCCGTCGATCTCGCCGCGGCATTGCTGCGCACCGCCGCATGGCATGGCACGCCGCGCGTCGTGATCCGCCGCAGCGACCCACGCACGTTCGCTGCGCTGTTGAGGACCGCAATCGCGATGACTTCCGGCAGTGGCGTCTTGGGCGAGGGCGGAACACCGTCGCAAGACGGGAAAGCGGGAGTGACAGCGCGATGAGGACGACGGCAGTGACGACGGTCTTGGCCACGGCGCTGCTGCTCGCGTCGTGCGGGGGCGGGTCGTCGAACAGCCCCGCCCCATCGCCCGCGCCAGCACCGCCACCGCCGCCACCGCCACCGCCGCCACCGGCGCTCGACGCACAGTATCGCGCGTCGGCGCCGACGCCGTTCGCCGCAGGCTGCGACGGTGTCGCCGCGGTCGGCACGCTCTACGTCAACGCGGAAGTCGAGCCGTCGCTCGTGGCCAATCCCGCCGACGGCCGCAACCTGATCGCATCGTGGCAACAGGATCGCTGGGGCAGCGGCGGCGCGCGCGGCGTCGTCGTCGGCGTGTCGCGGGACGGCGGCACCACCTGGAGTCAGCGCGCGCTCGCATTCACGCGCTGCGGCGGTGGCAATCCGGGCAACGGCGGCGACTACCAGCGCGCGAGCAACGCCTGGATGTCGATCTCGACGACCGGCATCGCGTTCGTTGCCTCGCTCGCGTTCGACGGCGCGGTGTTGCAACCGGGTTCGCGCAGCGCGGTGCTGGCCGCTAGATCGACCGACGGCGGCGCTACCTGGGGTCCGACCTTCGTCCTCATCGGCGATGGTGCCGACGCATTCAACGACAAGGTCGCGATCACGGCCGATGCGGCGACGCCGCACTTCGTCTATGCCGTATGGGACCGACTGACGACGACGAACTTCGGCCCGACCTGGTTCGCGCGTAGTCGCGACGACGGCGTCAGCTGGGAGACGGCGCGACCGATCTTCGATCCCGGCGTCAACAACCAGACGATCAGCAACGCGATCGTCGTGCTGCCGAACGGCACGCTCATCAACCTGTTCATCAACATCATAGGCTCTGCGGACGGAACGTCATTCACCTCTTCGTTGGCGGTGATCCGTTCCAGCGACAACGGCACATCATGGTCAGCGCCGGTCAAGATCGCCGACAACCTCGGCATCGGCACACGCGATCCGCAGACGGGGCAACGCATCCGCGACAGCAGCCTCGTGCCCGCGATAACGGCGGGTCCCGGCGGCGTGCTCTATGTACTCTGGCAGGACGCGCGCTTCAGCAGCGGCGCGCGCGACGCGATCGCCGTATCGAAATCCGTCGATGGCGGGCTCAGCTGGAGCGCGCCCGCGCGCGTCAACGCGGATGCGTCGGTCGCCGCGTTCTCGCCGACCGGGGGCGTGCGCGCGGACGGCGTGCTCGGCGTGACCTACTACGATTTCCGCCCGGACACGAGCGATCGCAACACGTTGCCGACCGCGCACTGGCTCGCGCGCTCGGCCGACGCGATCAACTGGCAGGAGACCCAGGTCGCGGGTCCGTTCGATCTCGACATCGCGCCGCTGTCGACGACGAGTGCGGCGGGTCTCTTCCTCGGCGACTATCAGGGCCTCGTCAGCGTCGGCGCGACGTTCATCCCGATGTTCGTGCAGACGAGTGCGGGCGACCTCAACAACCGCACCGATGTGTTCGCGGCGCCCGCGATTTCGGCGAGTGGCGCAGCGGCGCTCGCGAAGAGCCTGCACGCGACGCCCGCGACGGCGATGCAACCATCAGCGCTGCCCGCGACGTGGCGCCGCGCGGTGAGCGACAACATCGCGTTCGGAATGCGCGCGCGCCTGCGCGGTTCCCCGCAAGACAACCTCGAGCCTCCACCCGAGTAGGCGCTGCGTGGTCGCAAAGGCGGTCGCGGCCGGCCGCGTACGATCTCGACGGTGCGGGGCCCGGCGTTGCAGGCCCCCAAAGCTCGGCTCGGGAGCCCCGCCCGCGCCGACCGATAGCGGTCTGCAGTGATGCGCCGGGACGGCTGACGGCTCGCGCGCAGCGCGCGCCAGTCGGGCCGACACGCTGTCAGGTGGGCACTATGCCGCCACCAGCTCCGCGTTGTGATAGACCTCCTGCACGTCGTCCAGCTCGTTGA
>JBDTYX010000192.1:0-6344 GCA_040005435.1 Rudaea sp. | reverse complement strand
TCGCCGCGCATGCGCGAGCCGAAATCGGGGTCGTTGTCGCGGCCGCCGCGCATCTGCTGGATCAGGCTCATGACGTGCTCGGCGCGTTCCGGCACGTGCAACGCGAGCCACTCGCGGAACAAATTCTTGAGCTCGTACGGCAGGCGCACCACGGTGTAGCCCGCGATGTTCGCGCCCGCTGCCGCGGCCGATTCGACAATCTGCTCGAGCCAGCAGTCGGTGACCATCGGAATGATAGGGGCGACCATCACGCCGCACGGAATGCCGGCACCGTTCAACGTCGCGATCGTCTTCAGGCGGCGGTGCGGCGCGCTCGCGCGCGGCTCGAGCGTCGACGCGAGGCGGTTGTCGAGCGAGGTCACCGAGACGAAAACGTGCACGAGACCTTTGGCCGCCATCGGCGCGAGCAGCGCGATGTCGCGCTCGACGAGCGCGTTCTTCGTGATGATCGTCAGCGGATGGTCGTGCTCGGCAAGCACTTCGATGATCGAGCGTGTGACCTCGTAGCGGCGCTCGATCGGCTGGTAGGGGTCGGTATTCGCGCCGAGGTTGATTGGCGAGCACACGTACGCCGGTTTCGCGAGCTCCTCGCGCAGCAGTTCTGCGGCGTTGGTCTTCGCGAACAGGCGCGTCTCGAAATCGATGCCCGCCGACAGATTCAGATAGCCGTGCGAGGGGCGCGCGTAGCAGTAGATGCAGCCGTGCTCGCAACCACGGTATGGGTTGATCGACTGGGTGAAGTGGATGTCCGGCGAATCGTTGCGGCTGATGATCGAGCGTGCGCGCTCCTCGGTCACGATCGTGTCGGGGCGCAGCTCGGGCTCATCGTCGCGCACCCAACCGTCGTCTTCGCGCGTGCGCACGCGCGTCTCGAAGCGTCCTTCGGGATTCGAAGGGGCGCCACGGCCCTTGATGCGCGCCGGCACGTCGAGGCGGTCGGTGTAGTCGGGCTTGCGGTCGCGCTGCATCGAGCGATTATGCGCCGCGCTCGTCTCAGGACCTGCGAATCCAGTTCTCGCAACGGCGCGGACCGCGAGACTCCAGCGCGATCTAGCGTTCGCGCAACCGGTGACTGTCCTCGGCGCCGAGGTCGAGTCCGTAAACGCGCTTGAGGTCGGCGATCTTCTTCAGCGTCACCGGGGCGAACGGCGCCCTGTTCTCGAGCGCGTGCAGCGCGATGCCTTCTAGCAGGTCACCGAGCGAGAGGTCGAGATACTCCGCCACGCCCTTGAGGACCTTGAGCAGGCGTTTCTCGAGGCGCACGCCGGTCTGCACGCGCTCGACACCGGGACTCGGGCTGCGCGGGGCGGTTTTCATGAGTCGCCTTCCGTTTGCGGTCAGATGCCGCCATCGTACCGACTGGACGCAGCATCGCCAACAATGGTATGTTGGTACATATGTACCAAACAGTATCCTCGTGAGAGACCTGTGCCATACGATCCATGCGCCTTTTCAGCCGCGCCAGCGGCGCCTTCGCCCTGACCTTGAGCGCTCTGACGATGGCCACCGCCCCCGCGTCGCAAACCCGCACCTTCCACCTCGATGCCTCGCCCGCGCGACTCATGCCGCTGTTCACGGCCGCAGGGGAGCGCGCCTGGGCGCAAGGCTGGGATCCGCAAATCCTCAGCGGCGACAGTGAGCGCGGCTCGGTGTTCCAAACGAACGCGCACGGTCATGACACCACGTGGATCGTCATCGACTACCGTCCGCAGCAGGGCGTCGCGAGCTACGCTCGCATTGTCCGCGACCTCAACATGGGGATCGTCGACGTCGTCTGCCGCCCGGCGATTCGCGGCAGCGACGTGAGCGTTACCTACACGCTCACGCCACTGTCGGGAGACGGCCAACGTGCCGTTGCCGCCATGCTCGATCCCGCACACTTCGACGCTATGATCGAGGAATGGCGCAGCGCGATCGGCGCGGCCCTCGCTGCCGATCCGTCGGGTCGCTGATTCGGTCCGGAGGGCGTCTTTCGATCCGGTCGCAACACCTTCGCGGCAGGTCGCTCAATGGCGCGCGTACATCGCCATCACGTCGCCGCGCAGCGCGGCCTGGCTCGTGCCGCGGCTATAGAACATGTGTCCGCCCGGATACGCCTTCACCTGCACGCGGTTCGGATCGCCCATGATCGGCATCTGGTCGACGATCAGGCGAGACGCCATGAACGGGCAGGACAGGTCGCCCCAGCCGTGCACGATCAGCACCTGCAGCTTCGGGTCGATCGCGACTGACTGGCGCAGCTCCTGTACCGAGCCGCGCTGCTCGTCCTTGCCGCGGTCCCACGCCTTGTTGACCTCGTAGCTGAGCGCGTTGTAACGACCGTCGTAGTCCCAACCCACGGTGCGCGTGATGAAATCGACCATCGCGGTCGTCGTCGGCGCGATGATCGAATCGAGCAACGGGTCGTTCGTGCGCTGCTCGGGCGCGAACGGAAACGGATCCCATTCGCTGACATTGGAGTCGTAGCGACTGCCGAGTTTTCCCTCGTTGCGATAGACCTCGCGCAGGTAGGCCTGCGTTTCGAGACGCCCGCCCGCGCGCCGCACGAACGCAGGATCGAGTCCGGACAATTCGGTCACCCGCTTGACGATGCGATCGAGCGCCTGCGGATCGGAGCGGCCCTTGAGGATGTCGGTGACGTAGTCGCCGCGCGTGTACTCGACGATCTGCGCCATCGCCGCATCTGTGAGCTTTCCTTGGCGCTCGAGATTCGACGCGGAGATGCTCGGCAGCGTGAGCATCCACGGTAGCGGCGAGAGGTCGCCGTTGTCGTCCGCGGAAGGGTCGAGATACGGCGACACCAACACGACGCCGTTCATCGCGACGCCGAGACGCGTCTGCAGGAAGTGCGTGATGCGCGGCCCGCGGAAGCCGCCGTAGCTCTCGCCCGCGAGATACTTGCGCGACATCAGTCGGTGATTCTTGACGAGCCAGTCGTAGACGATGCGCGACAGGTACTCGATGTCGGCCTGGGTCGAGTAGAAATGCTTCTTCGTCTCGTCCTCGGCGACGCGCGATCGGCTGAAGCCCGTGCCGACCGGATCGATGAAGACCAGGTCGGTGAAGTCGAGCCAGGTACCCGGATTGTCGATCGCGGTCGCGGGATCCGACGGGCTGTTGCCTTCGGCGCCGAACTGCACGCGCTTCGGGCCGAGCGCGCCGAGATTGAGATACACCGACGAGGCACCGGGGCCGCCATTGAGCGCGAACGTCACGGGCCGGTTCGCGCCGGGCGCGATGTACGCGATGAACATCACGTCGGCGATTGTCTTGCCCTTCTCGTCGAGCACGGGCAGCGATCCGACCGTGGCGTCGTAGGCGAGGGCCCTGCCGCCGACGTTCGTCGTCTGGTGGACGGTCTTGTCGGCCGGGAACGGCGGTAGCTTGCCCTCGTCGCCCTTGCCCTCCTTGCCCTCCTTCGCAGGCGTCTTGCCCTCGTCGGCGGCGAACGCAGGGATGCAAGCGAACGACGCGGCGATCAGCAGACCCAACGCAAATGCGGTGCGACGTAAGAGTTTGGACATGGGGCACCTGTGGCTGGCGGAAGTCGTCGCTCGAGCATAGCAAGTTGCCGCGCCCGCGCAGATATGCCGAAAGCTAGGGTGTGCGGCGCTCTCCGAACCTGACTGGCACGCGTGACGCGCCCGTGAGCCGGCGCCACAACTCGGCCAGAAAACGCAGCAGCCTCGGTACGAGCCAGATCACGACCAAGAAGAACAGCGCGAGCAGCAACAGGAACGCGAGCGGATGATGGAACGCGATCCATAGCCCGGCCAGCAGGACGCCGTCCTCGCCGAAGCTCGCGGCCCAGTTGCTGAAGGGCTCCGGCGAAGTGTTGATCGCGGCGCGGGTACTGGCCTTCGCGAGATGCGTCCCGCCCGTGATCACGCCGCCGAGCAGCGCCGCCGTCAGCTGCAGCGCCGGCGTGTTGTCGCCCATCGCGCCCCACGCGAGCAGTGCGCCGGCCGGGATGCGGATGAACGTATGCACGACGTCCCAGACCGAGTCGAAGCCGGGTACCTTGTCGGCGAGAAACTCGGCGACGAGCATCACGCCCGAGGCCGCGAGCACCCAATCGTGCTCTAGGATGACGAGGCCGGTCGGCAGATGAATCCAGCCGACCCGGCCGAGCACGCCGACGATGAACACCGCCGCGTATAGGCGGATGCCGCTCGCCCAGGCCAGGCCCGCGGCGATGGCGACTTGTTGCAACGGGTCCATCGAATCCCTCCGCAGGACTGCAGATCACGCGCATTCCAGTATGCGCCGCTGCGACAGCATGTGTGGTTCTCGGGGCCTCGCCCGTCGTGCCGATCCTACCGTTCCAGCGGGATCCGCTCGCATCGCGCGCATGCGTTATGGCAGCATTAGTCCACGGAGGAATTATGCGCTGGATAATGTTGTTGCTTGCCGTGGCCGGTTTCGCCCTGGCTTTCACGACGAAATCGCCGGGCCTGCTGGGCTTCGGCCTGCTCGTGGGCGTCGCCTGCTCGCTCGGCTTCTGCCTCGCGCTCGCCGCGGCGCGCATCTCGGCCAACGCGCAGCCCGAGTCGATGCTCATCGTCGATCCCGAAGTGAGTTCGCTGCGCGCGCGAACGCAGAAGCTTCGGCAGATCCAGTCCGGCGTGCGCACGGCGGGCAGCCCCGCCAACCAGGCGACCAACGACGACCGTCCCCGCTCGTCGTTCTGAGGTCCAGAAATATTGCACAAGCCCTTTGACGTCACCGACGCCTGGCGCACAATGGCCGGCGATCAGGCAGATCGCGTCTCGGGAGATTCGGTATGGCATTGCTTGTATTCTTGATCGTGGGCGCACTCGCCGGCTTGCTGGCAGGGCTGGTCGTCAAGGGAGGCGGCTTCGGTCTGCTCGGCGATATCGTCGTCGGCATCGTCGGCGGGTTGATCGCCGGCTGGCTCTTCCCGCAGCTCGGTTTCAGCCTTGGCGGTGGATTGGTCGGGGAGATAGTCTCGGCCGCAATCGGCGCGATCGTCCTGCTGCTCGTCATCCGCCTCATCAAGCGCGCCTAGACCGCTTGTTGGCATACAAAAAAAGGCCGGGGATGACCCGGCCTTTTTCGTTGGCTGGCGCTGCGTCTACTTCGAGATGTCGACGTCCTTGGTTTCCTTCAGGAACAGCGAACCGATGATGAATGTCATGCTCGCGATGATCACCGGATACCACAGGCCCTGGTACTGATTGCCACTCGATGCCACGAGCGCGAACGCCGTCGCCGGCAGGAAGCCGCCGAACCAGCCGTTGCCGATGTGGTACGGCAGACTCATCGAGGTATAGCGGATGCGCGTCGGGAACATCTCGACGAGCCATGCCGCGATCGGCCCGTACACCATCGTCACGAGCAGCACGAGATAGAACAGCAGCACGAATATCATCGGCTTGTTGATGGCAGCGTCGTCAGCCTTGGCCGGATAGCCCGCCGCCTTGAGCGCCGCGTCGACCTGGGCGATGAACTCGTCGGTATGCGCCTTGGCGTCGGGACCACCGGCCGTGAACGAAATCGGCGCAGCGTCGCCGATCTTGACGCTCGCTGCAGACCCGGCCGTGGCGGTTTCCTTGGTGTAGCCGATGCCGGCCTTGACGATCTTGCTCACGACGACATCGCATGAACTCGTGAATTTCGATGCGCCTACCGGATCGAATTGCGGCGTGCAATCGGCAGGATCGGCAACGACGGTCACCGGATTCGACGCCGTTGCAGTTTCGAGCGCAGGGTTGGCGTAATGCGTGATCGCCTTGAATACCGGGAAATAGGTCAGCGCGGCAAGCAGGCAACCCGCCATGATGATTACCTTGCGGCCGATCTTGTCCGACAGAACGCCGAAGACAATGAAGAAAGGTGAGGCCACGAGCAGACTACCCGCGACGAGCCAGTCTACGGTGTTCGCATCCACCTTGAGGGTCGTCAGCAGGAACGCGCGCACGTAAAACTGACCGCCGTACCAGACGACCGCCTGGCCAGCAGTCGCGCCGAACAGCGCCAGCAGTACGATCTTGCCATTGCTCCAGTTCGCAAAGGATTCGGTCAGCGGCGCCTTGGAGCCGCGACCCTCGGCCTTCATCTTCTGGAATAGCGGCGACTCGTTGAGCTGCAGGCGGATGTAGACCGAGATGATCAGCAGTGCGATCGAGATCCAGAACGGGATGCGCCAGCCCCAATCAGCGAACGCTTCCTTGCTGAGGCTGTTGCGCACGACGAGCAGCACGATCAGCGACAGGAACAGGCCCATGGTCGCGGTGGTCTGGATCCAGCTCGTGTATGCGCCGCGCTTGCCCGGCGGTGCGTGTTCGGCGACGTAGGTCGCCGCGCCGCCGTATTCGCCGCCG
>JBDTYX010000191.1:0-6365 GCA_040005435.1 Rudaea sp. | reverse complement strand
AACGTGCCGAGCATCTGGCTCGAGATCATCGACACGCCGGTCTTGTTGACGCCACGCGTCGTCATGCACTCGTGCGATGCGTCGATGACGACACCGACACCGCGCGGGCGCAGCACGTCCTCGATGCAGTGCGCGATCTGCGAGGTCATCTTCTCCTGCACCTGCAGGCGACGCGCGAAGATCTCGACGACGCGCGCGAGCTTGGAGATGCCGACCACGCGTTTCGTCGGCAGGTAGCCGACATGCGCGCGGCCGATGATCGGCGCCATGTGATGCTCGCAGTGCGAAGCGAATTCGATGTCGCGCAGCACGACCATTTCGTCGTAGCCGCCGATCTCCTCGAACGTGCGCCGCAGCTCGTCGGCGGGATCTTCGGCATACCCCGAAAACCAATCCTTATACGCGTTGGCGACGCGTTTGGGCGTGTCGATCAGGCCCTCGCGCAGCGGATCGTCCCCGGCCCAGCGCAGCAGCGTGCGCACGGCGTCTTCGGCCTGATCCTGCGAGACCGCAACGGGTTTGGGCGTTTTCTTCTTCATGGACTTGCCGCCGATGACTTTACGGGTCGGCAGTTTAGCGTATCTCGCGCATGCGCCGGCAGCGGTTCGCTCATGCCGCGCCCAGCGCGGAAGCGCACGCGCGCTGCGTTGCTGGCCTCGCGGCGCGCGCGAAGGGCGGCGCGCGCGCGAATCGCCGCCGCGGACGCGGCAAGCGCGCAATCTCCGCAACATATGCTTGCTGTCGGCGCGGGCGCCGCCGGTTACCATGCGCGCATGCCATTGCCCGCTCAGGTCCCTTGAACGCCGCGTTCATCCCGATCCCGTCGCTGCACGATGACGAGTCGCGGCGTCTCGACGCGCGCATGACGGCGCTCGCGCAGGAAATGTCGGGGCTCGCCGATGTCGCCACATTCGCGGACACGGGCTGGCTGCCCGATCGCTTCTTCGCGCTGCTCGCGCAGATCTACGAGCTCTACGACCGCTTCATCGAACACAACCTCGCTGCGAGCGCACTCGTGATTCAATGCAGGGTCGGCTGCAGTCGCTGCTGCCGACAGGCGGTCCAGGGCACCTACTCGTTCGAGATCATCCATCTCTACCGCGAGCTGCGCGACCTGCCGCAGTATGCGCAGATCCACGACACGTTTCTCAAACACGCGAACACGTTCCAAGGACTGCTTGCCGGGTTCAAGCAGCGGCCAGCGAATGCCGCGGCGAGCGAAGAGGATGCCCAGCGCTTCGCGCTGCGCAGCTATGCGGCGGCAAACCTGTGGTGCCCGCTCCTCGTCGCGAATGCCTGCAGCGTCTACGCTAACCGTCCGGTGCCATGCCGGATGTACCACAGCCTGACCGACCCGATCCTCTGCGTGACCCCGATCGGCCACACGTTCAATATCGAACCGCCGTTGGGCGCGAATCGAGTGCTCGCCGCGCTCAGCGACCGGCTTGCGTTTCCGTATTCGAATTCGCTCGCTCAGGGTCTCGTCGCGTTCGCGGCGATGCGCCAGTTCAGGCCTTGGGCGCCGCCGTCGCGCGCGCCCTGAAGGCGGCCCGATCGCGCTACTCGACGCGACAGAACGCCGCCTTGAGATAGCGCGACTCCGGCACGTGTGCCTGCCACGGATGATCCGGTCCCGCACCGGTGACCTTGAGCACCTGAAGCGTACGGTTCGCATAGAACGAGGCGCGCCTGAGCATGTCGAGAAACTGCTCCTCGCTGACGAGACCCGTGCACGAGCAGGTCAGCAACAGGCCGCCGGGCTTGACCGCGCCGAGTGCGAGCTTGTTCATGTCGAGGTATTTCTTGAGCGCCGGAATCACCTGCTCGCGGTCGCGCGTCATCTTCGCCGGATCGAGGATCACGACGTCGAACTTCTTCTCCGGATTGCCCGCGACGTCGCGCAACCACGCGAAGATGTCGGCCTGGATGAAGCGCACCTTCACCTTGTTGAGTCGCGCATTCTGTTCGGCGATGCCAAGGATCTCCTCGTCGAGATCGATGCCCACGACCTCGTCGGCGCCGCCGCGTGTCTTCGCGTAGATGCCGAATCCGCCCGAATTGCAGCACAGGTCGAGCACGCGCGCCCCGGCGCAGTATTCGGAGAGCAGCAGGCGGTTGTCACGCTGGTCGGCGAAGAATCCGGTCTTGTGCTTGCTGCCGGGCGCGGCGTGGAATTGCACGCCGTGCTCGTGGATGACGGTAGGCTTCGGCGCGGGCGGCGCGTTGAGATCGAAGCTCTCCTGCTTCTGCACGTGTTCCTCGGCGAACGCGTAGATTTCCGCATCGGGAAAATGCTGCAGCAGGCAGCGCTTGATCAGGTCGCGCTGCTTGAACATGCCCGCCGAGAAGTACTCGACGACGAGCGTGCCCGCGAAGCGATCCACGACGAGCCCGGACAGCCCGTCGCCTTCGGAGTGGACCACGCGATACGCGTCGGTCACCGCATCGAGCCTGAGCACGTCGCGGCGCAACTGCACCGCGCGCGCGATCTTGCGCGCGAAAAATTCCTCGTCGACGGCCTCGTCCGGATCGGCCGTGAGCACGCGCAGCGCGATGCGCGAATGGCCGTTGTAGAATCCGCGGCCGGCGAACACACCGTCGCGATCGTAGATGTCGACGATCGTGCCGGGTTTTGGCTTCTGCTCGGGCTTCTCGACCATCTTCTGGAAGATCCAGGGATGGTTGGAGCGGCGCTCGATCTTGAGCTGGATCGTGGGGTTCAGCGGCGGCATGTCCATGGCGCGCATGATACGGCATGCCCGGCGGCCGATCCGGGCCGCGCCGGCGCACTGCCCTTGCGCGATCGGCTTGCGTCCCCATTGATCAGGCATGGACATCGCCGCACCGACACCCGAACCCAGCGTCGCGCTCGTGCGTCGCGACCGCAAGCGCATTTTCTATGCTCTGCTCGGCGCGGCGGGGTTGCTGGTCGGCGTCTGGCTCGCCTGGCTCGGCGCGTTTTCGCTGGGCTGGGACATGGACCTGCTCGGCATCCGCCCGCGTGACCCGCAGGGGCTCCTCGGCATCCTCACCGCGCCGTTCGTGCATGCTTCGTTCGAGCACCTCGTCTCGAACACGCTGCCGCTCGCGCTGCTCACCGCGCTGACGCTGTACGCGTATCCGCGAGCGACGCGCGTCGCCCTGCCGCTGATCTGGATCGGGTCGGGCCTCGGCGTATGGCTGTGGGCGCGGCCCGCCGTGCACGTCGGCATCAGCGGCGTGACCCACGGCCTCATGTTCTTCCTGTTCGTGATCGGCCTCGTGCGTCGCGACCGCCTCGGCGTCGCGATCGCGCTGCTCGTCTTCTTCCTCTATGGCGGCATGACGATGACCGTCCTGCCGCGCGAGCCGGAGGTGTCGTTCGAGTATCACCTCGCGGGCGCGGTCATGGGCGTGCTCGCGGCGCTGCTGACGTTCCGCCGCGACGCGGCGACGCCGCGCAAGACCTACAGTTGGGAGAGTGAAGGCGACGCGGACGACCTCCGCGCCGAGGCGGCCGCGAATGATGAACTCGAACTGCCCGCTCCGCATGACGTGCCCGTGCTGTGGCAGCGCACGCCGCACACCGGCGGCAACAACGTGGTCGTGCTGCGGCCACGCGAACCGCACGACTGAGCGGACCGACGCCGGGCGCGTCCGCAGGCGGGCGGCGGTGCTAAAATCGGCGCTTCACCGCCAACAAGCGAGTCCGGCAAATGATCGTCCAGCCGCGCCGAGTCGAACACCTCGAGACCGACAAGGGCACTGTGCCGGTGTACGCGACGGCGGTCGTCGAGCAGCCCTGGTCGAGCTATGCGAAGGACGACCATGCCACCTGGGCGACGCTGTTCACGCGCCAGCAGCAGGTGCTAGAGGGCCGCGCTTGCCGCGAGTTCATCGACAATCAGCGCAAGTTCGGCATGTCGTCCGCGGCGATCCCGCGCTTCGACGACCTCAATCGCGTGCTCAAGCCCGCCACCGGCTGGGAGCTGATCGGCGTCGAGGGACTGCTGCCCGAACTCACGTTCTTCGATCACCTCGCGAACCGGCGCTTCCCGGTTACGTGGTGGATTCGCCGTCCCGAGCAGATCGACTACATCAGCGAACCGGATCTGTTCCACGACCTGTTCGGCCACGTGCCGCTGCTGCTCAACCCGCTGTTCGCTGATTACATGCAGGCCTACGGGGCGGGCGGCGTCAAGGCACACGGCGTCGCTCCCGAGGCGCTCGTCAATCTGACCCGCCTGTATTGGTACACCGTGGAATTCGGGCTCATCAAGCAAGACGACGGCCTGCGCATCTACGGTTCGGGCATCGTGTCGTCGAAGGGCGAGTCGATCCACTGCCTCGAATCCGCCGCGCCGAACCGCATCGGCTTCGACCTCAAACGCATCATGCGTACCCGCTATCGCATCGACACCTATCAGAAGTCGTATTTCGTGATTGACAGTTTCGAGCAACTGATGCGCGCCACCGAGCCCGATTTCACGCCGTACTATGCCGAACTCGCGGCGAGCGGTTCGATTCCGGCAGGCAACCTCCAATCCGAAGATTTGGTCTACCACTGCGGCAGCGGCGAGGGCTGGGCCAAGGACGGCGACGTCTAGCGCGTCCGCCGCGGCTCTCGCTTGCGGGCGGCCCGCGCGCCGCAGCTTTCAATCCTGCCGTCTTCGCTGAAGGCTTCCGCGCCGAATCCCGTACTCCCAAGACAAGGTGTGTGACGTCGCGGCCTGCAAGCAGTCGCCGCGCCGTCATGCCGGGCAGCCGGGTGTCGAAATCGGCGCGGGCACGCCCGGGTGAGACTGCGTCGGTCGGGGCCGCGGAGGCGACATGAGTGCTTTGTTCAGATCGGAAGTCATCGACGCCAAGCGCGGCGAATGGCTCGGGGCGATCCGCCTCGCGACTCCGCTGTCGCATCGCGTGCTCACGGCCTGCGCGCTCGCGCTCGGCGCAGCGCTCGTCGCTTTCGTCGTCTCGGGCCACTACACGCGACGCGAACGGACCTCGGGCACGCTCGTGCCGAGCGCCGGCCTGATCGAGCTGCCGGCGTCTTCCGCAGGCATGGTCACGCGCGTATTCGCCGAACAGGGCACGTTGGTGCACGCGGGCGACTCGCTCGTCGCGTTGTCCGCCGACCACATGAGTTCGGCGCTCGGCGATACGGCCGTGGTCGTGGCCGAGCAGCTAAAGTTGCAGCGCGCGCGCGTCGACGCCGATATCGCGGATCAGCAGAAGCTGCAACAAGACCGCGCGGGTGCGATCGAGGAACGCATCGCCGCGGCGCGCGCACAACTCGTCCAGGTCGACGGACAGCTCTCGATCCAGCAGCAGCAGGCGCGCAATGCGCGCAACCTGCTCGCGCGCTTCCAGCCGCTGTGGGACAAGGGCTATATCTCCGCGTTGCAGGTGCAACAGCAGGAGGCCACCGCACTCGAGGCGGAAGCACAATCCAAGGCGCTCGCGCGCCAGCGCATCGACGCGCAGCAGCAGATCGGCATGCAGCAGGAGCAGCTGCGCCAACTGCCGCTCAGCGCGGCTGCGCAACGCCATGAGTCCGAACGCAAGCGCGCGGACCTCGACCAGTCGCTCGCGCAGAACGAACTGACGCGTTCGGCCGTGCTGCGCGCGCCGCAGGATGCGATCGTGTCGTCGGTCCTCGTCAAGCCGGGCCAGGCTGTCGCTGCGGGCCAGGTCGCGATCGCGCTCGTGCCCAACGGCTCGGATCTCGAAGCCGTCCTGCTCGTACCGAGCCGGGCCATTGGCTTCGTCGAACCCGGCAACGTGGTCGTGTTGCGGTACGAGGCCTATCCCTACCAGAAATTCGGCCTGCACGCGGGGCGCGTGAAATCGGTCTCGCACAGCGCGCTGAGCCCCGCGCAAATCACGGGCCTCTCGGGACAGCCGGCCGGCGAAGCGATGTATCGCGTCGCCGTGCAGCTCGACACCCAGGCAGTGGACGCTTATGGAAGGCAGGAAGCCTTGAAGCCAGGGATGGCCTTGGAGGCAGACATCCTGCTCGATCGCCGTCGGCTGATCGAATGGGTGCTCGAGCCGCTCTACGGCGTCGGACGGCAGCTCGCGGCGGATCCGTAAGACCCTACGCCGGCACTTCTGCTGCGTTCGTCACTTCTGGTCGGCGACGCACAACCTCCACTCTCGGCGGACCGAACGATGCGCTCCATCTCCCAGGGACTCTCCTTCTCGTGGCGAAAGCGGACCCCGCTGCTATTGCAGACCGAGGCGACGGAATGCGGGCTGGCCGCACTCGCGATGGTCGCGTCCTACCATGGCTTCGAGGCCGACTTGCCTGCGCTGCGGCGCAGATTTTCGATATCGCTCAAGGGGGCGACGCTGCGTCGCCTGATCGAGATGGCCGCCGATCTCGG
>JBDTYX010000190.1:0-6372 GCA_040005435.1 Rudaea sp. | reverse complement strand
GCGGTGCGGCAGGCCCAGACGGACATTATAGGACAGCGGCGGCGAGCGAACCGCGGGCGAACCGCGCCGTGCCTGTGCGGCGTACGCTAGCGCTCCGCCGTGCCGCTGGCTCGCGCCCCGGTCTGCGTCAATGCGACGCGGCGTCGGTCGCCGGCGGCGCGTGCCAGAAATCGCGCGCGATGATGCTGTACAGCGCGGCGGTGAAACGGTCGGCGTCGGAATGGGCCAGATGCGACCATTCCGGCAACTCCATGCCTTGCAGCTCCGGATAGTCCTCGAAATGGATGCCCGGCGCACCGGTGCGCGCTAGCAGCACGTCCCACGTCTGCGCGCGCGGGAACACCTTGTTGTCGAATTCGAGGTAGCGGCCCGAGGTCGGTGGCCGAACCCACAGCACCTGCACGCCGCGCGCGCGCAATTTTACGACCGCATCGACCGCGCGCTGGATCTGTGCATCGATGACCTTCTGCAGTTTCTCCGGCGTGTTCAAGTTCGGCGGCGGCGGCGCGTCGAAGCGCTGCGCCCAGATGCCGCGCGCGAGCTCGCGATAGGCCGGGTCGGTTTCGAGCTTGCTCCAGATGTGCGTGTTGCGATCGGCGTCCTGCTCCATGAGCTTGCGCACCGGGCTGATGGCCGGGATGCCCGGCCGTCGCGGCCACGCCTGCCGCTTGACGACCGCGGCGAGCGCGAAGTCGAAATCGTCGAACGCGAAGTACGGCTCGATCAGCGCGCGCGACAGCCAGTTGCCGACGCGCTGCGATGGGGTCTCCTTGCGGTAGAACGGCACGACGTCGCCGCGATAGCGGAAGCCCGTGAAGAACAGGTCCGACGAGACGCCCGCGAGCACGCGTCCGGTGAAGTTCGGATCGGCGGCGAGGTCCTCGAGCACGATCACCGAGGAAGTGCCTTCGATCGCGAGCTGGATCGGCCGCTCGCCCGCGACCTTCTCCCAGACCGGCAGTTGCACGTCGAACAGCACGCGCGACGAACCCACGAGCACGGTCTTGCCGCCCTCGCCTGCGTCGATGCGCCGGCGCTGCTGCGCCCATTCGGCATCGCTGTTGTGGTATCCGGGCATCGCGCCGAACGCGCGCCAGTAGAGCTCCCAGCCCGCGATCAGCAACGCGAACAGCACGAGCGCGGCGACGAAGATCGGCCGCCACGGGCGCTCGGGCACGTCGCGCTCGGGCACCGGCTGCGCGACGCCGGGCCGGTCCGCCGCGGTCAGGCGGTCCGCACCCGAGCTGCTGATGCGCAGCCCGGAGGGCGTCGGGTGTTCAGAACTGGAAGTAGATGAAGGCACTGCCGTCTCCCTGAGCAATGACAATCGCGAACGCCATGAACGCCCATGCCGCGCAGAGCACTGCAGGATGCGTGCGCGCCACGACCGATTCGAGTGTTCGCGCGCGCATGAACCAGTGCGTGACGACGATCGCCCCGACGATCGCTGCGGCCGAGATCAATGCGAAACTCGGCAATATCGGCGGCGCATCCGCATGCTGGCCGAACATGCCGCCGAGCACCGTCCAGGCCTTGCCGAACGTCTTCGCGCGAAAGAACACCCAGGTCAGGTTGACCAGCGTGTAGGTCAGCAGCCCGAGGCAGACGAACGCGACGGGCCCCGGTCGATAGCCGCCGAAGCGACCGCGCAGGAAGCGTTCGATCGCGAGGTAGCTGCCGTGCAAGCCACCCCAGACGACGAACGTCCAGTTCGCTCCGTGCCAGAGGCCGCCGAGCAGCATCGTCAACATCAGCGCGACATAGGTGCGCGCCACGCCGTGGTGGCTGCCGCCGAGCGGAATGTACAGATAGTCGCGCAGCCAGGACGACAGCGTGATGTGCCAGCGCCGCCAGAAATCCGAGAAGCCTACCGCTGCGTACGGGAAGCGGAAGTTGTCGGGCATCGCGAAGCCGAGGCACAGCGCCGCGCCGATCGCGGTCGTCGAGTACCCCGCGAAATCACAGAAGATCTGGCCGCTGAACGCGAGCGTCGCGGCCCACGCGTCGAGCGCGCCCGGGATCTTGTCGGCGTCGTAGACGCGTTCGGCGACGTCGCCGAGGAAGCTGTCGGCGAGCACGACCTTGTTGAACAGTCCGAGCGTCATCAGCGCGAGCCCGAAGCGCAACTGCGCGCCAGTCGCGCGGCGCGGCTGCTCGAACTGCGGCACGAGTTCGGTCGGGCGCATGATCGGGCCCGCGACGAGGTGCGGGAAGAACGTCACGAACAACGCGTAGTCGAGCAGACTCCTCGCCGGAGCCGCACGGCGCAGATACACGTCGAGCGTGTACGACATCGTCGCGAACGTATAGAACGAGATGCCGACCGGCAGCACGATGTCGTATTTCGCCGGTTGATATGCCCAACCGATGGAGGCCGCGAGCACGCTGAAGTTGTCGAGCAGAAACTGGCCGTACTTGAAATAGGCAAGCATGCCGAGGTTCGCGACGACGGACAGCAGCATCCAGGCGTGCCTCGCCGATTCGCGCTTCGCCTTGACGAGCCCCTGCGCGGCGTACCAGTCGACGACTGTCGACACCCAGAGCAGGATGATGAACGGCGGATTCCACGCGGCGTAGAAGACGTAGCTCGCGATCAGCAGATTGATCTTCTTCGTCGTCCACGAGAGCGGCAGCGAATGCATCGCGAGCACGCAGGCGAAGAACACGACGAACGTGAGCGAATTGAAAACCATCGCGACCCTTCCCGAAGACGATGTGGTTTGCGGCGACCTTCATACCCCCGTACGAGGTCGCTGGCGAATCCTGCCACAATAATGTGTATTGCGTCACAGTCTATCGAGAGCCACATCAAAATTGACAAGCTTTCCGCAGGCCGGTATCTTTGTCGGCTACGTGCGCAAAGCACGTCTGAACAGTGCCCGGGTGGCGGAATTGGTAGACGCACTAGCTTCAGGTGCTAGCGATGCAAGTCGTGGAGGTTCGAGTCCTCTCCCGGGCACCAATTGATTATTCCAGAACGCTTCACAAACCCTCAAAACGTCCAAAAACCCACGTTCCATGCGATTTTAGCTGATCTGACCGCCGCAGAGGGTTCAGGTCGTTTCTCGACGTGCCTTGTCTGACGGGGGTACAACTGGTGGTACAAACCCGATTGATGGGGGTACACCAGAATGCAAACTGTCAACAGGCTGAGTGACGCGAAGGTCCGCGCACTCCGGCCTGCAGCAGCTCCGTACAATGTCGCGGACATCCTCCCGACCGGCGGCCGCGCATGGCGTCTGAAGTACCGTGCGGACGGCCGCGAGAAATTGCTCTCGCTCGGCGTGTACCCCGAGGTCTCGGTGGCGGCGGCTCGTCAGAAGCGCACGGCGGCCGTGCCGCGAAGATCGCACGCGTCACATTGATCGCGTTGATCACGTCCATCTTGGACTTGACCGCAGACCATTGCTCTGACCGAACTCGGCCAGTACGCGGCGCAATGCGGCAGCGGATTTTGCAATCACGATTCCGAACTCGGCGAGCAAACCGCGCAGGCGATACATGACCGCCAGACGTCAAGGCCCACCCGGAAACCAGCCGACCACGTCGACAATGGCGTCTGTGTTGGCATTGGCAAACAACGACACATCACCATTGACTCCGACTTGTGCAATCACGAGGTTTGCGATCGTCTGATCTGTGGCGAAGTTGAGGTTCGAGGTTGCCGGGCGTGTCGTTCCCGATGGCCACGCCACCAAGAACCCAGCTTGAGTAGGAGTCGTGACAGTTATGTTCAACACCACGGCGCCGACGCCACTGGCTGGAACTCCGCCGCGTCCGGTCACGACCAG
The DNA here is from genome assembly GCA_040005435.1 of Rudaea sp. GTDB lineage: Bacteria > Pseudomonadota > Gammaproteobacteria > Xanthomonadales > Rhodanobacteraceae > Rudaea. The sequence continues at coordinate 2,581 of JBDTYX010000190.1, read as the reverse complement.
ATCGAGCGGGGTCCGCGCGATGAACGCACCTTGTCCTTGGAATTGTCCATCGATCGTCAAACGTCCTGCGCGCGTGTCGAGCAACCGCGCCGGTGGAAGCGAGGTCAGTTCTGCACTGGTTGGCAACCACGCTGTGACATCGGCAATTAGATCTGTCGCGCCAGCGGAATTAAATATCGACACTTGCCCTGCGCTACTGAGCTTACTGATCACCAGATTCGCAATCGTCTGATTCGGTACAAAATTCAGGTTCGACGCTGCGGGCCTTATGCCGTCTGTCGGCCAGACGGTGATGAAACCGCTCGCGCTGGGATTGGTGGCCGTCACGCTCATGATGACGGCACCCACGCCGGTGTTTGGGATGGTCCCGCGCCCTTTGAGTGTTAGATCGAGTTGACCATGGGCTGTCACTGGGCCCTGACCTTCAAAGAGTCCATCACTGGTCGTTTTTCCCGAACGCGTATCGAGCAGGCGCGCGGGATCAAAGGAGGTCAGGTCCGAACCGGCGGTGAAATAACCCACCACATCGGCAATGAGATCAGTGGACCCGGCCGAATTGAATAGCGATACCTGACCCGTAGCACCCAGCTTGACGACGACCAGGTTCGACACGCTGTCGCCCAGCACAAAATTGAGATTGGATGCTGCAGGACGCGCGGCGCCTGTTGGCCACACCGTGGCAAAGCCCGTCACCGAAGGGTTGGTAACCGTGACATTGAGCACGACCGAATCCACGCCACTTTTTGCCACACCGCCGCGACCGAGTACATTCAAGTCCACCTGACCGTGGCCCTCTAGCGCACCGATGCCGGCAAACATCCCGTCGCTGGTCGCAAAGCCGCCGCGGGTATCTAGAATGCGCGCAGGCATCAAGGCAACAAAGCCGCCGACGACCTGGACAAGGACCACCGCCGACGATGTCGTATTGTTTGTGTCACCGCTGTACTCCGCAATGATCGGGTGCGAGCCGATACTCAGGATCGAAGTGGCACAGATTGCTCTGCCGCTGCTCAACGTGACGGCCGAACAGATTGGCGTGACATTGTCTCTAAAGGTTACGGTGCCAGTAGGTGATTGACCCGTGACCGTTGCGGTGAGGGTTACATTCTGACCGAAGGTGCTCGGATTCAAATTGCTGTCGAGCAACGTATTCGTTGCAGCCATGGTGATGACCTGGGTGACGATCGGGGACGTCGAGGAGACGTTGTTCGCGTCGCCGCTATACACCGCGGTGATCGAGTGCGAGCCCAAAGTCAAGTCATCTATGGAACACGTTGCGCTGCCGCTGCTCAAAATCACGCCTGAGCAGATCGTGGTAACGCCATCGTTGAAGGTCACCGTACCTGTTGGCGATACACCGGTGACCGTGGCTGTGAACGTCACGTCCTGACCCAGGGGGCTGGGACTGACAATAGTACTCAACACCGTTCCCGGTGCCGCCGCGTTGACGATTTGTATAACGACGGGGGATGTGGACGCGCTATTGTTCGTATCGCCGCTGTACACCGCGGTGATCGAGTGTGCGCCGAACGACAGTGACAACGTCGTGCACATCGCTCTGGCGCTACTCAAAGAAACTGCTGTGCATATCGCCGTCGCGCCATCGTTGAAGGTAATGATTCCGATTGGCGACTCACCCGTCACGGTTGCGGTGAACGTGACGCTCTGCCCAAACGTACTTGGGTTGGTCGCACTGAACAGGCTAGTTGCGCTCGTTGCTTGCACCAGCACGCCGTTGCTGCTGGCAGAGGCGGAACCGGCGCCTGCAGGATTGGTCGCTTTAACGGTAAAAGTATACGTTCCTGCAGCGATATGATTGAACACGATGCTCGTGCACGGCGCGGTGCATGAAGCCATGGCGCCGCCCGGCGAAGCCGTGGCTGTGTAAGAAGTGATCGGTGCGCCACCGTTATAACTGGGCGCGGCAAAGTTCACCGTCACCTGTTGTACACCGCCGGTTGCATTGGGCGCGAGTGTAGGCGCGCCGGGAACTACAGCGAGGTTGCTATACCACGCTGCACTGGGAATGCCGTTGACCCAAGTGCGCACGAGCACAGGCCCCGCGGGGAAACCCGCGAGTGCGGTCGCGCTGCCGGTGAAGCTGGTGTTGGACAGATTGACCGTCTCGTCGTTCGGTATGAAGCGCATCTGCCCGTTGTCGAGGCGCTGGACCTGGAATACCGGCATGTTCGTCGCGGAATTATTCGTCGCCCCGCCACTCGCTTCGAGCAGCGGAACGAAGCCGCTGCCGGTGGCGGCCAGTTGGCTGGTTTGTAGCAGGAAGCTGTTCGCTGCGCTCACTATCGGTTTGCGACTTGCTGGGGCGATTAACGGATCGGCAGGTGCCAGGCCGGGATCAAAGAGCTCGGCGCTGAAGATCTGGGAGAGGTTATTGTCCTGCCCACCAACGATCAGCATTTCTCCCGAGGTCAGCGCTGTCGCGGTATGGAGCGCGCGAGCAGTCGCAAGCGACCCTGCAGGAGACCAAGTATTTCTCGCAGGATCGTACAGTTCGGCGCTCGCGAGGGAGGTGATGGGCCCGCTCAAGCCTCCGACAACCAACACCTTTCCCGAGGACAAC
>JBDTYX010000189.1:0-6433 GCA_040005435.1 Rudaea sp. | reverse complement strand
GGCACGAGCGAAATCCAGCGCATGGTCATCGCACGCAACGAGACCGGGTTGCGCTGATCCTTATTTGCTAAACGCATGCTGAACCGGCTGAGTGCCGACGGAGCGCCACTACGGCGGGCGAGGCGATCCGCTTGCCGTAGATAGCGCCGGCGATCGCGTACTCCGGTGCGAAAGTCGATGTTCTCCCGGCGGCTTGGGTGAATCGCCGGCAACGACAGTTGCGCCGATGACACCCGCGGCCTTGTTTTGACGTTTGTGGAGGGCAAGTCGGGAGGGAACCTGAGGCCCGCGCAATTCGGTTCACGTGTAATTCGGGATCAGGTTCGCAGTATGGGCGCCGGACTCTACGCATAAACCCGCGAGCGATCCAGTTCACCATGGGGTTGTACCGTCATAACCCGCGCAGGCGGCGAGAGACGGAAATCGAAGAAGTGCGTTCGACATCAGGAGAGGGTGTATGAAACGGTTGATCAGTGGTGCAATTGCTGCGGTGTTGTTGTCTGCGACGGCGTCGGCATTCGCCTACGACGGGTTCGCGACGGATACCGTAAATCTTCGCGCGGGCCCCGACACCGACTATCCGGTCGTCACGGTCGTTCCGCCCGGCGCGCCGCTTTCCATCCAGGGCTGTACGAATGGCTACGAGTGGTGCGATGTGATTTTTGACGACACGCGCGGCTGGGTGGCCGGCTCATACGTCCAGTACGAATACAACGATCAGCCAGTGCTGCTCTCGGGCTACGGATCCCGCATCGGCGTGCCGATCGTGAGCTTCGTGATCGGCGACTATTGGGGCAGCTACTACCGCAATCGCCCGTTCTGGGTCGAGCGCGACCGCTGGTACTCGCGTCCGTACGTCCATCATGCGGCGCCGGTCTATCGTGGCGAGTTCCACGATTGGGGCCACGATCGCGGCCACTACAATGGCGGCTACAACCGTGACGGCGGCTACAACCGCAACGGCTATGCGGGACACGGCGGTTCGTACAACAGCGGCTCGCGTGCACCACAGCAGCAATACAATGCGCAGCAGAGCAACGCCTACCCGCAGCACAACGCGGGGCAGAATCGTGGCTATCAGCAGCAACAAAACGTGCAGCCTAACCAGCGTTACCCGCAGCAGAACGTGCAGCAGCAGAATCGTGGTTATCAGCAGCAGCACGTGCAGCAACAGCAGGTGCAACAGCAACAGGTGCAGCAGCCTCAGGTCCAGCAGCAGCGGGTGCAGCAGCAACAGGTGCAGCAGCAACAGGTGCAGCAGCAACAGGTGCAGCAGCAACAGGTCCAGCATGGTGGCGCAGCTCCGCAGTACCACCAGCAGGGCGGTGGTCATGCCCAGGGCGGAGCGCCGCAGCCGCAGGCGGCGCCTGCAGCACGCGCTGAGCCACAGCAGCAGCACGGCCAAGGCCGTGGTCACGACAAGGACGACAAGGACCACGATCGCGGCCATCGCTGACCGCTGAGTTCTTGCACGAGGAGAAGGCCGCCCCGTCACCGGGGCGGTTTTTTTTTTGCCCCGGCGGGCCTAACGCGACAAGTCGATCGAGTACACCGCTGAGCCGTCGCCGTTGTCCTTGACCTGCGCGATGTTGTCGAGGCCCGCGCCGCGCGCGATGTCCAGCTTGCCAGCGACTGACGTCAGCAAGACCGGACCCGCCGTCTTGACCGGGACGAAGCGCCAGTTGCGATCGACGCCGAACTTGTCGCGCGTGATCCGTCCCTGCGCGCGCACCCAGGCGATCAGGATCTCGCGGTTGCCATCGGGTGCCGAGATCACGACCGACTTGCCGTCGAGTCCCGGGAAGCGTCCGCCGCCCGACGTGCGATAGTTGTTCGCGACGACGATGAACGGCTGGTCGTCGCGCAGCGGTTGGCCCGCGAGGCGCAGGTCGACGATGCGCTGGCCGGTCGGCCGGGTCACGTCGATCGCGTAGGTGAGGTTTCCCTGCAGCACGTCGAAATCGTAGGTCGGGAAACGCGAATTGACGAGTTCCTGCGCCTCGCGCTTCGCGGGGTCGATGCGGTTGAACCAGTTCGCCGACTTCTCGAGCCACGCCTTCACGCCGGCGCCGGTCGTCTTCACCGCGGCCAGCGTGTTCGCGTACAGGTACAGGTCGGCGGCGTTGTTGATCGCGAGCTCGCCGGCCGGCACGTCAGTGAAGTCCTTCGGCCCGCCGAAGCCGGCCTTGAACGGCGAGGCGGCACCGAGCACCGGGATGCCCGCGAGCTGCGGCATGCTGGTCTTGATGTACTTCTCGACGTAGTCGCGCTGCGCGCGGTTGACGAGCTCAAGCGCCGACGTGTCGCCGGCCGCGACGAAGTAGGTCGTGATCGGATAGTCGCTGCGCCCGATCGGCGTCTTCACGTATGCGATCGCGCCTTCGTGTTCGTGCTCGACAAGCGGCTCGATCGACGGATCGGTCGCGACGAAACTGCCGTCTCCGTTCTTCACCGAGCGCACCTCGGCATGCGTCGCTGCGCGGTCCACCTGCCAGTGTCCATCGTGCCAGGCCAGCGCGAGATCGACGACGCCGATGTTCTTGCCGAAGTAGTTGCCCATCACCGCGGGCACGCCACGCACGAATCCACGCTGGTTGTCGACCTCGGGCATGCTCGCGTAGCGGGACTTCGCATTGGTCGGGTCGGGGAAGATCGCGTGCGAGTGGCCGAGCAGCATCGCGTCGACGCCGGCCACGCCAGCGAGGTGCCAGCCCGCGTTCTCGGTGTGCTTGCCGTATGGGGTCGGGTCGAGGCCGCCGTGGACGAGCGCGACCACGATGTCCGCGCCGGCCGTGCGCATCTCGGGCACGTACTTCTGCGCCGTTTCGACGACGCCGATCGCATCGACCTTGCCCTCGAGATTGCGCTGGTCCCAGCTCATGATGCCGGTTGGCGTGAATCCGATCACGCCGATGCGTAGCGTCGCCTGTCCTGGCGTACCGTCCGCGAGCTGCGTCTTGATCGTGCGCGTGAGGATGCGCCAGGGCGTGAACAGTGGCTTGCCATCTTTCGCGCCGACAACGTTCGCCAGCACGAGCGGGAATTTCGGGCCCGCGCACTGCTTGTGGGCGACGCCTGCGACGTTGAACGGCGTGCCGGTCACTTGGCTCAGATATTCGAGACCATAGTTGAACTCGTGGTTGCCGATCGTCGCGGCGTCGTAACCGATCGAGTCCATCGCACGGTACACTGCAAGCTCGGCAGAACACGGCCACCTCGCGACCTGCGCCTGATAGTCCGCGAGGATCGTGCCCTGAATCGTATCGCCTGCGTCGAAGGTCAGGCTGTTTTGGAATTCCTTGCGTGCCGCGCGGATGAGCGTCGCCGCACGCTCGAGGCCGATGCTCTTGTCCTCGGCGAGCTTGTAATAGTCGTAGCTCAACACGTTGGTGTGGATGTCCGTCGTCTCGAGCAGGCCGATACGCGCGCGCGTGCCTTCGGCCGGTGGGGACGCTCGCCCGCCAGTCAGCGCGCAGGCGGCGAGCGCGAGAGTGGCAAGACAGAGCAGGCAACGCAGAGTTGGGCCGATCGGGCTCATGCAGTTTTCCGCTGACGAAAAGCGCGTAGTTTAGCGCCTGCACGCATCGATTTACCTGCAATGCGTGGCACAGGGCATGCGCGCGCTCGCGCGCGCACGCGGCTCGCAGACAGGTCAATTTCCGGGCCTTCTGCTAATCTTGCCCGCCGATTCCGCAAGATATTCACCCATGACCGTCCGCACCCGTTTCGCCCCCAGCCCGACCGGATTCCTGCATATCGGCGGCGCGCGGACTGCGCTGTATTGCTGGCTCGAGGCGCGGCATCGCGGCGGCGAATTCATCCTGCGCATCGAGGACACCGACCGCGAGCGCTCCACCGAGGCGGCGGTCCAGGCCATCCTCGACGGAATGCGCTGGCTCGAGCTCGATGCGGACGAGGGTCCGTATTATCAGACCCTGCGCATGGATCGCTACCGCCAGGTCGCCGACGACCTGCTGCGCGCCGGCAAGGCGTACTACGCCTACGAGACGCGCTCAGAACTCGACGCGATGCGTGCGCAGCAGATGGAGCAGGGTATCAAGCCGCGCTACAACGGCTACTACCGCGACCGCAACGAGCCGCTGCGCGACGATCCGGATCGCGTCATCCGCTTCAAGAATCCGCACGGCGGCAGCGTCGTGTTCGACGACAAGGTCAAGGGTCGCATCGAGTGGAGCAACGACGAGCTCGACGACCTCGTGATCGTCCGCTCGGATGGTTTTCCAACCTATAACTTCGCGGTCGTCGTCGATGACATCGACATGCGCATCAGCGATGTGATCCGCGGCGACGACCACGTCAACAACACGCCGCGCCAGATCAACATCTACCAGGCGCTCGGCGCGCCGACGCCTGCATTCGCGCACCTGCCGATGATCCTCGGCGCGGACGGTCAGAAGCTGTCGAAGCGACACGGCGCGGTCGGCGTGATGCAATACCGCGACGACGGCTTCCTGCCGCATGCGCTGCTCAACTACCTCGTACGTCTCGGCTGGTCGCACGGCGACCAGGAAATATTCTCGCGCGAACAGATGACCGCATTGTTCGATGCCGCCGACGTCAACAAGGCCGCGGCACGCTTCGATCTCGAGAAGCTCGCGTGGCTCAACCAGCAATACCTCAAGAGCGACGACCCGCTCGAGATCGCGCCGCATTTCGAATGGCATCTGCGCATGCAGGGGCTCGACCCGACGCATGGCCCCGCACCGGCCGACGTGATCGTTGCGCTGCGCGAGCGCGTGCACACGCTACGCGAGATGGCCGAGAAGGCGCACATCTGGTACGGCCCGATCATGCAGTGGGACGATTCCGCGATCGCCAAGCACTTGCGCACGCCCAGCGCGCAGCCAGCGTTGCAGGCCGTGCATGCGCAGCTCGCGGGCATACCCGACTGGACCGTCGAGAGCGTGCACAAGGCGATCCAGGACGCCGCGGCCGCGATCGGCGAGGGCATGGGCAAGGTCGCTCAGCCGCTGCGCGTCGCGATGACCGGCACGCAGGTCTCGCCGTCGATCGATCACACGGTCTTTTTGGCCGGGCGCAATCGGGCGCTGAAGCGCATCGAGGACGCGCTCGAACGGGCCAAGGCGTAACGCATCATGTCCTGCGATTTCTCGGCGCTGTCGAATGTGCAGGAAGCGGGCGATCCCGAGCAGGCCGCCGAATTGCTCGCCCAATGCACGGCGATGCTCGCCGATCCGTCGCTGTGGATATGGGCGATCGTGTTCACGGTCGTCTGCGGGGTCGTCGGTGCGCTGATCGGCAAGTACAAGAATGCGGTCGCGCGCGACACGTTTCTCGGCCTGCTGCTCGGACCGATCGGCTGGGTGATCTCGCTGGTCCTGCCCGCGCAGAAGCCGAAGCCGGCGTGCCCGACGTGCGCGAAGCCCGTCGACGCGGGCGACCGGCACTGCCGCCACTGCGGCGCCGCTATCGCAGTGCGCTCGAAGTAGGCACTGTGCCGCCTTGCCGGCGGCGCTGGGCGCCCCCATCTTGGGTGTTATGATCGATCGAACATCCCACGGGGCCGACGATGTCCGCGAAAGCCGCTAGCGCCCATCATCATCATCACGACGCCGGCGCGTTCGTGCGCGAGGTCACCGCTGCCTGCGAGCTGCGCGGGCTGCGCCTGACCGAGATTCGCCAGCAGGTGCTCGACCTCATCGCGAGCGCGGAGAAACCGGTCAAGGCCTACGATCTACTCGATCGGCTAAAGGACGACCGCAGCAACGCCGCGCCGCCGACGGTCTATCGCGCGCTCGATTTTCTGATCGAAAATGGTTTTATCCATAAGCTGCAGTCGATCAATGCGTATGTCAGCTGCCATCATCCGAGCGTCGTGCACCATGTGCCGTTCCTGATCTGCGACGTGTGCGAATCGGCGACCGAGATCTGCGACGAGCGCGTCGCCAAGCTGTTGTCGGAGCAGGCGCGCACGCTCGGATTTCGCACGCGCGCTCAGACGCTCGAAGTGCACGGCGTGTGCAAGCGCTGCGGGCCTACGCCGCAGTAGGCGCGAGTTCGTTCAGGCCGCGGCCGGCCTGATCGCGGCGGCGGCGCGCGCGAGTTCCTCGACTTTCTTCCAGTCGCCGGCCCGCAGCAGATCCTTGGGGCTCAGCCACGACCCGCCGACGCAAATCACATTCGGGCTCGCGAGGAAGTCGGCGGCGCTCGTCGGCGTGACGCCACCGGTCGGGCAGAACTTGATGCCCGGCAACGGCGAAGCCCACGCACGCAGCATCGGCACGCCGCCCGCGGGCACGGCCGGGAAGAATTTCTGAAACCGATAGCCGCGCTCGAACAGCGCCATCGCCTCGCTCGCGGCCGCGGCCGCGGGCAGCGATGGCAACGTGCTCGTGGCGGCGGCGGCGAGCAGTGCCGGCGGACTACCCGGGGACACTGCGAAGCGCGCGCC
>JBDTYX010000029.1:0-21576 GCA_040005435.1 Rudaea sp. | reverse complement strand
CATCCAGCGACAGGCCTCCTGCGCCGCCACCGCTGCGGCGATACCCGCGTCGATCGCCTTCGCATCGGCCATCGCGACACGCGTCGCGACCTTGCCGGTGAACTTGTCGGTGACTTCGAGATCGGTATTCGCGGCGACCGCGCGGTTGGCGAGGTAATAGGGGTAGGTTTCCTTCAGCATCGCGACCGCCTCTTGTCCGGGATGGATCGAATTCTACTCGCATGCACGCTATTCGCACTCGTGAGGGCCTGCTGACCTTCGCGGAAGCCAGTGACCGTGCGCCTGCGAGACGACGGGCGTGCTGGACGCAGCGCTGGCCTACGCGGCGCCGGCAGGCAGATGGCGGAAATTGCGTCCGGCATGTCGATTTTCGCGTTGTTCGTTCGTCGTATTGCGCAAGAGCCGGCAATTCGCTCTTTCACATCACGCAACGCGCACAACGACAACGGAGAATTCAGCAATGAAGTATTTCAGCATCTACATACCCGACGCGCAAACGAACGGCGGCGGTCCGACTCCCGACGGGCAGGCAGCGATGCAGAAATTCGTAGAGGGCGCGATCTCGCGCGGCGAGTTCATCAGCGGCGGCGGTTTCCTCTCGCTGGCCCGGCACGGCGCCGTCGTGCGGCGAACGCACGGCGAGAACCAGGTCGTCGATGGCCCGTACGCCGAATCGAAGGAACTGATCGGTGGCTTCGCGATGCTGAGCTACGACTCGCGCGAGGCGGCGATCGAGGGCGCGCGACGATTTCTAGAAGTCGCGGGAGACGGAGAATGCCTGACCTACCAGATCGCCGACGGTCCGCATCCGGAGGCGCACTAAAGTCGCACGGGCTCGGCCAGCTGCGTGTCTGCCGAGAATCACGTCGGCGCCGGGGCACGAGCCCCGGCTCGATTGCAGCGCGGCGCACTCAAGGCGCGTGCGCGCTCTGCTTCACGCGCGTGTCGATTGCGATCCAATTGACTTCCCAGGTCTTGCCGCCGTCGTCCGAGAAGGCCTGTTCAAAACGCGCCGAGCCGGCCGTGATGTCGGAGATCACGAAACGAACGAGAATGCTGCGGCCGTTCAACGTGTCCTGCGCGTAGAACTCGCCCCGACCGTTGCTGAACTCGCCGATCGAAGGCGCGGTCGTCGTGCCGACGGCGCTGTTCGCGAAATTGAGACTCCATTGGTGCGACTCGGGATTGTACAGACGCCATGACGCGCCCTCGATGTGCCCGGCGCTGCCGCTCACTTCGAGTTCGACGAGGTTCGAGAGTCCATCCCAGACCTTGCTCACGACGGTCGTCCCGTCGTACACGACCCATTCGTTCGTGCCGGTCAGCGGATGCAGGCGGCGCTTGAGATGCGTCGTCCACGAACCGATTTCAAAGTCGAAGTCGTGCCGGCCGTCGCGCTTTGCGGCAACGTTCGGTTCGGCGCCGCCGGCTACGGGTGGTGCAACCCAGCACAGCAGTCCGGCGATGATCACAACATATCGCAGAGATCCGGCACGACGATTCATGGCGCTTTCCTCGCTAGGCATTGCGCACAGCCTGTGGCGCGCCTGGGAACCGCACAAGGGCCGCTTGGCCAAAAAAAAGGGGTCAGGTTCATTTTTTTGAGAAAATGAACCTGACCCCTTTTATTTTCAGGCCGAGCGCGGCGAGATTTGAGCTCGACAGCCGGCAAACAAAGGCATGTTTCTTGCTGCGGATTTCTCGAGCATTCTCCGGCCGGCGCAACGCCGCAAGAGGCGCGGGCAATCGTATCGTTCGTCTTCCACAGGAGGCACCACATCATGGCATTGCACGGAATCAAGAATCTCACGGCGCTGCTCGCGCTTTTCATCGCTTCGAACGTTGCCTCGGCCGGCTCGCCGCACTATGCCGACTTCTCGTTGTCCGACACAGAAGACGGCGACTCGCAGACCTCTTTCGAGCCAGATACCCCGAAGATCTTCCTGCACGCGGGCCTGGTCGGGGTCGCGGATGGCGCGAAGCTGAGTTCGTCGTGGATCGCTGAGGACACGAACGGCGCCGCGCCGGCCAACTACAAGATCGACAGCGTCGATCTCACCGTGAAGGGCGGCATCAACGTCGCGACGTTCTCGATGACCAAGCCGACCAAGGGCTGGCCAAAGGGCACCTATCGCGTCGATCTGTTCATCGACGGCAAGGCCGCCGGCGCGATGCATTTCAAGATCGTCGAAGACTGACTCTAGGCGCCTTCCGAAAAAGGGGTCCGAAAAAAGGGGTCGAAAAAAGGGGTCAGGTTTATTTTCCTATCTGCGAAAAATAAACCTGACCCCATTTTTTTGACCGCGCTCGGCTATTTGGCGAGCGGCCGGACGTAGGTCACGAGGCTGATCAGCAGCTTGCCTGGCTCCTCCCAGGGCATGAGGTGCGCCGAATTCTCGAACCAGACGCCGCGCTTATATGGCGCACTGACGGATTCGAGCCATTCGCTGGTGGGCTGCGACGGCGTCGTGTAGTCGTGGCGGCCCATGAACAGGATCAGGGGGATCGGAAATTTACGCACCGGGGTGAAATCGACTGCGAGGAACTCGGGCAGGATCTTGTCCAGCGTGAACAGACTGCCCTGATCGATCGCTGCGGCATCCTCGCGATCGTATTCGGGCGAGAGCAGCGGCGCATCGAAGTAGTATTGCGAGTTGTTGCGAAACGCGCTGAGGCCGCCGAAATATTGCGGCCACTTCCGGGCAATGATGATGCGATCGCGCGTGATCGGCTGGTCGCCGGGGTAGGGCGCGATCGATTGGAGCTCCTTGATCGCATCCGCGGTGTGGGTACGCTTCGCCTCTTCGAGGCCGAATTCGAAGCTCAGCTTCTCGTTCGTTCGCGTATTGATGACCTGGCCGATGCCGACGTATGCGTAGAAGAGATCGGGCCGCGCGAGCGCCGCCTTCATTCCGACGACGGTGCCCCAGCTATGACCCATGAGGATGACTTTCCTCGCCTTGTATTTTTGCTCAATCGCTTGTGCCAGCTCGATCGAATCGTCGACATAGCGCTGGATGTGGATCGTGTCCGCTACTGCCGCAGGGTCATTCGCGAGATAGGTCTTTCCCGCGCCACGCTGATCCCAATTGACGACGGTAAAATATTCTTCGAGCGGCCTCTGAAATTGCCAGATCGTCGGCGCCAGCGGCGATGCCGGACCGCCATGCACGAACAGGATGATCGGATTCGCCAGGTCCTGGCCGCGTACATACACCCACTGATCGATGCCGCCAATACGCAGCTTGTACGACGCCTGTACGCCATGCGGTGCGACGATCCGGTCGAGGTCCGCGACGACGGCGCGAGCTTTGTCCAGAGGTGCGATATCCGCCTGCGCTGCATTGCAGAGTAGTGCCAGGCCCAACAGCGCCATTCGTAGTGATTGCATTGGTCGCTTCCCAAAAGGGTCAGAAAATCGGGGTCCAGAAAATCGGGGTCAGAGTGCGCTTTTTTCTTGAAGTGCGCGCTGCCGGTTTTTTTTAAAAAGGGGTCAGGTTCATTTTCCTATCTGGGAAAAGGGGTCCGAAAAATGAACCTGACCCCATTTACCCTTCGCGCTCGTCGATGCCGATGAAGCGGTAGATCGCGGCACCGATGACGGCGCCGATGATTGGCGCGACCCAGAACAGCCAGAGTTGCGACAGCGCCGCACTGCCCATGTATACCGCGACACCTGTGCTGCGCGCCGGATTCACCGACGTGTTCGTCACCGGAATGCTGATCAGGTGGATCAAGGTCAGGCACAGGCCGATCGCGAGCGGCGCGAATCCCTGTGGCGCGCGCTTGTCGGTCGCGCCGAGGATTACGATCAGGAACATCATCGTCATGACGATCTCGCAAACAAGCGCCGCGAGTAGCGAATAACCGCCCGGCGAATGGTTTTCGTATCCGTTGGTCGCGAACCCCGCCGATACGTCGAAGCCGCCCTTGCCGCTCGAGATCAGGTAGAGGACGCCGCCGGCCACAATCGCGCCGAGCACCTGTGCGACGATGTACGGCAACAGCTGGCTCGCGGGGAAGCGGCCGCCTGCCCACAGGCCGACCGAGATCGCGGGATTGAGATGACAGCCCGAGATGTGTCCGATCGCGTACGCCATCGTGACGACGGTCAGGCCGAATGCGAGGGCGACGCCGACGAAGCCGATGCCGAGCGCGGGAAACGCCGCACCGCGGCTCCGCATCCGCCCAACACCAGCCAGAACGTACCGACAAACTCCGCGGCGTATGCCTTCATGGGTAGCTCCCCTGCGGTGACCAAAAAAAGGGGTCAGGTTTATTTTCTTCACCTGCCAAAAATGTACCTGACCCCATTTTTGGTCCGTCGCCGCTTCTCAAACCTTTGAACTCAATTCGCGAATCTCGCGATTGAGGATGCGGTCGTTGTCGGAATAGTCGATCGGGACGTCGATCAGGTGCACGCCTGGCGTGTCGAGGCATTTCTTCAGGGTCGGTGCGTATTCGTCCGCGGATGCCGGGCGATGCCCGTGCGCTCCGTAGCTCTGCGCGTAGGCGACGAAGTCGGGGTTGCCCATATCCATGCCGAAATTCGGAAAATGCATGTGCGCCTGCTTCCACTTGATCATGCCGTAGGCGTTGTCGCGCAGCAGCAGCACCGTGAGGTCCAGCTTGAGACGCACAGCCGTTTCTATTTCCTGCGAGTTCATCATGAAGCCGCCGTCGCCCGCGACCGCGACGACCTTGCGATCGGGATGCACGATCTTCGCACCGATCGCGGACGGCAACCCCGCGCCCATCGTCGCGAGCGCGTTGTCGAGCAGCAGGGTGTTCGGCTGCGTGCAGCGGTAATAGCGCGCGAACCACAGTTTGTACATGCCATTGTCGAGGCACAGGATGCCGTTGTCGGGCGTCACCTTGCGCGTGTCCGCGACGAGGCGCTGCGGGTAGATCGGCCAGCGCGCGTCGTCCTTGCCGACCGCGAGATGCGCGTCGAGATGCTTGCGCACGGTATCGAAATAGGCGAAGTCCCAGTGACGCTGTTTGGATACCGTCTGCGCGAGACGCCAGATCGTGTTGGCGATGTCGCCGACGACCTCGATCTGCGGAAAGTACACCGTATCGACTTCGGCACTCAGGTAGTTGATGTGGATGACCGTGCGCAGGCCGCGGCGCATGAAGAACGGTGGCTTCTCGATCACGTCGTGGCCGACATTGATGATGCAGTCGGCGTTCTCGATCGCGCGATGGACGAAGTCTCCGTCGCTCAGCGCGGCGTTGCCGAGCCACAGCGGATGCGTCTCGTCGACCACGCCCTTGCCCATCTGCGTCGTGAAGAACGGAATGCCGGTCTTGTCGATGAACTCGCGCAGCATGCGGCTCGAGGTCTTGCGGTTGGCGCCCGCGCCGATCATGAGGATCGGCTTCTTCGCGGCGAGGATCGCCTGCGCGGCATGCGCGACGGCCTTGTCGTCGGCGACCGGTCGGCGGTGATAGCTCGCGGGAATCAGGATCGCGTCGGTCTCGTCGCGCGCGATGTCCTCGGGAAGTTCGAGGTGGGTCGCGCCGGGACGCTCCTCCTCGGCGCGGCGGAACGACTCTCGCACGCGTGCGGGGATGTTGTCGGCCGAGACGATCTGGCGCGTGTATTTGGTCAGCGGTTTCATCATGTCGACGATGTCGACGATCTGGAAATGTCCCTGCTTCGACGCCTTGACCGGTTTCTGTCCGGTGATCATCATCATCGGCATGCCGCCGAGCTGCGCGTAGGCCGCCGCGGTGACGAAATTGGTCGCGCCCGGGCCGAGCGTCGCGAGGCAGACGCCGGCGCGGCCGGTCAGGCGGCCATAGGTCGCAGCCATGAACCCCGCGGCCTGCTCGTGGCGCGTGAGGATCAGCTTGATCGACGACTTGCGCAACGATTCGAGCAGGTCGAGGTTTTCCTCGCCCGGGATGCCGAACACGTATTCGACGCCTTCTGCCTCCAATGCTTGGACGAACAGCTCAGAAGCCTTCATGACGCTCTCCCCAGACGACGGTACCCCGATTGTGGGCGGCGTCGCGCGCGCGCGTCAATCGACGCGCGACATTCGGCGTCGGACAGTCGATCGGGTGCGCGGCGGCGGCCCATACGCTTCATCTCGAGGCGACAAGAACGCACGTCTGCGAAGGGCACGCCATCGCCGCGTTCTCGAGGTCGCTCCAGGCCGAAAGCCGGCCGCTCGCTACTCGCGGCGTACCGGCAGGCTGCCATCGACGAAGCGCACGTCGAGAAGACCGGCGGTACGCGCCTGCTCGATCGAGCGCATGACGCGTCCGTTTCGGTCCAGCGTGATCGTATAGCCGCGCTGCAGCGTCGCGAGCGGGCTCACCGCGTTGAGCGTGCGCGCGAGATCGGCGAGCCTGCGGCGGCGCGCATCGACGCCGCCAATGCCGGCCGTGCAGATGCGACGACGCAGCTCAGTGAGCCTGTCGCTGTGGACCCTGATCCGCGACTGCGTATGCTGCGACTGCAGTCGCGCGCGTAGCTGCGCGAGGCGTTCGCCGCCACCGCGCAGGCGATTGCGCGGATGCTGCGTGATCAGCCGCGCATGCGCATGGTCGAGTTTTTGCGCATCGTCGCGCAGCCGTCGCTGCAGCAGCTGCGCGAGGATGCCTTGCTCGCGTCGCAGCGTCCGCCGAATCGCCTGGGCATCGGGGACGAGGAGCTCGGCCGCCGCCGAAGGCGTCGGCGCGCGCAGGTCGGCGACGAAGTCGGCGATCGTGAAGTCGACCTCGTGGCCGATCGCGCTGACGACCGGAATGGCGCTCGCGCGGATCGCGCGCGCTACGCCCTCGTCGTTGAACGCCCAGAGGTCCTCGAGCGAGCCACCGCCCCGAGTGAGCAGCAGCACGTCGTGGCGGCCGGCACGCGAGGCCGCATCGAGCATCGCGATGATCGCGGGTGGCGCGTCCTTGCCCTGCACGGGAACCGGCAGGACGTCGACGCGCGCGAGCGGGAAGCGCCGTGCGAGGACGCTCAGCACGTCGCGAATCGCGGCGCCGGTCGCCGACGTGATCACGCCGATGCGTCGCGGCAGTGCGGGAATCGGACGCTTGGCGGCCGCGTCGAACAGACCCTCGGCGGCGAGCTTCGCCTTGAGCTGTTCGAACGCGCGCAGCAGCGCGCCTTCGCCAGCCTCTTCGAGGTGCTCGACGACGATCTGGAACTCTCCGCGCGCTTCGTACAACGTCACCTTGGCACGAGCGCGTACGTGCATGCCGTCGGCCGGCTTGAAGCGCAGCAGGCTCGCGCGCATGCGAAACATCGCGCAGCGCACTTGAGCCTTCGCGTCCTTGAGGTTGAAGTAACAATGGCCGGACGCTGGGCGCGAGAAATTGGAGATCTCGCCCTCGATCCAGACGAGCGGAAACGAATCCTCGAGCAGGTCGCGCGCGAGGCGGACCAGATCGCTCGGGGAGTAGGTCTCGCGCTCCGCGCCGTTGGCGGTCGGTGGGTACATTGAAGGGATGCGCAACGAATCGGTCGGACAGACTACCCTGCGCGCCGCAGCGTGCCAACCCGCGCTATCACGCGGCCAGGGCAAGAGGCGCAGTGTCGATAGTTCGCCGAAGCGGCGATGCTATGCGGCAATTTGCGCGGGTGCGTGGCAGGAGTCGCGCAATCACGCAGATCTAGCGCAGCGTGGCGCACACCGTCGCGGATTGCATGGCCGTCGGCAAGCCGGCGCGCACACGGCCTCCGTTATTGATCACGAACGTGCTCGCCTTGCCCGCGCCGCGACGATCGCACAACGTGAAAGTCAGATTGATCCCGGCGGCGCTGCCATCGCCGCGAAAGCCCGCGGAGGTGCGGCCCGCGGTCGTCGCGATCGCGATGCCGGGTTGCGCACCCACGACCTCTAGCAGCGACTCGCCTACGTCACGCTTGCCATCGTGATTGGCATCGACGAACACCAGCCAGCCCGCCTGCCACGCGGTCCCGCCCGTGCAGGATGCCTGATCGACGCTCGGGCAAACGCTGACCTGCACGTTGCGCGCGATCGCGCTCATGCGCGCCAGCGCGAGCGACGTCGCGAGCATGCCGCGCGCGCTGCGCGCTTGCGCAGCCTGGACGAAGCCGCCGAGCGCCGGCGCGCTGATCGACATCAGCACCGCGAGTACCGCGAGTGTGAAGATCAGCTCGATGAGGGTGACGCCTGCTGCGCTGCGGTTTCCGTGCATGACACATCCCTCCATGGTGAGGGCGTCCATGCTAGGAATCGGCGCGGGCGGCCCCAATATCCTGCCTACGCCCAGCCTCGTAAGACTCTGCTGACACGGACTGTCAGCAACGCGCATGCGCCGCTGATTCATGCAAACGGCGCGAGGCTATAATTCACTCACTCCAGCGGATTTCCCACACGATGGCTTCAGATCGGTTCGAACTCGTATCCCCGTTTCAGCCGGCCGGCGACCAGCCTGCCGCGATCCGCAGCCTGATCGACGGGTTCGAATCGGGTGTCGCGCACCAGACGCTTCTGGGCGTCACGGGTTCGGGCAAGACCTTCACGATCGCGAATGTCGTTCAGGCGATCCAGCGACCCACGCTGGTCCTCGCGCCGAACAAGACGCTTGCGGCCCAGCTGTACGGCGAATTCAAGGAATTCTTCCCGAAGAATGCCGTCGAGTACTTCGTCAGCTACTACGACTACTACCAGCCAGAAGCCTACGTCGTCGCGAGCGACACCTTCATCGAGAAGGACTCGAGCATCAACGAGCACATCGAGCAGATGCGCCTGTCGGCGACGAAGGCGTTGCTGTCGCGCAAGGACGCGCTGATCGTCGCGACCGTGTCCGCGATCTACGGCCTCGGCGATCCGGAAGACTATCTGTCGATGCGCCTGATCCTCGCGCGCGGCGAGCGCGTAGACCAGCGCGAGCTGATTCGCCACCTGACCGAGCTGCAGTACGAGCGCGGCGACTACGAGCTGCATCGCGGCAGTTTTCGCGTGCGCGGCGACGTGATCGACGTGTTTCCGGCCGAGAACGAGACCGATGCGCTGCGCATCGAATTGTTCGACGGCGTAGTCGACAATCTCGCGATCTTCGACCCGCTTACGGGCGTGGTGCTGCGCAAGGTGCCGCGCTACGTCGTCTACCCGGGTACGCACTACGTCACGACGCGGCGCACTGTGCTCGACGCGATTGAGACGATCAAGGCCGAGCTCAAGGTGCGCCTCGAGCAACTCTACAGCGCGAACAAGCTCGTCGAGGCGCAGCGCCTGCAGCAGCGCACCCAGTTCGACATCGAGATGATGGCGGAGATTGGTTTCTGCCAGGGCATCGAGAACTACTCGAGACACCTCACTGGCCGCCAGCCCGGCGAGCCGCCTCCGACGCTGTTCGACTACCTGCCTCCCGACTCGCTGCTCGTCGTCGACGAATCGCATGTGACGGTGCCGCAGCTCAGCGCGATGTACAAGGGCGACCGCTCGCGCAAGGAGACGCTCGTCGAATTCGGCTTCCGCCTGCCGTCTGCGCTCGACAACCGGCCGCTCAAGTTCGAGGAATGGGAGGCGCGCGAGCCGCGCACGATATTCGTCTCGGCGACGCCGTCGCGCTACGAGCTGGAGCATTCGCAGGGCAGCATCGTCGAGCTCGTCGTGCGCCCGACTGGACTGATCGATCCCGAGGTCGAGATCCGCCCGGTGCGCACGCAGGTCGACGACCTGCTCGGCGAGATCCACGAGCGCGTCAAGCTTGGCGACCGCGTGCTCGTGACGACGCTGACCAAGCGCATGGCCGAGAACCTCACCGACTATCTCGAGGAACACGGCACGCGCGTGCGCTACCTGCACTCGGACATCGAGACGGTAGAACGCGTCGAGATCATCCGCGACCTACGCCTCGGCAAGTTCGACGTGCTCGTCGGCATCAATCTGCTGCGCGAAGGACTCGACATGCCAGAGGTGTCGCTCGTCGCGATCCTCGACGCGGACAAGGAAGGCTATCTGCGCTCGACCGGCTCGCTGATCCAGACGATCGGTCGCGCCGCGAGAAACCTGCGCGGCAAGGCGATCCTGTATGCCGATCGCATGACCGATTCGATGAAGCGCGCGATCGATGAAACCGACCGGCGCCGGGCGAAGCAGATCGAATACAACATCGAACACGGCATCACGCCGAGGTCGATCGTGCGCAAGATCATGGACGTGATGGAGGGCGCGCGCGCCGACGCCGAGGCCGAGCGCAACGGCACGGGCAGGGGCAAGGCCGGGTCGCATGCGATCGGCGAGCCCGCGATCGACTACGCGCTGCTCTCTGCAGAGCAACTCGCGTCGCGCCTGAAGAAGCTCGAGGCGCAGATGTACAAGCATGCGCAGGACCTGCAGTTCGAGGACGCCGCGCGCGTGCGCGATGAGCTGCAGCGCGCGAAGGCCAGGGCGTTGCTCGGCTAGCCCGCGGCGCGAGTCGCCGCGTTCGTGTCCGCTGCAACTGATGCGCTTGCGTGCGCACTGTGCGAACGGGAAAAGCCCGCAACGCGCTCGATCAGGAAGTGCGTCGCGCGAGCATGCGTGAAATGTGTGCGGGGCAGTGTCCGCATGCGCGCCGAACAGCGCCGCGCGGATGTCGGCCACGCCGACACGGTTCACAACCTCGATCGTCGATATCGGAGGCAAGGTGACGTTGCTGTTGCGCGGACGGTGATGGCGTGGCGATTGCAGCGGCACGCAGGCTGCATTTGGGCGTGAATATCAGGGTCGTCGCGTCGACCTCGTCGCAGGCGTCTTGGTGGCCGGATTCCGCACCGCGTCAGTGATCGTGTTCACCGTGAACGTATTCGCCGTTGCTACGCCTGCGAGGCATTGGGCCTGGCAGCCGAGGGTCGCGCCTGCGACGGCGCTGCGGCGTCGAAGCACCCGCCAGCGTCGGAAATCGACAACACGCTTCAGCGCAGAATCCTCAGGCAGTCCAACACGGATCGGCTGAAAAGACGCAGAATCCACCGAAGGCGAATCATGTCGAGGAGCCGCCTGCCGATTTTTTCGTCCCGAACGTCGCGCCCGAGAGGCTGAGGTCCGATCACGATGCAACCGGCCACTGCACGAGCGCGCGTTTGGCCGCTGGCCGACGTCTTCGCGGGTCTCTCGATCGCGGGCCTGCTGCTGCCCGAAGGCGTCGCCTACGCGCAACTCGCGGGCCTGCCGCCGCAGGCCGGCGTGATCGCTCTCGTCGTGGGTCTCGCGTGCTATGGCCTCATCGGGCGTAGCGCGTATGCGATCGTCTCCGCCACGTCGTCTTCCGCCGCCGTGCTCGCCGCGGCGACACTGGCTCTCGCGCCCGGCGACCCCGCGCAGCGGCTGGCGCTCGCCGCGGTCCTCGTGATCTGCACCGGCATCTTCTTCGTGCTCGCGGGGTGTCTGCGACTCGGCGCGATGTCGAACCTGATCGCACGCCCCGTGCTGCGTGGCTACGCGTTCGGCCTCGCGATCGTGATCGCGATCAGGCAGTGGCCGCACGTTGCCGGGATCCAGGTGCAGCCCTCGAACATCGCTGCATTTCTGCTCGAAATCCTCCGCGGCATCGACCGCTGGCATGTCGCGAGCGTCGCAACCGGCGTCGCCGCGCTGCTGGCCCTGTTTGCGCTAGAGCGCGTGCGACGCGTACCCGGCACGCTGCTCGTGATCGTCGGCGGCATCGCCGCATCGACATGGCTCGATGCCCATGGCGTCGCGCTGACCGGGCAGATTCGACTTGCGCTCGCGCTGCCCGCCGTAGTGTTGCCGGCGCAGGAGCAGTGGCCCTCGATCATCGAGCTCGCGCTCGCGTTGATGTTCATCCTCTACGCCGAATCGTGCAGTTCGATCCGGACGTTCGCGCTCAGGCACAACGAGGGCGTGCGGCCGAACCGCGACCTCATCGCGCTGGGGGTCGCCAACCTCATCTCCGGACTGCTGCAGGGTGCGCCGGTCGGCGCCGGCTATTCCGGCACGTCGGCGAATGACGCCGCCGGCGCCCGCTCGCGCCTCGCCGGCGTCAGCGCAGCGGCGATCGTTCTCGTTCTGGTGCTGCTGTTCGTGCGCTGGATCGAGCGCATCCCCGAGCCCGTGCTCGCCGCGATCGTGATCCACGCGGTCAGCAAGTCGATCCGTGTGAGCACGTTCCGGCCGTATTTCCTCTGGCAACGCGATCGTCTCGTCGCGCTCGCGGCGGTCGTCGCCGTGCTCGCCTTCGGCGTGCTTGACGGATTGCTCGTCGCGATCGCATTCAGTCTCGCGATGCTGCTGCGTTCGCTGGCCAATCCGCGCATTTCGGAGCTCGGCAGGCGCGGCGCCCACGATTTCATCGGCATCGCAGGCTCTGCCGAGGCGCAACGCGTCGCGGGAATGCTCATACTGCGCCCCGAGGAGCCGCTGTTCT
This sequence comes from Rudaea sp., assembly GCA_040005435.1. GTDB lineage: Bacteria > Pseudomonadota > Gammaproteobacteria > Xanthomonadales > Rhodanobacteraceae > Rudaea. Next base: position 9,216 of record JBDTYX010000029.1, on the reverse strand, counting down.
TCGCCAATGCCGACCCGCTGTTCGCGCTCGCACGCGAGGCCGTCTTGGCTGCGCCGGAAATCGGCCAGGTCGTGCTGAGTCTCGAGGAGTCCCCCGACCTCGACAGCACGTCGCTCGAGAGTCTCGCCGAATTCGCCGCTTGGCTCGCCGCGCGCGGCATCGGCCTACGTCTCGCGCGACTCAAGGAGGACAGTCGCGACGCGCTGTGGCGGGCGCGATTGCGCGAGTTGCCTGCTTCGTCGCTCGACTATGCGAGTGTCGATGATGCGGCCGGCGCCGCCATGCGCGACATCGAAGCGCGCGCGGATCAAACGGAGCGCGCGACGACTTGAGCCGATCGGGCAATTCGCGCCCCACGTCGCGTGGTTGATCCCGCAATCGTTGCCCGCGGCGATCGCGCGGGCGCGTTGCGAACTGCGGCGCTTTGCGTCACATCGCGACTGAGCACGCCGTCGCGCGGGAGGCCGCTTCGAACGATTGCGTCGCTCACGCGGCTCGCCGCGAGCCGGGACGCGCCGCCTACCAGCACCCAGCAGGTGGCACGGTTATCGCATTAGTAGCGTCTGCGCGCGCACCCGTGAACCTATCGAGGGTGGCGGCCCAAGGAAACAACTTCTACTCACATCAAAAAGGAAATGTCCCATGAAGTCCCTGATTGCTTTCGGCGTCCTGTCGCTCGGCCTCATCTCGTCGGCCAGCGCGCTCGAGCTCAATGTCACGAACAAGTCCAAGACCGCGATCCACCACCTCTACCTGTCGGCTTCGAGTCAGAAGGCCTGGGGCCCCGACCAGCTCGGCGAGGAAACAGTGGAGCCCGGCGAGAAGTTCAAGCTACACGGCATCGAGGCGGGGAAGTACGACGTCAAGGTCGTTACCGAAGACGATGCCGAGTGTGAAGTCGACGACGCAGACTTCGATTCGAGCATGGTCTGGACGATCACCGAGCACATGCTCGCCAAGTGCGCGAAGTAAGATTTTCGAGGATTTGAGCTACCGCGGCGGCCTCCTGGGCATCGCCGCGGCAGTTTCGCGGGAAACCGGTGTTGCGCCGGCCACGTCGATCGCGAAGCCCGCCATGCGGGTACGAGGTCGAGCATCCTCATCCTCTGCAGGCGACGTCGCGCAATCGCGAACGATGCCTGCACACCTGGAGATCGACAAATGAATTGGGGCCAATTGTTGTTTTCGTTCGAGGGGCGCGTGGGTCGGTCCACCTATTGGTATTTCGTGATCGCCGTGTTCGCGGTAATCGGCATGATCTTCGGATTCAGCATGGCGAGCGTCAATCCGCAAACCGGTGAAGCCGTTGCTAGCGGCGGTCCCGGCGGCATCGTCGGCCTTGCCAGCCTGCTAGTCATCTGGCCGAGCCTCGCGATCGCCGCGAAGCGCTGGCACGACGTCGACAAGTCAGCCTGGTGGATCCTCATCGGACTCGTGCCGGCTGTCGGCGGCATCATCGCCCTCGTGTTCAACGGTTTCATCGCCGGTACGCCCGGCGCGAACAAGTTCGGCCCCGCGCCGAATTGATTCTCGATTGACGCCACCCGATCCGTTCGGGCTATGAAGCCGCCAGCGAAACTCGCGGGCTGCTTTTTCTGCGCGGCTGTCGCGGCGGGGGCCGGCGAAGTGCCGACCCGCGTCAAAGCCTGCGGGAGCGAGAAAAACGTTGTACATGCGATTGAGCCCGGGCGGCATCACGGAGACCAGTGACGATCCGCATGGGCGAAGTGTGGTTACCGCGTGCCGGCTAGCCCGCGTCGACAGCGCAGACGATCGCGCTGGGTGTCGAGATTTCCACGCGCGGCGTGAAATCCCGGCAAGTCGATCTCGCGGAGACAAAACGCAGGTGTCGCGCGCAGAGCCCGTCTTCGTCACGCACCGAAGCAAACCCGGAGCCGAGCACGCGCAATCCCGCGATGTTCGACTCGAACGACTGTGCGTCGCCGTCGAAGCATGTGCAACGCGCGCAGGACGTCGACGAGTCCAGGGCGCTCAAGGTGTCGGTTGCCCGAGGCGCTCCCAGAACGACGCGAAAACGATCGTCGACAGCACATAGCCGAGCACGATGTTGACGGCTACGCCGGCGGTGAATGCGTAGAACGGCCGCGCGCCAGCGTTGGCGAGGTCGCGCAGGCGCGTGCTGAGGCCGATGCTCAGAAAGCAGAAAGTGAACGCCCAGGTGCGCAGGCCGACGAGCGGGCCGACGAGATTCGGGGTCAGCGCCTTCTTGTATTCGTCGTAGCTGTAACCGTGCGCGACGAGCGTGATGATCGCGGATGCGACGAAGAAGCCGAGCACGAACTTCGGGAAGCGTCGCCAGATTTCGCCCGCATTCGCGCGCGATTGGACGCCGGTCGCCTCCCAGCGCGTCGTCGCGATGATCGACAGCACGAGCGCCCAGACGCCGATCCATACGTCGCGCCCGATGACCTTCATCAGCGTGAACGCCTGTACGGCGGCATCGGCGGTGCCCGCGATGCCCGGCTGGCCTGCGTACCCGCCGTAGGCCTGCGCCGCGGCGAAACCGGCCGCGTCGGCGAACTCCGAGGTGCCGATCCATGCGCCCGCCACGCCGGTCGACAGGCCGAGTGCCTTCGAAACGAGGGGCAGAAAGAAGATCATCACGATCGCCCAGAAGATCACGAGCGTGATCGCGATCGGCGCGTCTTCCTTCTTGGCGCCGACCGCGCCGGCCACGGCGATCGCTCCGGAGACGCCGCATACCGCGCCGCCTGCACCGAGCGTCGCGGCGAGGCGGCGATCCAGCCCCAATTTCACCGCGACGAAATAGATCACGCCGAAAGTGATCAGCGATACGATTGCCGCCTGCACGATCGCGACCGGACCCGCCCAGATGATCAGCGTGAATGGCAGCCCCGCGCCGAGCAGGACGATGCCGGTCTTGACGTAGAACTCAACGCGCAGGCCGCTCAGGAACCATTGCGGAAGCGCAAAGACGTTCGATATGACGAGCCCGACGACCAGCGCGACGAGCGGCGGCTCGAGGTTGTAGCGCGAGGCCTGGTCCCACGCGCCGAGCGTGTAGATGAGCGCCGAGACGACGAAGACGATCGCGAAAGCCGGAATGAACGCGGCGAGCCGCATACCCAGCGATCTGATCCCGATGCCGAACAAGACCGACCAGAGGACGAGAAGGCATAGATAGCGTAGCGCGTTGGCCTGCAGCTGGGCGACGATCTCGGGCAGCGTCGACCATTTTTGCGGCGTCACGGCAACCCATTTCAGGCTGCCGCCCGCGGAGAACGCAACAACGGCCGCGACGACCAGTCCGAGGCCGATCCAGATCGCCCACCAGTCTTCCTTCGCGAACAGCGATTTCCAGCCTACAACAGGCCCACTGACGGCCGGTTCGCCTTCCGCTCGATTGGACATCGCCATCGTCATCCCCGTTTATTGAGTCGGCCGTTGCCACGGCGGAGGCCCGCACGCAGCGAACAGAGCACACCATCAGAAGACTTGCATTGAGTAGCGCGAGACAGTCTGCGCTCCTTGAACACCTCTTGTTCGAGCCTGACGGCCTGCTGCTTGTCGTGACCGGCCATCAAACCAGCGATCTCTCGCTCCGGTTCGGACGCGGCAATCGTCGCATTCATCGCGTTGGGAATCAGAGCCTGCAACCCCGTGCGATCGGTCCCCATAGAGTCGGAAGTAGTCCTGCGGGCTAACGTCCGCGCCCCAAGCGCGTACGTGTTTCTGTAGTCAGCTCTGATTTGTGCGGAATAGCACATCGGAATCGCGCACAGCGGTCAGGGCTTTTCTGGTTCGAGAGTGATGAATATACTCGGATGAGGCCGCGAGTCGCGCGCGATCTCTCCTTCGCCAGGCCGAGGAGCACTAGCAAAGCATGAGTGCAGCCCCTTGGCAATGACTGTGGGGCGTGCGCCGCGGCGGTTGACGATCGAGCAGCGCGTCAGCTCAGAGTGACGCGCCGCCGGGTTAGTCGTTACTTGGAGCATTTATTGAGCTCGTCGCGTGCTTTATCCGCAGCCTTGCCGACTGCGTTTTGCACCTTGCCAGCTTTCTTTTCGATGTTGCCTTCCGCTTCGCGCAGCCGATTTCCGGTCGCCTTCCCTGCAACCTCCTTCACTGCGCTTTTCACCTCGTTTCGGCCCTTCCGTAAATTTCCCATGCCAATTCTCTTCGTCAGACGGCAGGTTGAAAAAAATAGACGGGCCGCATGCTGACGGCGCAGTGAATCCCGTACGAGGCGGTCAGGTGCGGTGCATTCGCAGGGTCGCACCGTCTTCACAAATACTGGAGAGGCAACAGAAATGAGGGAGCCAACGAAGTCCATGTCGACGAAGCGTCTGGTCGCGATCGCGTTCGCGGTTATCGTCATCGGCTATACCGCGATCCTTCTGATCGGGCTTGCCATTCCCGCGTCGCAAACGCCGTAACGACGGTACGCAAACTTCCCGGCCGAGGCCCGCGGGCTTGTGGCCCACAGGTTCCGCAGCCCCGGCGATGCTCAGTTCGACCAGCTACCCGCTATGACCCGTCAGTGGCGGCTCTCGGGGCTACCAGCGGTAGCCTCGGAAGCGGATAGACACTGTCACAGCATCTTCAAGGACAACGGACGGGGATAAGGCGCGCTTGCAACCTTGCAGATGACTTCGTCGCAATCCCGTCAACGTTGTTAGATATGCAGAAAATTGCGTAGGAGGTTGCGCAGCGGGCCGCTCAACCAAAAGATTGGGTATGCATTCAGTTCGACAATTGGAAAATCATCGAACGTAAATCGCGGAGCTAAAATATGAAGTTCATGATATTGGTCAAGTCCAATCCCGATCTCGAGGCCCGTTTGGAAGCGATGAGTAGTTCGGAGTTGAAGGATGAGATGGCTGCGATGGAGGTCTTCAACGAAGAACTCAAGAACGCGGGTGTCATGAAAGACTGCGACGGCCTGCGCCCGAGCCGAGAGGGAAAGCGAGTGCACTTCGATGGCAAGTCTCGTACCGTCGTTGACGGGCCTTTCAGCGGAGATCTCGTGGCGGGCTATTGGCTCTGGGAGCTGCCATCTGTCGAAGAGGCGGTTGCGTGGGTCAAGCGCTGTCCCAATCCAATGCCCGTGCCATCAGAGATCGAGATCAGGCCGATATGAGGACGCGGGGTAGGGTCGACGCTCTTGTCCGGGCATCCGGGTAGGTGCGTGCGACGATTCGGCGAAGCGCCAAGCGACGGCGATTGTTCAGCGCTTTAGCCTAGCGGAGAATTAGTCTCAGCAGCGCGACCTTTCCCTCCGTGGAAACTCGCGGAACCCCGTGAGCTACGAGCGCAAAGCCCCGGTGCATCAGGTTTACCTGTACCAGGCGCGGCATTGTGGTGGCCAACGCCGCTTTTCTCTCGGTCGCCAAAATGAGCAACCACTTCTTCTCTTCGTCCGTTAGCGGGCCAGGCGGTGCCATGGTGGAACTGGCCTGCAAGCGTCATGCCTCGTCGTTGCCGAGGTATACAATTGGCGCTGCTCGTTATGTCGGCGCTCTCGTGCGAATCGCCGGACGAGAAAGGGACGCAATGTGACATTGAAACTGCCGCCGCATGCCGCGCGTGCGCACCATGTCGGCGACCGACGCTATGCCGCTACCGTACAGACATTCGCAGCGCGTTCTGAGCTGGGATTGCCTGGCGGTAGTCGGATCGAAAATTAAAGACACCAAACGATCCTGCAGCGGAGGGTTTCGACCTTGACCGCGCAAGACTCCGCAGCAAAATAGCGGCCCGAAACATCGTCCAACTTCTCAGTCTCCGCCGTAGCTTCCTGCAGCCGTGTTTGCTCGGCCGCTTGCACTTCGTGACGTGACTGCTGCCATCGCAAAAAGGCCAGGACGCCGACTGCAACGATGACGAGCACCGCGATCACGATGCGCGACGCGCTTCGTTGTTGCTTGTTACTCCTCCACGTAATCAGGCCCTCAGAATCAAGCAGCCTTCATGCGCAGCTTCCTCAGCGCTTGGTCGCGCCCGCGCGCTCGTACTTCCTGTATTCGGCTTTGACTCCGGCGGAGTAGCACAAACGATCATCTCCATTTGAACGAATAGTCAGACTGCGCCGTGCACGACCCTGGGCCATTTCCATGCGGTCCATACAACTAGTGCCGTCAGCGCCGTTTCCAAAATGCCGAATGCGACGTAGAAGGCCCAGCCACTTCCCGAAATAACAAGAAGCTGGATTAACGTGTAAACGATGCCGACCACAACATTTAGCCAGCGGCATAGGCGGGGCGGCAATGCAATGGAAAGTAGAATCATCAGACTCGGCAATGCGAGCATCGCAGCTGTGCCAGCGAGCACCCCCTGAGTCACGGGGCCGAGTGGATCCATTCGGCCGGCAATCATTCCCTGAAGCTTGCCGGGGACATAAAGCTCGAAGTAGTCAGCGTAGATGTAGCAGAACATCACTGAGACCCACATGGCGGATAGCTTGTAGCGGGTTGGGACGCTAACGTCCTCAAGAGCTGGTACGGCTTTCATAGATTCGGTTGTCATGTGGTTTGGTGCGCGGCCGCTGCCGCGATTGGACTTAGGTTAGCGTGGACTCGCCGCGGCGGTCCACTGGACCACGGGAAGACAATGCGCAGCCAACGCGAAGGCCCGGCTGGTATAGGATAGCTATGCCTCTGAATCGCTTGGATCGGATGGCGGCTTTTGGTCGTCCTTCGGATGTCTGCGAAGGTAGGGGAGCGCAGGGAACAACACGATGACGAGTAGGGCGCCGTCCCCAATCGCCACGACCCATAGCGACTTGATGTCCGACAGTGCGGCCAAGATTAACAGTACAACGAAGCCTAGGCACCAGATGCTGAGGTAGCCCGCCAGTAGTCGCCGGCTGTCGAACTTTCCTAGTATCGCCAATAGGTTCGTTGCGACAAACCCGATGGCCGCGAGAGGGATTGATCGATACAACAGTACCGCGCCCCAAAGATCATTCAGAATCGCCTCATGCGATGCGGCGAGGGCGCAGGCAGCAAAGAGAGTTGTCAGGCAGACAACGTACCAGCGGAGCTTTCTGCTGCTATTCCGTTTGTCCATCGACGCGAAGTTTCAACTCTTCGAACCTGCAAAGTTTGTAATGGAGTCACGTACACGGCCGGCACACATCGGGCAGCACGGCGAGGCGGTGCGCAAATCGACCACCTGCCGATATTTTGACGCACTACCAGAGCGTTGGCATGCGAATTTAGAATAGCCTCCTTGATATGAAAGCGCAGCAGAGGATAGACAACAGCAAGAGGAAATATCCAGACAACCCCAAAAAAATGGGCTGTGTCGGCGCAGCGACACCGACAACGCTGGTCTTGAACATCCGCTGCTTCCTAACAGGCACTCGACGAGCTTAGGTTTGCTGCATCACCGCTGTACACCGCATCTCACGAGTACGCGCAATCATCGTCAGCACATCCGGGGGCGATAGGTAAGCATCGTTTCCGTTTACGGCAGTCTGGGCAACGAAAAGAGGTAGGCCGGTGCGCGCGGGCGTGTTTGGACTAAATACCCGAAAAGTCATCGTTCCCGTGGGCGAAGAGCCTCCAGTCAATATGGTCTGGGGGGTCGTTTGCTGACCGAGAGGAATCGTCGGTGGAGCTGTCGCAGTGGCGTTGATATGGGGCACCGGGAGGGACTGATGGCGCAGAAGCGCATGAATCAATCGCATTGGTATCCTGAGTCACTTGCCCGTTCCGTGCGAGTGCATGGCCAATCAGGTGAGCGTTTGTATTCAGCGTGATGCTGATACGTTTGCGTCGAGACTTGTTACAGCGGGCGCGACCTGAATACTGTGCGGGAACTTCTCGGGCACGCCGACATTCGGATGACCCTAAGGTATGCGCATTTTGGCGATTGAACACAAGGCGTCAGCCGTGGAGAGGTTAGTTCGTTGAAAAAGCAGATTGCGGTTGCAGCATGCGCGGCGGTGTTAGCGCTAGTTGCCCTCGCCATGTGCCGAGATCGAGCAAGAGGCCGCGCGAGAGTCAATCGTGGCTGACAAGATCCACACACCGACAAGCAAACGTAGCGGAAATCTCATCCGACGCGAGGACGAACTGAGCGAAAACGGCTCGCCGCAATCGCCGCCCAGGCGACGGCACAGGCTGCCGCGACCGCGAAGGCTAGCTCTGGCACGTCCAGCAGCGGAACGCCGTCCAAGCCCGCTCAGAGCGCCACAGGGCAACCTGGGTCGGTCACGAACCCAGGCCCCGCGGTGAACCTGAAATCCGGTGTTCTTCGGCGGCGGGACGCCGGAGTTCCAGAACTTCCTTCGCACGGTTCAGGCCGGGCTTGCACAAATCGAAGCCAAAAGCAGGTGAGAAGTGACCACCGAAGAGATCGACCACTACAACGAGCTACACCTGATCCACACGTACGCCCTCGCCGCGCTCGCCAAGGCAATCAGCTTCACGTTAGCCATGGCTGATAACCCCAAGATCGGCCCGAACATGACCTGGAGCGCGATGCTCGCCGAGTCTGCGCCCAACCGAGCCAAACGCGCCCGCCGGCGCGAAGATGCGAAGATGATCATGGAGGCATTCGCGCGCAACGCCACGATGAAGATCAGGCCCGATATTCAAACAATGCTGAGGGTCATCGATGGCGGTAAGTGCCAGCGCTGATGGGACGGCGCCGGCGAAACCGCCGGCGCCGCAGCGTCTTAAGCCCGCTTTACCAATCCTATCAAGAGCAGCAATACGATAGCGCCGATAGCAGCGTAGATGATGCTGCCGGCGATTCCGTTGAGCCCCAGGCCCAAAGTGGGCAGTAGAAGGCCCGCTATGAACGCGCCGACGATTCCGACCACGATATTTCCCACTAACCCGAACCCATGGCCCTTGACCACCACGCCCGCCAGCCATCCCGCCAATGCGCCAATAATCAAGAACACGATTAACGATTCCGCAGTCATAGTCCTCTCCTAGCGGCCGACTTGGCCGCATGAGCATTGTGCCTCAATTGACCAGGGTTGAATCCGACGCGCTGATTCTTGCAAACAATCTGCTCAGCCTGAGCGGATTACGGTTTACCCGCCGTCTGAGCGCTAGACAGATAACAGTCCTTCCTAAACCGGCTGACTTGGTCTTGCGTCCTCGGCTGCACGATGCGCAACATCTTTCTGCAGGCAGTCCGAGACTGCCTCAGCGATAGCCTCAGCCGCAGTATCTGGAGACCCTGCCCGCGCTCGCTCGGCTGCCTCCTGATAGTGCT
>JBDTYX010000028.1:0-21681 GCA_040005435.1 Rudaea sp. | reverse complement strand
CCCTTGACCTCGGACGAGACGAGCTTGTCCTTCGTCTGCGATGAGAATTTCGGGTCCTGCACCTTCACCGACAACACCGCGATCAAGCCCTCACGCATGTCGTCGCCCGCGAGCGCGACCTTGGCAGTCCGCTGCAGTCCGGAACTCTCGATGTAGTTCGAAAGCGTTCGCGTCAGTGCGCCGCGAAAGCCCGCGAGATGCGTACCACCGTCTTTCTGCGGAATATTGTTGGTGAAGCAGAAAGTCGCCTCTTGATAGGCGTCGGTCCACTGCATCGCGACGTCGACCGTGGTGCTCTCGTGCTGCGCGCTGAAGGTGATAACCTTTTGATGTAAAGGGGTTTTTAGGTGTGCGAGGTGCTCGACAAACGAGCGGATTCCGCCTTCGTACTCGAACAGGTCATGCTTGTCCGAGCGCTCGTCGCGCAGCTCGATCTTGACGCCCGAATTGAGGAACGACAGTTCGCGCAGTCGCTTGGCGAGAATGTCGTAGTGGAATTCGGTATTGGTGAAAATCTCAGGACTCGGATGGAAGCGCACGGTCGTGCCGCGGCGTGTCGTCGGCTCGCCGCGCCTGAGCGGGTACTTCGGTTCGCCGAGCTGATATTCCTGCTCGTATTCGTAGCCGTCGCGGCAGATCGTCAGCAGCAGCTGATCGGACAACGCGTTGACGACCGAAACGCCCACGCCGTGCAGGCCACCCGAAACCTTGTAGGAATTTGCGTCGAATTTGCCGCCCGCATGGAGCACCGTCATGACGACTTCGGCGGTTGATCGGCCCTCGTCGGGATGCATGTCGACCGGAATGCCACGCCCGTTGTCGACGACCGTAATCGCGCCGTCGGTGTGGATCGTGACCGTGACGCGGTCGCAGAATCCCGCCAGCGCTTCGTCGATCGAATTGTCGACGACCTCGAAGACCATGTGATGCAGTCCTGTCCCGTCGTCCGTATCGCCGATGTACATGCCCGGGCGCTTGCGGACGGCCTCCAAGCCCTTGAGGACCTTGATGCTGCTGGAGTCGTATTGATGGATGGGCTGTTCGGACATTCGTTCTACTCGAGGAGGAATCGCGGGGCGAGGACAATCGGTCGATTATAGCAAGGCTCGCAGTTTGGCCTGTTCCACGTGGAACCTACGGGAAGGCGGGAAACGTGCGAGGAGCGCCGTAGGAAACTCGGTCCCCGTCATGAGGATCTGGGCGCCGCTATCCGCGAGAGCCGCGAGGCACTCCTCTTGATGTGGGGTGTCGAGCTCCGAACAAAAGTCGTCGAGCGCGATGATCGGCCACTCCCCACGCGCGCGACGATAAAGCTGCGCTTGCCCGAGAAGGCACGCAATCGCGCAGAGTTTCTCCTGCCCGCGCGAAAGCTGCTCATGAATCGGCGCCGCCTCGAACGACAGCGTCCAGTCCGCCCGGTGTGGCCCGCGTGTGCAGTGGCCGAGTAGGCGATCGCGGGGCTCCCCCTGTGCCAAGACCCGGTCGAGGGCTTCCGAGCGCGTCCATCCAGGCCGAAACCGAAGCCCGGGCTCGCCGAGTTCGGGAAGCAGGCGCGCGAACAGAGGTCCCAGGGCAGCCGTGAGATCGTCGATGTATTTCTCTCGGGCGCGGGTGATCGGCTCCGCGACGCTCGCCATCTCGGCGGCCCAGGCCGCGAGTTCGTCAGCGGATCCTTGCTTTTTGAGCACCGCGTTGCGTTGACGCAGGGCTCGTCGATACCGTCTCGACCAATCGCCGAACCCAGGTTCCACGTGGAACAATCCCCAGTCGAGGTACCCGCGTCGCCCCTCGGCGCCACCCGAAATGAGCGAATGGCTCCCTGGATCGAAACAGACTACTGCGCAGGTCGCAAACAGTTCCGAGAGTGCGGTTGAGGCAGCACCATCGAGACGCGCTTGCCAGCGCCCCGCGCGACGCAACAGACCGAGACGATGCTCGTTACCCGCCGAGGAGACGACACCAAATAGCGAAAGCGCCTCCGCGCCGCGCCGCAGCAGCAGGTCTGCCTTGTGCGCCCGAAAGCTCGACCCGTGCGACAAAAGGTGCGCCGCCTCGACGATCGAGGTCTTGCCCGCACCATTGGCGCCCTCGATGACATTGAGGCCGGCCGCAAACTCGACCGTCATATCCGTGATGTTGCGCAGATTCTCGATGCGCAGCTCTCTCAACTGCACGGTAGGATTCCGGCAGCAGGGTTAACGCGTCCGCGGCGCGGCGGCACCCTCCCCGTCAAAGGCGCAGCGGCATGATCACGTGCCGCGCGAGGTCGTTCTCGGGCGCGCGCAACAGGCAGCTGGAGTTGCCGTCGCGCAGGCACATCAGCACTTCGTCACCCGACAATGCGTTCAGCGCGTCGAGCAGATAGTTGACGTTGAATCCGACGCCGAGGTCGCTGACCACGGTCTTCGCCTCGACTTCCTCGACCGCCTCCTCCTGCTCGGGATTGTGCGCGATGATGCGCAGCTTGTTCGGGCTGATCTCGAGTTTCACGCCGCGATACTTCTCGTTGGACAGAATCGCCGCGCGCTGCAACGCCCCACGCAGGGCTTCGCGTGCAACGCGCACTTCCTTGTCTGCGCCAATCGGCACGACCGCCTCGTAGTCCGGGAAGCGTCCGTCGATGAGCTTGGAGGTGAACGTCACGTCGCCACGCTTGACGCGCAGGTGATTGCGGCCGAACTCCAATTCGACACTGCCATCGCCCGACTCGAACAGCCCCTGTAGTTCGAGGACGCCCTTGCGCGGAATCAGAATCTGGCGATGTGCGGCGACGCCGGCCGCTAGCGGTGTTTCGACGAGCGCGAGCCGGTGGCCGTCGGTCGCGACGCAGCGCAGCGTGTTCTCGCGCAGGTCGAGCAGGAGGCCGTTGAGGTAGTAACGAACGTCCTGCTGTGCCATCGCAAACGCTGTGCGGTCCATGAGCTCCTTGAGCGTCGCCTCGGGCAGGCTTACGCGCTCGGCGAGCTCTATATTGTCGATCACCGGAAACTCCGCGGCGGGCAGCGTCGCCAGCGTGAACCGGCTGCGTCCCGAGCTCACGCCCACGCGATCACCATTGAGTTTGAAGTCGATCCGGCTGCCATCGGGCAACGCGCGACAGATGTCGAACAGTTTGCGCGCGGGGATCGTCACCTCGCCAGGCTGGATGTCGTCTGCCAGCGCGGTCGCTGACATCTCGACTTCGAGATCGGTTCCCGTGAACGTCACCTGCTTCGCCCCCGCGACGACGAGGAGGTTGGCCAAGACCGGCAGCGTTTGCCGCCGTTCCACGACACCGACGACTTGCTGCAATGGCTTGAGGAGCACTTCGCGTTGAATGCTGAAACGCATGGGGATCGTCCGTCCGTCTACTGTTTTGTTTTATTGATAAAGGAATAAGATGTTGTAGTAATAGTGCCTGTGCACAATCAAAAAATAAGCACAAAGCTAAATATTTTCAATAGCTTGACCGTAATTTCCCCTCGGGATATCTACCCATCCAGCAAGCGTGTCTCCCTGTGGATAAGTCGCAGGCCGTTGACCTCGCCGCGATTATCCACAGGATATCCTACTCCGTCAGCGTGCGTAGCAGTTTCTCCCAATCCTGGCGCAATTTTCCATCGATCGCACACAGATCCCGGATCGTCCGGCAGGCGTGCAGCACCGTCGTGTGATCGCGTCCGCCAAAGGCCCTTCCGATCTCGGGCAGGCTGTGTTCGGTTAGTTCCTTGGCGAGCGCCATGGCGAGCTGTCGAGGTCGCGCGAGAGACCGGCTTCGATTCATCGACAGCAGATCCGACAGACGCAACTGGTAGTAGTCGGCGACGGTTTTCTGGATGTTCGACACGGTGATCGCCTGCGCGTGCACGGTCAGCAGGTCGCGCAGTGTCTCGAGCGCGAATTCGCTTGTGATCGGCTGCCCGAGGAAGTTCGCGCGCGCGGCCAGCGTGTTGAGTGCACCTTCCAGATCGCGCACGTTCGAGCGCATGCGGCGAGCGATCAGGTGGGCGACGGCCTCGGGCATTTCCATGCTGCGCGCCGCCGCCTTGCTCAGCAGGATTGCCGTGCGCGTCTCGAAATCCGGCGGGTCGATCGCGACCGACAGGCCCCAGCCGAGCCGCGACTTGAGCCGGGGTTCGAGGTTGTCGACCTCCTTCGGGTAGCGGTCGCAGGTCAGGATCAACTGCTGCTTGGCTTCGAATAACGCATTGAACGTGTGAAAGAATTCCTCCTGGGTGGAATCCTTGCCCGCGAAGAACTGGATGTCGTCGATCAGCAGCGCATCGACCGCGCGAAACCGGTGCTTGAAATCGTCCATGCTCTTCGTGCGCAACGCCTGGATCATCTCGCGCACGAATTGCTCCGAGCGCAGGTACATCACCTTCGTCGCGGGGTTCAGTGCGCGCATGAGGTTGCCTGCCGCGTGCATCAGGTGGGTCTTGCCGAGCCCGGTGCCGCCGTACAGCAGCAGCGGGTTGTAGGCGTGTCCGGGATTGGTCGCGACCTGCGTCGCGGCAGCCTTGCCGAGCTGGTTCGACTTGCCTTCGACAAACGTCTCAAACGTGTAGTGCGGGTCAAGATTCGACTCGAAGAACGCCGCTTCCGGCGCGGCGTGTGGCGCTACGTGCACGCGCTGCGTGACCTTGCGATGGAGCGTGCCGACCTCGAGGCGCAGCTTGACCGCGGAACCCTGCAGATGCTGGAGCACCGCATTGATCCGCGGTAGAAACTCCGCGCGCACGACGTCGAGCGTGTACTCATTCGGAGCGAGCAGGCGCAGTCCATCTGCATCCTCGATCGGCTGCAGCGGCATCAGGTAGGTATGCATTTCCTCGACGCTGAAATCGCCCGCGAGGCGTTCCAGGCAGCGGCGCCACAATTCGCTCATCAACGTCCAGCCTTTTTTCAAAATCCTGCAGCAAGCCCGTGCCGCGATGCGACGGTATCACCTCCACGGCGCGCGAACGCGCGCGCTGGATTAGAGAAACGGTCGATGTGAGGTCCGGCCGAGAGGCACGACGGCAGGCGAGTTTAACGTCGCGCCGCCCAAGGCGCCAACCCGTAGCCGATTGACACCACAACGGCATTTTGGCTAGAATTCCGCTTCTTTTGCCCCCGAATCTCGAAGACCGTCATGGCGACCAAGCGCACTTTCCAGCCCGGCAACCTCAAGCACGCCCGTACGCACGGCTTTCGTGCGCGCATGAAGACCCGCGGCGGTCGCGCCGTGATCAACGCGCGCCGCGCGAAGGGTCGCAAGCGTCTCATCCCGTAAGCATCGAGGTCTCCTCGATGACGGATGCGCGGGCGCTGCACGAGCACCCGCGCAGTGCCCGACTGTTGCGGCCGGGCGATTTCAGCGCGCTGCGCAAGAGCAGTCGCCGCCTCGCGACCAAATACTTCCACTGCGAATACCGGTCTACCGAGGCGGCATCGGCGCGCCTGGGCATGGCCGTTTCGCGACGCGTCTCCAAACACGCCGTCGTGCGCAATCGCATCCGCCGCCAGATCCGCGAGACGTTCCGGTTGCAGCGTAGCAACCTTCCCTGCTTCGATGTGCTGATCATCGCGCGAACCGCGTCGGCGACCCAGGACAACCGTGTCCTGCGCGCAGAGCTGCTGCTGCTCTGGCGCGGGCTCGCGAGCATGCCATGGTCGTTGCCGCCGCCAACCGCGCCATTGAATGAAGGCACGACGCCCGGCACAATGCGCGGCCCGGCAACTGATGCACCTGCTTGAAACCCTCATCGTGCGCCCGCACAGCTGCATCGTCGCGCACCTTTGCGGCACAGCGACGGCACTCACGCTCTCTCACGGACACTGCGCGCTACCTGTCAGCAGTTTCAATTTGACGCCTATCGACCATGACCAACACCCGTCCCGTTTTGTTGTTCGCCTTGTTGCTCGTCGGCTACTTCCTCTATGGAGCATGGCAGCAGGACTACGATGCGCCCGCCGTGCCGTCGCCGACCGGCACCAACGCGACGACGTTGCCGGGAGCCCCGTCGCCGATCGCGACCCCCGCCGGCCAGAATCCGGCGGATGTCCCCAGCACAGTGCCATCGAGCGTGCAGCCGGCCGTCACAGCAAGCGTCGTGGCGGGCGCGGCGACCAACGACGCCGCGCCACGGATCGACGTGCAGACCGACGTGTTGCACGTGACGATCAGCGCGACGGGCGGTAGCCTCGTCGGCGCGAGCCTGCTCAACTATCCGGTCGATCCGAAGGACAAGACGACACCGGTCCATCTGTTCGACGACGGCGCGGAACACTATTTCGTGGCACAGAGCGGCTTCATCAGCGGCGCCGGCCCCGCGCCCAATCACAACGCGATCTTCGCCGGCGAGAAGAGCAGCTACACGCTCGCTACCGGCGAGGACAAGATCGAGGTACCACTGACCTGGAAGGACGCTTCCGGCCTGAGCGTGAGAAAAGTATACATTTTCACGCGCGGCAGCTACCTCATTGAGATGCGCGACGAGATCACGAATGGCGGCGCGACCGCCTGGAGCGGCAGCGAATACCGCCAGCTGCAGCGCGTGCCGCCGGTCGTCGCGAAGGGCGGCCTGTTCTCGGTGTACAACTCAGAAGCGTATGCGTTCGCGGGCGCAGCCTGGTACAGCCCGCAGGACAAGTTCAACAAGCTCGCGTTCGCGAAGTTTGCCGAAGCTCCGCTGAAGAAGGACGCGACGGGCGGCTGGTCGGCGATGCTGCAACACTACTTCTTCGCTGCGTGGATTCCGCCGGCGACCGAGGCAGACCAGCTGTCGACGCTCGTCGTCGGCAATGACGGCGCGCCGCGCTACCTGATCCGCGCGGTCTCGCCGGCATTCGTCGTGCCCGCGAGCCAGTCGACCACCGTGTCGACACGTCTGTGGGTCGGCCCCAAGCTGCAGAGCGAACTCGCCGGCGTCGCGCCCGGTCTCGAACTGACCGCCGACTACGGCATCCTCACGGTCATCGCCGAACCGATCCACTGGATTCTCGTGCAGCTGCACAAGCTTGTCGGCAACTGGGGCCTCGCGATCATCCTGCTCGTGCTGCTGATCAAGCTCGCGCTGTACAAGCCATCCGAGGCGCAGTACCGCTCGATGGCGAAGATGAAGCAGTTCCAGCCGCGCCTCGAGGCGCTTAAGGAACGCTATCCGGACGATAAGCAGAAACTGCAAGCGGCGACGATGGAGCTCTACAAGAAGGAGAAGATCAATCCGCTCGGCGGCTGTTTGCCGATCCTCATCCAGATGCCGATCTTCTTCGCGCTGCTCTGGGTGTTGCAGGAGAGCGTCGAACTGCGCCAGGCGCCGTTCTTCGGCTGGATCCAGAACCTGTCCGCACCCGACCCGTTCTTCATTTTGCCGATCTTGAATGGCGCGGCGATGCTCGTGACCCAGTGGCTGTCGCCCGCGGCGCCCGGTATGGACCCGATGCAACAGCGCATGATGAAAACGATGCCGCTGATCTTCGCGGTCATGTTCGCGTTCGCGCCGGCGGGCCTGACCCTCTACTGGACGGTCAACAGCTGGTTGTCGCTGCTGCAGCAGTGGATCATCACCAAGCGCGTGGGCAGCGAGGCGGCGAAAAAAGCCCGGGTCTGATGCTCGTACCGCCAGCCAGCGCCGCCGCGACCGCGACCATCGCCGCGATCGCCACCGCGCCGGGCGCAGGCGGCATCGGGGTCGTGCGCCTTTCGGGGCCGCGCAGCGTGCAGATCGCGCTCGCGTTGACCGGCAAGCGGCTCAGGAAGCGCTACTTCCACGGCGTCGCATTCCGCGCAGAGGACGGCGCAACGCTCGACCGTGGACTCGCCGTGCGCTTCGCGGCTCCGCACTCGTTCACCGGCGAAGATGTCGTCGAGCTGCACGCGCACGGGGGACCCGTCGTGCTCGACCTGCTGTTGCGCCGCACGCTGGCGCTGGGTGCCTGTCAGGCGCGCCCCGGCGAGTTTTCAGAACGCGCGTTCCTCAATGGCAAGATCGATCTCGCCCAGGCCGAAGCGGTCGCCGACCTCATTGCGAGTCGATCGGTCGCCGCGGCGCGTGCCGCGACGCGCAGCCTCGAGGGCGACTTCTCGCGCGCGGTCGAATCAGTGCTCGCAGCGCTCGTGCACGTACGCACCTGGCTCGAGTCGGCGCTCGATTTCCCCGAGGAGGAACTCGATTTCCTCGCCGCGCCGCAACTCTCCGAGCAGCTCTGCGAGGTGCGTGCGCAGGCCGAGCGGCTGCTCGCCGACGCGCGTCGCGGCCTGGTGCTTTGCGATGGCCTGCACGTCGTGATCGTCGGCCGGCCCAACGTCGGCAAGTCGAGCCTGCTCAATGCACTCGCGCAAAGCGAGCGCGCGATCGTCACGCCAATACCCGGCACGACGCGCGACGTTCTGCGTGAACCGGTCCAGCTCGATGGCATCGGGCTGACGCTCGTGGACACCGCGGGGCTGCGCGAGTCGGCGGATCCGGTCGAGCAGGAAGGCATGCGCCGTGCGCGTCGCGAGCTCGAGAGTGCCGACGTTGCCTTGCTGATCGTCGATGCAGCTAACGTCGGCGCCGACTTAGCGCTGCTGCAAGGCGTCGACGCGAGTGCGGTACGCCTGATCGTGCACAACAAGATCGACCAGCGCGACGAGGCGCCGCGCATCGAGGCACGTGGCGAACGCGCGGCCGCGATTCACCTGTCCGCGCACACGGGCGCCGGCCTCGATCTGCTGCGCGGCGAGCTGGCGAGACTAGGCGGCCGGGGCGACGGCGCTGACGGCGCTTTCAGCGCACGGCGGCGTCACGTCGTCGCGCTCGAGCGGGTGGCCGAGCATCTGCAGCGCGCAGAGGCGCTGCTGCAAGGAGAGCGCGCCGGCGAACTCGCTGCCGAGGAGTTGCGCGCGGCACAGCACGCGCTCGGCGAACTCACCGGGCAGTACACGAGCGACGACCTGCTCGGCGCGATCTTCTCGAGTTTTTGCATCGGCAAATAGGTTGCCCCGCAACGCCGCGCCGCTGCGTTTTGGTGGGTACGTCGAGCGCGCCCGCGGCGCTGCCGCTTACGACACGGATGTGTCTGCCGGCTGCCCTTCCTCGCGAGCATGAACTAAGCTTGCGACCGTGCGCGAATTCGATCCATCCCGACGCGATGCCCTGAGATGCGGTGGCGCGGTATTGTGCGGCATCGGGTTGGGCCGTCACGCGCGCGCCCTCGGCGCGCCCTCGGCGGCGCCGCTCGCGGAGCTCGGCTACGCGCAGGTGCGGTTCGCCGACGGCCCGCTCGCGCGCCAGGCGCAGGAAAACCATCGTTTCCTGCTTGACCTCGACGAAGATGCGTTGCTGTTTCCGTTTCGCACGCGCGCGGGCCAACGCGCGCCCGGGCGCGATCTCGGGGGTTGGTACGGCACCTATGAATTCGCTCCCGGTGCGACATTCGGACAGTGGCTATCCGCGCTCGCGCGCCACAGCGCAATCAGCGGCGACGAAGCGTCGCGCGCGAAGCTGGGTCGACTCGTGCTCGGCTATGCCGCGACGTTGGATTCCCGTCACAGCTTCTACACGAACAATCGTTTTCCGTCCTACACCTACGACAAGCTCGTCGGTGGTCTCGTCGACGCGAAGTGCTACGCGAACACGGCGCATGCGCTCGACTCACTGCAATCGACGACGCGCGCAGCATTGCCCTACCTGCCGCCGCATGCGATGCCACGCAACGAGCATTCGAAGCCCGGCGAAGACTTCAGCGAACACGCATGGGACGAGAGCTACACGATTCCCGAAAATCAGTTCCTCGCCTGGCAGCTGACCGGCGATGGCCGTCACCGCGCGCTCGCGCGCCGGTTCCTTTACGACGACTTCTTTGGCGCGCTCGCGCGCCATGAAAATGTACTGCCGGGCAAACACGCATATAGCCACGTGAACGCGCTGAGCTCGTCCGCACAGGCGTACCTGTCGCTCGGCAGTCGCGAATATCTCGATGCCACGCGCAACGGTTTCGACATGATCGACGCGCAGAGCTTCGCGACAGGAGGCTGGGGCCCGGACGAACACTTCGTCGTGCCGGGCGGCGGCGGCCTCGGCGCGAGCATCGAGCACGAACGCAAGAGCTTCGAGACCCCGTGCGGCGCCTACGCGCACTTCAAGCTGACACGGTATCTGCTGCGCATCACGCGCGACGCGCGCTATGGCGACAGCATGGAGCGCGTCCTCTACAACACGGTGCTCGGGGCGAAACCGATCCAGGCCGATGGGCGCGCGTTCTACTATTCCGACTATTCGACGCGCGCGCAGAAGGGGTTTCATCCCGATCGCTGGCCGTGCTGTTCGGGCACGCTGCCGATGATCGCCGCCGACTACCGCATCAGCGCGTGCTTCACCGATGCGCAAGGCATCTACGTCAACCTCTACGCGCCCGGGGTCACTACCTGGCGGCAACGGGGCGTGAGCTGCGCGTTGACGACGCAGACGGACTATCCCTATGCGAGCGAGATCACGCTCGTGGTGCGCGTGCCGCGGCCGCAGACTTTCTGCGTCCGAACGCGAATCCCGCAGTGGGCGCAAGGCGCCGAGGTGCGCATCAACGGCAAGGCCGGACAGGCCGTCGTCCCCGGCACCTTTGCCGCGCTCATGCGCGAATGGCGCGACGGCGATCGCATCGAAATCGACCTTCCGCTGCGCCAGCGCGTGCAGAGCGTCGACGCCGAGCATCCGGACTGGGTCGCGTTGCTCGGCGGGCCGCTCGTGTTGATGCGTATGCTCGAGGACGACGCGCCGGCCCCGATCACGCGCGCGTCACTGCTCACCGCGCGGCGTGACTACACGCACGATCGGGAGTGGCGCATCCGCGAGGGTGACAAGCTCATCCGCCTGCGCCCGTTCACCGAGATCGGCGACGAAAGCTATTCGGTCTACCAGAGGTCTGCGCTTGCATAGTTGCATCGCGGCGTCGTTGCCGAGCAACCGGGGAGTCACGTGAGAAAACTTGTTTGTGCATGGGTAACCGTGGTGGTCGGAGTGGGGCTGGCGATGGCGGCGAAAGCGAGCGAGTTGACGATCGATCGCATCTTCGACGGAGCGAGCTTGTCGGGTACGGCGCCGATCAAGCTCAAGACCTCGCCCGACGGCACCCGCGTCACGTTCCTGCGTGCGAAGTCGGACGACCAGAACACGTTCGATCTCTGGGAATACAACATCAACGAGAACGGCACGCGCAGGCTCGTCGACTCGAGCCTGTTGACGCCGGCGGGCGAGCAGCTCAGCGACGCGGAAAAGGCGCGCCGCGAGCGCGCACGTGTCGCGGGCCGCCACGGCCTCATTGACTACCAGTGGGCGCCGGATGGCAAGACGTTGTTGTTTCCACTTGCCGGCAGGCTCTATCTCTACGACCTCGGCGCGCTGTCTTCACGCGCGCTGCGCGTCCTCGATACCGGCGGCGAGGCTGCCGACCCGAAAGTTTCGCCGCGCGGCCGCTATGTCTCGTACGTGCGCGCGCAGAACCTGTGGGTGATCGACCTCAAGGACGGCCATGCGCGCCAGCTGACGACCGACGGCGCCGGAACCGTGCACAACGGCGAGGCCGAGTTCGTCGCGCAAGAGGAAATGGCGCGACAGACCGGCTACTGGTGGGCCGCCGACGATTCCGCGATCGCGTTCGAGCGCTACGATGAAGCGCAGGTGCCGGTCGCGCGGCGCTTCGAGGTGTATGCCGAGCGTACCGACGTGATCGAACAACGCTACCCCGCGGCGGGGCAAGCCAACGTGCAGGTCGCGCTTGGCATCGTCGGCCTCGTGGACGGCAAGCCGCGCTTCGTCGACCTCGGCAAGAATCCCGACGTCTACCTGACGCGCGTCGACTGGTTGCCCGACGCGAAGCAGCTCGCGTATCAGCTGATGCAGCGTGATCAGAAGCGACTCGACCTCAACCTCGTCGACGCCGCGACGCTCGAGCAACGCACACTGCTCAGCGAGACGAGCAAGACCTGGATCAACCTGCACGATGACCTGCGCTTCCTCAAGACGCGTGCGGCGTTCATCTGGGCGAGCGAGCGCAGCGGCAACAAGCACCTGTATCTATATT
The DNA here is from genome assembly GCA_040005435.1 of Rudaea sp. Classification (GTDB taxonomy): domain Bacteria; phylum Pseudomonadota; class Gammaproteobacteria; order Xanthomonadales; family Rhodanobacteraceae; genus Rudaea. Next base: position 9,657 of record JBDTYX010000028.1, on the reverse strand, counting down.
CTCTCGACGGCAAGCTCGATCATGCGATCAGCAGCGGCGACTGGAATATCGACGGCCTGCTCGGCGTCGACGAGCGTATCGGCCTCGTCTACGTCGATGCGAACCGCGACTTCGTGCCCGACAGGCAGGTCTACGCGCTCAAGCTCGACGGCAGCACGGCGGATGCGCCGCATCGCGTAAGCAAGTCCGATGGCGTGCACGTTGCCGAATTCACGAAAGATGCCTCGCACTACATCGACACCTATTCCGACCCGTATACGCCGCCGCAGGTCAGCCTGCGCAGGGCCGACGGAAATCTCGTTGCCTGGATCGAGCGCAACCCACTGGATGACAATCATCCGTATGCGCCTTATCGCGACGCGCACATCGTGCCCGAATTCGGCAAGATTGCCGCTGGCGACGGCCAGGACCTCTACTACCGGGTCTACAAGCCACGCGGCTTCGACCCGACGAAGCGCTATCCGGTATTCGATTTCTACTACGGTGGTCCGCATGGCCAGTACGCGGTGCGCGGCTGGGTGGACTATTTTTCGGAGTACATGGCGCAACAAGGCTATGTCGTGTTCTCGCTCGACAATCGTGGCATGGCGCGGCGCAGCCGCCAGTTCACGGATGGCATCTATCGCCAGCTAGGCAAGCTCGAGGTCGAGGACCAGCTCGCGGGCATCCGCTGGCTCAAGGCACAAGGCTACGTCGATCCCACACGTATCGGCGTGTTCGGCTGGAGCTACGGCGGCTACATGACCGCGATGCTGCTCGCGAAGGCATCGAGCGAGATCGCCGGTGGCGTCGCCGTCGCGCCGGTCACCGACTGGTCGCTGTACGACACGTTCTACACCGAACGTTACCTCGCGACGCCGCAAGACAATGCCGAGGGCTACCGGCTCTCAGGCGTGTTGCACTGGCTCGAAGGACTGAAGGCGCCGCTGCTGCTCGCCCACGGCATGGCCGACGACAATGTGCTGTTCACGAATTCGACCCAGCTCATGGCGGCGTTGCAGCAGCAGGGCACGCCATTCGAGCTGATGACTTATCCCGGCGGCAAGCACGGGCTCTCGACGCCGGCGATGAAGAAACACGTCTATCACGCGATCGCGGACTTCTTCGACAGGCATATCAAAAGGGCAGGGGCGGCGAGCGACGAAGGCCGCCGATAGCGGCACGCTTCTCGCGGGCGATCCAGACGCGCGCCGCGCAAACGCCGCAAGGGTTCCCGCATGCTGCCTCGAGAGCTAATGCACCCACTGACCGCCGCGTTTGCGGCGGCCGCCGATTTCCTCGGCCTCGCTCGCCTGCGTGCTGATCTCTTCGGGCGTCAGCGGCGTTTCGACCCAATAGTGCGCGACCGCGTTTACCGCGCCGGGCAACTGGCCGAGGCAGTCGTCGTATTCCTGCTCGGACAGCGGCGCAAATTCGGCGTCGGTCGCGAACACGCCCTCTTCCACCGCGAGCGCCATTATCGGCCCGAGGAGTTCGGTTAGGTGCGAGTCGGCGTTGAGCCTCGCCTCCCACAGGCGAGCGCGCAAGTCGACGCCACGTGAGAATCCTTCGCACCAGCCGTGCGCGGACAACGCGGTGTCGTCGTTGTCGAGATCGACCTCGCCGAGGATCGGCTCGTAGTCGTCGCTCTCGACCTCGGCCGACACGCTTTCGCTGAGGCGAGCGAGCAGCTCGAGCACGCGCCGCCCCTCGTCCTCGTCCGCGAACGGCGAGTGCAGGACCTCGGGCAGCCATTCGTCGGGCGTCACCTTGTCCGGGCCGATGCCGATCGCGGTGAGCAGGCCGTGCACGCCATCAAGCAGCAGATGATCCTCGCCCGCATGCGCGCGCAGGAACTGGTCGAGCTCTTCGAGTTCTGCGTCATCGAGCTCGGGCGGCCACTCGGTCTTGTGGGCGAGATCTGTCATGCACGCAGGATGGCGTCAGGCGTTGGCAAGTTCAAGTAGCACCGGCGTGTGATCGGAGGCGCGTTCCCACTTGCGCGGCGCACGGTCGATCGATGCAGCGACGCAGCGCGCGCGCAGCGCGTCGCTCGCCAGGATCAAGTCGATGCGCATGCCGAGGTTGCGTCGAAACGCACCCATGCGATAGTCCCACCACGAGTACATGCCCGCGTCTTCGTTAAACAGACGGAACGTGTCGTGCAACCCGAGCGCGATCAGGCTTCCGAGTGCCGCGCGTTCCGGCTCCGACAACAGGATCGAGTCCTTCAGCGCGACCGGATCGTAGACGTCGCGGTCATCGGGGACGATATTGAAATCGCCTAGCACGACGAGGTTGGGATGGCGATCGATCTCCGCCGCGAGAAACTCGCGCACGCGCGCTAGCCAGTGGAGCTTGTACGCGTACTTCTCGCTGCCGACCGACTGGCCGTTGACGACGTACAGATTCGCGATGCGCAGATCTCCGACCGTCGCGACGAGAATGCGCCGCTGCGGATCGTCGAGGCCGGGGATATCGGTGATCACGTCGCGCGGTTCGTCGCGCGCGACGATCGCGACGCCGTTATAGGTCTTCTGCCCGGAGAACACGCTCTGATACCCCGCGGCGGCGATCTGATCGCGCGGAAACTTCGTGTCCTCGAGCTTGGTTTCCTGCAGCGCGACGATGTCGGGCTGCGCGTCCGCGAGCCACTGCGTCAGATGTGGCAGGCGGACGTTGAGCGAGTTGACATTCCAGCTGGCAATTTTCATCGTCGCATCGAGCGTGGGGTGGGCTGCGGATTATGCCTCACCGCGCGCGGCCGCCTGATGCCAGAGCTCGAGGCCGTGCTGGGCCGATACGCGCGCGGCGCCGAGCGCCTCGTTCGGCAGCGTACCGAGCAGCATCGGCCTGCGCGGCACGCGCGCGAAGTCACGTCCGCGGATGCGCTGGAACTCCGCATGGAACTCCTGCCACGGTCGCCGCGCCGCATCGGCGTTGCTCGCGACGCCGCCGTGGAACTGATGGAAACTGGCCTCGCCGAGCAGCATCACATATTGAAAATCGGTGCGCGCGATCGCGCGCTGGAAGAGATCGAGGTTGGCGAGGCCGCCGCCGCGTGCGACGAAACGTTCGTCGAAGCCGCCTAGCGCGAGCCAGTCCTGCTTGCGCAGTGCGAAGCAGCCGCTCTCGAACGCACAGCCGAACCAGCCGAGCCCGCCGTCGGCGAACGAGCCGGCGACGTCGTAGAGACGATAGCCGTGCGTCTTCCATGGAATGCCCGCGAGCAGCACATCCTCGGATTCTTGGCCATAACCTTCGAGCACCGACTGATTTTGCTGCTTCGGTCCGAGATGAAATGGCACCGTCGCGACGAATGGCGCGGCGAACGCCGCGAACGCGCGTTCAACGAGCGCGAAGATGCCGGGCGAGAGGATGTGTGCGCCGTCGATGATCACCATCAGGCGCTCGCCGCGCGCGTCGCGGCACGCCGCGTTGATCGCGGCGACTGGCGAGACCGCATCGGCCGCGACGAAGCGATAGCCGAACTCGGGGCCGAACATGCGCACGTCGGCCTCGTCGAGCGGTAAAGTCGAGCCGTGGTCGATCGCGATCACTTCGTAGTCGAGATCCGCCGCGCGATGCTGATAGGCACGCGACAGCGAATGCAGCGTGTTCATCGCCTCGCGACGGTTGTTGAAGAAGTTGACAACGATCGAAAGCACGCGGCGCGCGATCCCTAGGCGGCGAGCCCGTAGCTGCGCAGCAGTGCCGTCGGCTCGGGCTCGCGGCCGCGGAACTCGACGAACGACTCGAGCGCCGGGCGTGAACCACCCACCGCAAGCACGCTGCGCCGGAACGCGTCGCCCGCCGCGCGATCGAAAACGCCGGCTTCCTCGAAGCGTGCGAATGCGTCGGCGGACAACAGCTCGGCCCACAGATAGCTGTAGTAGCCGGCCGCGTAGCCGCCCGCGAAGATATGGCCGAACGCATGTGGCATGCGCTGCCAGACCGGCGGCTGGATCACCGCGACCTGCGCGCGCACCTCGCGCACGAGCTGCATCGCGCACGCGCCGACGACCGGATCGAATTCGAGATGCAGGCGGAAGTCGAACAGCGCGAACTCGAGCTGGCGCACGAGGAACAGGCCGGCGTGGAAATGGCGCGCGGCGAGCATGCGCTCGAACAATTCGTCGGTCAGCGCCGCGCCGGTCTGCCAGTGCCTAGCGAACAGCGCGAGCGCCTCGCGCTGCCAGGCGAAGTTCTCCATGAACTGGCTCGGCAGCTCGACCGCGTCCCACTCGACGCCGTCGATGCCCGAGACGCCCGGCAGGTCGACCTCGGTGAGCATGTGGTGCAGCCCGTGGCCGGTCTCGTGAAACAGCGTGACGACGTCGTCGTGGGTCAGGAGCGACGGCGCGTCCTTGGTTGGTGGCGCGAAGTTGCAGACGAGGTAGGCGACCGGCAGGCTCGTGTGCGCGCCGTCGACGAAGCGCGATCGGCACGTGCCCATCCATGCGCCGCCGCGTTTGCCCGAGCGGCTATACAGGTCGACGAAGCATCCCGCGATCACAACGCCTTGCGCATCGACCACGTCGTAGTAGCGTACGTCCGCATGCCAGACCTCAACGTCGGCGCGCGCGACGAGGCTCACGCTGAACACGCGCTTGACGATCGTGAACAGGCCGTCGATCACCGCCGGCAGCGCGAAATACGGCTTGAGCTCCTCTTCGCTGAGATCGTACTTGCGCAGGCGCAGTTTTTCGGCGCCGTACGCGACATCCCAGGGCTGCATGTCAGCGATGCCGAGTTCGGCGCGCGCGAATTCGCGCAACTCGGCAAGCTCGCGTTCCGCGACCGGCCTCGCGCGTGCAGCGAGATCATGCAGGAATGCGAGCACGCGCTCCGGTGTTCCGGCCATCTTGGTCGCGAGCGAATCCTCGGCCGCATTCGCGAAGCCGAGCAGGCGCGCACCCTCGTGGCGCAATGCCAGGATTTCGTCGATGCGCTGCGAGTTGTCGAACCGGCCCGCGTGCGGGCCCTGATCGGAAGCGCGCGTCTGGTAGGCCGCGTAGACGCGCTCGCGCAGCGCGCGGTCGTCGGCGTAGGTCAGCACCGCGTTGACGCTGGGCTGTTTCAGCGTGACGAGCCAGCCGCGCATGCCCGCTTCGTCGGCGTACTGCGCGAGCAGCGCGCGGTCGGTCTCAGACAGCCCGACGAGCCGTGCGGCGTCCTCGACGTGTTCCGACCATGCCTCGGTCGCGTCGAGCACGGCGTTCTCGAACTCGTTGGACAGCTTCGACAGCGCGTTGGCGATGTCCTTGAAGCGCGAACGCCCGGGCTCCTCGAGCGCGACGCCCGACATGCGGAAATCACGCAACGCGTGCTCGACCAGCGTGCGCGCAGCGCGCGGCAATGCGCCGAAGTCGCCCGCGTCGGCGACCTGCTTGACCGCGGCATAGAGCTCGCGATTCTGGCCGAGTTCGGTGGCGTGCTCGGTGATCTTTTCGAGCGCGTCGGCGTAGGCCTTACGCAGCGCCTCGGAATCGGCGACCGAATGCAGATGCGACACGGGCGACCAGGCATTCTCCAGGCGCATCTCGAGGCGCTCCTGCGGCAGCATCGTATTGGCGAACGTGCGCGGCGTGGGGTCGGCGACCAAACGCGCGATCTCGGCGCGATACTGGGCGAGCAACATGTCGATCGCCGGGCCGACGTGGTCGGGACGGATCTCTGGGAACGCGGGCAACGCGTGTTCGGTCAACAAGGGATTCGGTGCATTCATCGGTCAGGGCAGAAAGAGTGAGGCTGTGGGAGAAACGGCGCTGGCGCCGAGCGGCAGACGCTCATTGTAGATCGTCGGCACACGCGATCGGCGCCGCCGCACCGCCGCAATGTTCATGATCGCGCGACGCCATACTGGATAGGCGCAGCGCAACCGCAGCAAAATCGAGCCTGCCTTTGCGTTAGCATGCGCGCTGCGCACGGCCACAACGAAGGCAGGATTCGTGAGCGACACGCCCTCCCCGACATCGACAACGAGCCTGCGCGCTTTCGTGCGCGCGATCGGCCTTTTCGAGCCGCTCGACGAGGCCGGCATCGACGAGCTCATCGGCGAGCTCAAGCCGGTCAAATTGCCGGGTGGCGCTACGCTGTTCGCCGAGGGCGACACCTCCGATGCGCTGTATTTCCTGCGCAGTGGCAGCCTCGGGGCATTCCGCGCGGGTCGCGACGGCCTGCCGCACCTGCTCGGCATGATCAACGTCGGCGAGGTCGTCGGCGAAATCGGCATGATCGCGCGGCGTCCGCGCACCGCGCTCGTACGTGCGGTGCGCGATTCGGAGGTCCTGCGTCTGTCCGAAGCGGCGTTCCGCCGCCTGATCATGCGATATCCCGAGGCGATGATGCATTCGTTCGGCGTCGCGACGCAGCGCCTGCTCGCGCCGCAGGACGAGCGGCGCTACTCGACGCCGCGGACGTTCTCGATCCTGCCTCACGACGGCGCGGTCGACGTGCTCGGGTTCGCTCGCAACATGCAGGCGACGCTCGAACAATTCGGCAGCTGTGCGCTGATCGACAGTGCGACGGCGGCCGGTCGCGACAGCGAGTGGATGCACGGCGTCGAGACGCAGCATCGTTTCGTCCTGTATGTCGGCGAGGCGGGAAAGTCCGAATGGCGCGAGCAATGTTCGCGCCAGGCGGATTGCTTCGTTCTGCCGGTTGCGGCGGCGACGCAGCCGAGCCCCTGGCCCGAGGCCGCATTCATCGGTACCGATCGCACGCAGCTTCGGCCACGACACCTCGTGCTGCTGCACGACGGCGACATCCGCTGGGGCGCGGCGACGGCGTGGCTCGCGATGATACATGGCGCGCAGCATCACCACGTGCGCAACACCTCCGATATCGAGCGCATGTCACGGCTGCTGATCAGCCGCAGCATCGGCCTCGTGCTCTCGGGTGGCGGCGCGCGCGGTTTCGCACACATCGGCGTGATCCGCGCGCTGCGCGAGGCGGGCCAGCGCATCGACAGCGTCGGTGGCACGTCGATCGGCGCGATCATCGGCGCCGGCATCGCCGCCGACTGGTCGCACGAACAAATGGTCGAGAACTACCGGCGCGCGTTCGTCGACGGCCGGCCGCTGCGCGACTACACGTTTCCATTCGTGTCGCTGACCCGTGGCCGTCGCGTGTCGACGCTGCTACGTGCGGAATTCGGCAGCCGCGCGATCGAGGATCTCGTGCTGCCGTTCTACTGCGTGACCGCGAACCTCACGATCGGCAAGGCCAGCGTGCATCGCAGCGGGCCGTTGTGGATGTGGTTGCGCGCGAGTTGCGCGATCCCGGGCGTGCTGCCACCGGTGTTCCATCACGGCGAGGTGTACGTTGACGGCGCGGTGATGAACAACTTGCCGGTGGATCCGATGCGCGAACGCCGCGTGGGCGAGATCGTCGCGGTCGATATCGGCGCGGACGACGTGCTCTACGCGAGCGTAGAGGAGCACTCACTCCCGGCATGGTGGCAGCTCGCGCTCGAACGTATGCGCGGGCATCGTCCGCGTCCGGGCATCCTCGGCATCCTGCTGCGCGCGGGAATGATCAATGCTGAGGTGGCGAGCGTCGAGCGGCGTGCGCAGACGAGCCTGCTGCTCTCTCCGCCGATGCACGATATCGGACTGCTCGACTGGCAGGCGTTCGAGCGCGCGATCGACGCAGGCTACCGCTATGCGAGCGAGATCCTCGGCAAGGCGGGCGTGCCGCGCGATATTCCCTGAGCCGTCCGGGACGTGACGCCCGCTCGCGTTGCCGAGAGCGGGCGCGTGCCGCTCAGCCGCGGTTGCGGCCCGGGCGGTATTCGGTCAACACGCCTTCGACCTGCGGCGCAATCTCCTGGACTGCTTCCTGCGCCTGATTGCGTGCGGACATGCCCGTGAAGTGCACGTCCTCGCTCCAGCCGGGGCCGAGCTTGCGCTGGTTCGACACCGAGTAGACGCTCACGTTGAGCTGCGCGGACATCATCGTGTCGCTCTGGCCATAGAACGAGATGTTCTGTGCGCCCGCGGCGCGTGCATGCACGATTACCACCGCGTCGATGCGCCCACCCTTGGCGAGCATGTCCAGCAAGCCTGCGACGTTGTTGCGCGACTCGCCCAGAAAGCGCTCGGTGCGCGGCATCATCTCCGAATCTAGCAGGCGATAGCCGTGGTGCGAGAGCGCCTGTTCGATCACGCGCGCGGCCGGTTCCGCGACGCGGATGTCGCCGCCCGAGAGGACCGCGATCGTCGGCACATGCGGACGCGGCGGTTCCGCGACCTGTGTTGGCGGGTTGATCCGCGCGATCTGCTGCTGAGCCGGCTGCTGCGCCTGCACTGCGGCAGTCGCTGCCTGCGCTGCGGCGAGCTGCTTGAGAGGCTCGACCTGCGACGCGCGTGGCGCGGGACCCGAGCTGTCGGTCGTGACGGCGAGTGTATTGCCAGGCGTGACCGATGCCGTATTGGCAGGCGCTTCGGGTACCGGCGGCGGCGGTGGCGTCGTCGCGCCGGCCTGCGTTACCGAACTCGCGGCGGCCAGGCTCTGCGTCGTCGTGGACGGATTGGACGGCGCGTTCTGCGTGCCAGTCGCGGGCGTCGTGCTGGCCGCGGCGGTCGCGGTCGGCGGGGCGGTGACCGCCAGAGTCGCGGCGACCGGCGGGCTTACCTCCGTCGCGGTCGTCGTCTGCGCGACGGTCGCCGAGCTCCACTGCTGCAGGAACGGAATCTGGCTGCGGAACGCCCAAGCGCCCGCGCCGAGTCCCAGCAACACGACCGCCGCGATCGCGAGCGGCAATGCGGGCGAGGACTTCTTCGACGGCGCCGTACTGCGCTGCAGCACCGACTCGTGCACGGCCGCGGGCGTGACTGCGACGAACGCGGGCTGCGAGGTCACCGGCGTCACACGCGTGGGCGCAATCTCAACCTGTGGCAGCGTGTGCGATGCCGATGGCGTCGTGCGTGGCAGCGCGCTTTGTCCGGAGACCGGCGTCTTCATGCCGATCACGGTCGCCGCGGCAACCGACGGCTGCGTCTGCAACCTCAGCGTTCCGCCGGTCGCGAGCAACGGATGACGACCGAGGTCCGCAGTCAGCTCGTGGCAGCTCTGGTAGCGCTCGGCCGGATCCTTGGCGATCATGCGCGACAGGATGCGCGCGAGCTCGGGATCGACTTCCGAATTGAGTGCGCAGACGTCCGGGATCTCGGCCTTGACGACTTCGAGCATGAGCCCGAGCGGCGATTCCTCGGTGAACGGCATGCGTCCGGCGAGCATCTCGAACAGCACGATGCCGAGCGAGAAAATGTCAGAACGCTGATCGACGGGCTTGCCGAGGCAGACTTCCGGCGACAGGTAGCCCGGCGTGCCGACGAATTCGCCGGTCGAAGTCAGCTTCTTCGAGAAGTCCTGCGTCGACAGCGCGATGCCGAAGTCCGCGATCTTCACGTTGCCGCGGCTCGTGATCATGATGTTGCCGGGCTTGATGTCGCGATGGATCACGCCGCGGTCGTGCGCGGTCGCGAGACCCAGAGCGGTCTGGAAGACGACGCGTGCGGCCTGTTCGGCGTGCAGCAGGCCCTCGCGCTTGAGCACCGAACTCAGCGACTCGCCATCGACGAACTCCATCACGAAGTAAGTCTGTCCGGCATCGTCGCCGATGAAATAGATCTGGATGATGTGCGGGTCGTTGAGCGCGGCCATGCTGCGCGC
>JBDTYX010000027.1:0-21771 GCA_040005435.1 Rudaea sp. | reverse complement strand
CATGCCGATCAGGAACGGCTGGCGCGCGACCGCGAGCGGAATATAGCTCGCGTCCCAGCGGTCGGCGCCGAGGAACAGGTTCTGCGATTCGCGCAGTCCGAACAGCGCGACCGGCTGGAAGCTGCCATCGGAGCCCTTGTGGAACACGATCGGATAGTGCGCCTGCACGCTGCGGAATTCGCCGGGAAACGTCAGCGCGAGCATCAGCGCATCGCCCATCGCCACGTTGTGTGTGATCGCGTCGACGCGCAGGTCGCGGTGATCGAGGTTGTTGAGCAGTACGGGGCGGGCCATGGCTTCCTAGATCGCGGGCAGGCCGCGCTGGCGGATGTGGTCGATGACCGCGCGGTTGCCGTGCAAGCCGTCGAGCAGCTTGCGCGTCATGCGCTGGTTCTCGGCGAAGTATGCACGCGCGGCGTCCATTGCCGCGGCGCGCGGCGCCTCCGCGGCGGGCTTGAATCCCATGCCATACAAGATGTACTGCCAGCTGGCCGATGGGAAGATTTCCTCGACCCGTGCGAAGTCGCGGTGCGAGGGTGGCCGGTGGTGCCACAGGCGCAGCAGTTCGGCAAGGCGTGGCGGAATCGACTCGTCGCGCGCATGGTCGCGCCAGAAGTCCGAATCGCGGCGCTGCGACAACACGTAGTGCAGCTTCAGGAATTCGATCACGCGTTCCCAGCGGTAGCTGAACGCCTCGTTGAAACGGCGCGCGACGATGTCCATGTCGCTGCGCGTCGTGGGCCAATCCTCGCTGAGCCAGGCCGCCGAGAGTTCGATCATCACGATCGCCGACGCCTCGAGCGGCTCGATGAAGCCCGCGGACAAGCCGATCGCGACGCAGTTGCGCTGCCAGAATGTCTCGCGGTAGCCCGGCTCGAAACGCAGCTGACGCGCGCCATCCGCGTTGGTGGGTCCGCCCGTGGCGGCGACATAGCCGGCGAGCACGCGCTCCGCGTCGGCGTCGCTCGTGTGCGCACTCGAATACACATGGCCGATACCGCGTCGGGTCGGCAGGCCGATGTCCCAGATCCAGCCGTTGGACTGCGCAGACGAAATCGTCTGCGACGCGAGTTCCACCCGGTCGTCGGCGTAAGGCACCTGCAGGGCCAGCGCGCGGTCGTTGAACAGCACGTCGCGGCGCGCGATAAACGGCACGTGGTAGTGCCCGCCCAGCAGCAGCGCACGCTGGCCCGTGCAGTCGACGAACAGGTCGCCCGCGAGGCGGCCATGTTCGCGCAGGCGCAGTGCCGCTATATCGCCGTTGTCGTGTGCTTCGACCGCGGTGATGTGATCGCTGATATGCCGAACGCCGAGCCGGCGCGTGCAGTGCTCGCGCAGCAGCTTGCCGAGCTTGGCCGCGTCGAGGTGGTAGGCGTAGTTCGCGACCGCGGCGTATTCGGGCGTCGCCGCCTGCTTGGGCGCACGGTCGTGCGCGCACAGATACGCTTGCGCGCTCATCGTTTCCGCGAAAGGCGTCGTCGCGCCCGCGGCCAGCCACGCGCCGACGAGGTCGGCTTCGAGGTAACCGTGCGGCAGCATGAATGGATGATAGAAGCGGTCGTCGCCGCCGCCGTCGCGCCAGCCGTCGAAACGCGATCCCTGCTTGAACGCAGCATCGCACTCGCGAAACAGCGTCGCCTCGCTGATGCCGATACGGCGCAGCGTGTCGCGCAGCGTCGGCCAGGTGCCTTCGCCGACGCCGATCGTCGGCACGTCGGCCGATTCGACCACGCTGATGCGCAGGCGTTCGCCATGATCCGCGGCGAGCACGCCCGCGACGAGCCAGCCGGCACTGCCGCCGCCGGCGATCACGATGTCCTTCACCGCCGCGGTCAAGCCTAGTGTTCCAGTACGAAAAAAAGGCGGCGCCGCTCAATCGGTAGAGCGGCAGCCGCAGGAAGAAACCTAGAACTTGTAGCGCACGCCGACCATGTAGCGCCTGCCGGTCTGCGTCGCAAACTCGACCTCGTTGGTGTTGCGGCTGTGCGAGCGCATCGTTTCATCGGTGAGATTGATCGCTTCGAATTGCGCTGACAGCTGTTTGTTGAACTGATATCCAACGCTGAGATCGAACTGGCCATATGGTTCCACATATACCGGATTCGGACCGGTACCGTCGAATCGCGAAGATAGGAACTGACCGCGCCAGTTGTACGCCAGGCGAACCGACAGCGGACCCTTCTCGTAGAACGGCACGAGATTGGCCGAGTTGCTGAGGCCCTCGAGCGCGAACTGCTGGCCGATCACGAAGTTGTCGTAGGTCAGCCCGGAATGCACGTAAGTGTAGTTCGCAGCGACGCCGAATCCGCTCTCGCCGAACACGTGCTGCCAGGCGAGCTCGAGACCGTCGAGCGATGCCGCTTGCTGGTTCGCAGGCGTCGTGATGCGGAACTTCGCGATCGGGTCGCCCGGCTGGCCGACGATCGTGCCGGTCTGGTTGCCGGTCGAATCGACGCCAGTGCGGGTGACCCCTGGCGCACCGTTGTGATTCGAGAAGATGTAGTTGCGGATGCAGACGACGTCGCTGACCACGCAACCGTTCGCGAGCGCCTCGTTCCAGAACGCTCCGCCGACCGGCGTATGCAGGTTGAAAGGCGTCTCGACGAGTTGCGCCGTGCCGATGTAGTTGTCGATGTTCTTGCGGAAGTAGCCGAGCGACACATAGCTCGTCTTGTCGTAGTACCACTCGAGCGACAGGTCGTAGTTGTTCGACACGAGCGGCTTCAGGCCGGGGTTGCCCTGAGCGCCCGTGCCGCCGTCAACGCGCACGAGCTGGTCGAGCGTCTGCCCGCCCTGGATATCGCCCCAGCCCGGTCGGCCGATCGTGCGGCCGTAGCTCGCGCGCACGATGACGTCGTCGGTCACGTCGAAACTCAGGTCGGAACTCGGCAGCCAGTACTTGTACTTGCCCCCGAGTGTCGTGAAGCCGGGCGAGCCCTGGATGATGTTCAACTCGTTCGCCGACTGCCACTGTATGCCGGTCGCGATCGGCACGAGCGCCTTGGCCGAGACGTCGGTGTCTTCATAGCGCATGCCGGCGCGGAAGTGCACCGGGATGCGCCAGTCCCAGACGTCGCTGAATTCGGCGTATGCGCTCTTCGATTTCTCGGTGACCCGGCGGTCGGTCGTGAAGACCGGCGACGCGCGGTAGTCAGCCGCGCTGTGGCCGGCCTTGACCCAGGCGTCTTCGGCGAGCTGGCGCACCTGGTTGAAGTTCCAGGTGAAGAAGCCATCGCTGAACTTAGGGTCGTTGTGGCCGCTGAACTGGCTGAAGTACTGACCGATCTGATCGTAATGCCAGACCGAATCGGGATAGTCCGCCGCGCTGGTCGCGCCGCCCCAGGTATCGAGCTGGACGTTCGAGAAGGCCGAGCGGTTCTTCACGTCGGTTGTGCCGACGCCGAAGTCGAGCCGCGAAGAGTTCGCGAACGTGTAGTCGCCCTTGAGCTGGACCTGGTCGACGACGTCGCGCATGTAGCTGTTGCGGAACGATGAACCCGTTACCAGCATGGCGGCGGGATCGACCTGCGACACGCCCGGTGGCAACACGATCGACAGGATCGGGAACGGCCCCGAGAAATCGGCCGTGGTCGTCCCGCGCTGGAACGCCGCGGTGCCAAGCGTCGCGTTCGAGCCCCATGGACTGTCGGCGCCGTCCTCGGCGGTCGAATGGTGCGCGTCGAATTCAAAATTGAGCGCGTCGTTGACTTTCCACTTCTGGTTGAAGCCGAGAGAGCCGTTCTTCGCCTTCGTGGCGAAATCTGCGCCGGCCATCGCGATGTCGCTGTTCGCGGGCACGATCGTCTCGGAGTAGATGCGCGGACCGGCGATCGGGCCGTTTGTCCACGAGCTCACCGACGGTCCGAAGTTGAACCAGACCGACAGCTCGTTGCGGCGCGTATGGATCTTGTTTTCGGAATAGGTGTAATCGAGCGTCGAAGTCAGCGCATCGGTCGGCGCGTATTGCAGAACGACCTGGCCGTTGGTGCGCTCGCGCGACACGCCGTTGACACTGTAATTGAGGTTCTGCGGCACCGAGTAGATGTCGTTCGGCCCGGGACGGTTGGTGATGTTCTGTGAGCCCGGGGCGCCGGGCTGCGGAATCGTGCCCCAGTTGTTCTCGTCTCCCTGGAATGCGCGCCAGCCGTTGCCCACGCTGACCTGGGAAAAGCCGAGGTCGCGCTTCTGGTAGCTGCCGTTCACCGCGATGCCGAACTTGCCGTCGGCGAATGTGTTGCTGAAGATGCCCGATACCTCTGGCGTCCACGAGCTGCCCTTCATCGAATCAGGCAGGTTGTCGTTGGACTCGTCGTGCACGCCTTTGACGCCGATGCTCGCGTGCAGACCCGGATTGTCGAACGGACGCGCGGTCTTGAGGTTGATCGTCGCGCCGATGCCGCCGGTCGGGATGCTCGCGCGGCTGGTCTTGTAGACGTCGATCTCGGAGATCGCCTCGGAGGCGAGATTGGAGAAGTCGAAAGCGCGCGAATTCGACGCGGACGTGTCGTTGATCGACGCGCCCGGCATCTGTCGGCCGTTCAGCAGCACGAGGTTGAAGTCGGGACCGACGCCGCGCACGGTGACCTTCTGGCCTTCGCCCAGCGCCGAACGGTCGATCGAGACGCCGCTGATGCGTTGCAGCGATTCGGCGAGATTGGTGTCGGGGAACTTGCCGATGTCCTCGGCGACGATGCCGTCGACCACGCCGTCCGAGCCGCGCTTGATGCCCATCGACTCGGCGAGGCTGTGGCGGATACCGGTGACCTCGATCGTGCCGAGCTCCTTGGCGGGGTCCGACGTTCCCGGCGCCTCCTGCGCGTCCGCCGGATTGGTCGCGGCGGCGATCTGCGCCTGCGCGGTCGGTGCCAGCGCGGCCAGTAGTGCGGTCACGAGCAGCTTCTTGCGCGGTACTTGTGCGTGTCTGTGCATGGTAGGTCCTCCCCGGAGCCAAGTTTTTGTCGGCGCTTCGTTGGCGCTCGATGTCTCGTATGTGCGTTCGTCTCGCCGGCGTCAGGTAACCGGCGTCATCCCACCTTGTTTGCCGCAATCACTTTCGAATACCAGGCCGCCGAATCCTTCGGCACGCGTTTCTGTCCATTTTCGAAATCCACATGCACGAGGCCGAAGCGCTGCGTGAACCCTTCCGACCACTCGAAATTGTCGAGCAGGCTCCAGTGGTGATAGGCGCGTACCGGCGCCCCGTCGCGAATCGCGCGCGACAGTTCGAGAAGGTGGGCGCGCGTGTAGGCGATGCGCTTGTCGTCGTGGACGTGGCCATCTGCGCCGACGGCCGTGTTGTAGGCGGCGCCGTTCTCGGTGATCTCGAGCGGCACGCGGCCCGTGTGCCTTGCCATGTCCATGACGATCTCGTAGAAGCCCTCGGGATAGATGTCCCAGCCGAAATCGGTCTTGGCGTATTTGTCCGACGCCGGTGGCTTCGCCCATTCGGGATTGAGGCCCGGCACCGGATAGCGCGCGTCCTCGCGTACGTACGAGAATGAGTAGTAGTTGAGTCCGATGAATTGCAGTGGCGCGCGGATGAGGGCTTCGTCGCCTGCGCGGAAATCGAGCAGCGCGTGGAGTTTGTCGGCCGGCAGCACGCCTTCGGGGTAGCGGCCCTGCAGCGCGGGCTCGACGAACCAGAGATTGGCGAACTTGTACTGGCGTTCGGCCGCGCTGCGGTCGGCGGTCGTCTGCGTCAGCGGTTTGGTCGGGCCGACGCTGTATGCGCCGCCGACCTCGAGACGCGAGTCGACCGCCTTGATCGCGCGGAACGCCATGCCCTGGGCGAGGTTCGCGGTATGCGTCGCGCGCAGGCATGCCGCCGGATCGCGATAGCCTGGCGCATGCACGCCGACGCCGTAGCCGAGCACGGTGAACACGTAGGGTTCGTTGAGGATAGTCCACTGGCGCACGCGGTCGCCGAGCGCCGCGACGACGATCTGCGCATAGTCGGCCAGACGCGCAGCGGTGTCGCGGTTCGGCCAGCCACCCGCGTCTTCGAGTGGTTGCGGCAGATCCCAGTGGTAGAGCGTCGGAAACGGGCGGATGCCGGCTTCGAGCAATACGTCGGTGAAGCGCTTGTAGTAGTCGAGACCCTTCGAGTTGGCCGGCCCCTTGCCTAGCGGCTGTACGCGCGGCCACGCGATCGAATAGCGCAGTGTCTTCATGCCGAGACGCTTTGCCAGGGCGATGTCTTCGGGATAACGGTGATAGCTGTCGCATGCGACGTCGCCGGTAGTGCCTTGTTTGATCTTGCCCGGCGTGTGCGCGTAGCGGTCCCAGATAGACTCGCCGCGGCCGTCGACGTCCCACGCGCCTTCGACCTGGTAGGCCGACGTGGCCGCCCCCCACAGGAAGCCGTTCGGAAAGTCGCCTGTCGCGACGCCGCCGGCGGCTGCAGCAGCCTTGGCGAGGCCGACGCGAGGCGCGAGCATTGCGCCGCCGCCCGCAGCGAGGGCACAGGCAATCAAGTCACGACGGCGCATGCTCATCCTCGGCAGTGCAGTACGCGACGTTGAAGGCCATGAGTTCTTTTCGCGCGCAATGTTGCTGCGACGCGCAAGCGATATGCATACCTACCTCCCCGGATCACGCACGCTCCCATGCGCGATTTATTCTTGGTCTGATGTCACGATAATCAAATATACAAGCGCTGTCAATACGAATATACCAGCGCTGTCAAAAAGCTCTTGTGCGCCGCCGCGCGACGACTCGGGTACCGCCCTCGTATCGCGGCCAGAGCGCTTGCCGCAGCGCCGCACGCGCGCTCGAGTGATGGCGAGCACGCCGGCTTCGAGTAGGATGGGGCGCGCTTTTGCGTTGATGGATCGGACGAACCAGAGACCAGCCGTGAGAATTGAAGACGTCGCCGAACACGCGGGTGTGTCCACGAAAACCGTCTCGCGCGTCCTGAACAATCAGCCGAACGTGCGGCCGCGCCTGCGCGCCCGCATCGAGGCGTCGATTCGCGAACTCAACTATGTGCCGAACCGTTCGGCTCGCAGCCTCGCCGGCAGCCGCTCGCACCTGATTGCGTTGCTCTACGACAATCCGACGGCGGGCTCTAGCTACATCATGGAGCTCATCGTAGGCATCCTGCAGGCCTGCAAGAGCACGCAGTACAACGCCGTGCTGCATCCATTCGATTCGTCAGAGAACCTCGTCGCGGCGATCGACGGTTTCGTCGCGCATCATCGGCCCGATGCGATGATCCTCGTGCCTCCGCATGCGAACGACATCGCGTTGATGCGTCGCCTCGACGAGCTCGCGATTCCGTACGCGACGATCTCGTCGCGCTCGCGAGAGACGCGCAGCGACGTCGGCTTCGATGAACGCATGGCCGCCGCGGCGATCGTCGAGCACCTGATCGCGCTGGGCCATCGGCGCATCGGTCACATCTCGGGTCTCAAGGGACACGGCGCGCGCGCGTGGCGCCTGGCCGGCTATCGCGACGCGCTGCGCCGCGCCGGCATCGAGCCTGACGAAGCACTCGTCGTCGAAGGCGATTTCATGTTCGCCTCGGGCGAAAACGGCGCGGCGCGGCTGCTCGAATTGGCAGAGCCGCCTACCGCGATCTTCGCGGCCAACGACGACATGGCGTGCGGCGTGATGCGCGAAGCCTACACGCGCGGGCTGCCGGTGCCGCAGGCGTTGTCGGTCTGTGGATTCGACGACACGCCCGCGTCTTTGCTGATGTCGCCCGGCCTCACGACCGTGCATCAGCCCTGCCGCGAGATGGCGCGCATGGCGGTCGAGCAGGTGCTGCGTGCGATCGGCGACCCTACGCTCAACGAAATGATCCGCGTACCGTTCGAGGTGCGATTGCGCGCTTCGACGGCCGCGCCGGGACCGCCTGCCGCGCGCGCTGACGAATAATGCCGGCACACACGGGACTTCCGCAGCAGGCCGGCGACAGCCCGGCCGAGACTCGCTCGCCGGTGCGCTGGCGTTTCGTCGTCGTCTACGCGCTGGCCCACGTGGGTCTGTGGATGGCGTTGCTCGCGCCGCTGCTGATGGGCCTCGCGCTGCGCCTGCGCGCGCTCGATCCTGTGCATGCCAAGGTGAGCCTGGCGTGGGTAACCGGAGTGGGTGCGCTACTCGCGACGCTGAGCAATCCGTTGTTCGGCTACTTCTCCGATCGCACCGTTTCGCGCTTCGGCATGCGCCGGCCGTGGCTGTTGTTCGGCGCCGTCGCTGGCGCGGCGGGCCTCATGGTTATCGCGCTCGCGACCTCGGTGCTCGGCGTGCTGGTCGGCTGGTGCATCGCGCAGGTCGCCTACAACGCGATGCTCGCCGTGTTGTCGGCGATGCTGCCCGATCAGGTGCCGACGCGGCAGCGCGGCACCGTGGCGGGCGTACTCGGCGTGTGCACGCCGCTCGGCATGGTCGCGGGCACCTACGTGATGCAGGCGACGACCGACTCCCCCGTCGCGATGTTCATGCTGCCGGCCGCGGCCGCCGTTGCCGGTGCGCTGGCGCTCGCGGCGACGCTCGACGACCGTCGACTGAGCGTCGCGCAGCGGCCTCGCTCGTATCGGCTCGCCGAATTCCTCGGCACGTTCTGGATCGGCCCGTTGCGCTCCCGCGATTTCGCCTGGGCATGGGCGAGTCGGTTCCTGCTGTTCGTCAGCATCGCGACATTGCTGAGCTATCAGCCCTTTTACCTGATCGAACATCTCGGTCTCGCTGCCGGCGACGTACCGCACGTGATCTTCGTCTCGACACTCGTGCAATCGATCGCGGTGGTCGTCTTCGGCATCGGCAGCGGGCGCCTGTCCGACGCGCGCGGCGAACGCAAACGCTTCGTGTTCGGCGCCGCTGTCGTGTATGCGCTCGCGATGCTGACGATCGCGTTCGCCGATTCGACTTGGCATTTCCTCGTCGGCGTCGCGCTTGCGGGTATTGCCCAGGCCGTGTACGTGGCGATCGGGGTCGCGCTCGTGGCCGACGTCCTGCCCGACCGCGACGCCGCGGCGGCGAAGGACCTCGGCGTGTTCAACATCGCGAGCGCGCTGCCGCAGTCTCTTGCTCCCGCGCTGGCCGCGGTCGTGCTGTCGGCAGGCGGCGGTTACACACTGTTGTTCATCGGCGCCGCGCTGTTCGCCGCGCTCAGCGCGTTGGCGATCCGGCCGGTCGGCGGCGTGCGCTGATCGCGCCGCAGGCGGCGCGGTGCCGCGCGCCTGTATGCGCCATTCGTCCGAGGCCGGACGAACGCGGTGCGCGCGATCGCGGCGTTGCGGGCGACAAACGTTGCGCTCGGGCATCCCGCGCAACTGCCGCAGGCGAACCGAAGCGGGCACAATAGCGGGTCTCATGAGCCTCAACCCCCAACAGCGCAGCGCAATCGAATACTGTGACGGCCCCGTGCTCGTCCTGGCCGGCGCGGGCTCGGGCAAGACGCGCGTGATCACCGAGAAGATCGCGCATCTCGTCGCGCGCAAGCATCTTGCGCCCGCGAAGATCGCGGCGATCACGTTCACGAACAAGGCCGCGCGCGAAATGCGCGAACGCGCGGCGCGGCTGCTCTCGCGACAGGTGTCGGCCGAGGCGGCGCAGCAGCTCGTCGTCTGCACGTTTCATGCGCTGGGCCTGAAATTCCTGCAGATCGAGCATGCGAAGCTCGGCCTCAAGCGCGGCTTCTCGGTTTTCGACGCGGACGACAGTGCGGCGATCATCAAGGAACTGCTGCCGGCCGCGACGAAACCGGACCAGCTGTCCGCGCTGCGCAACCTCGTCTCGACCGCGAAGAACGCCGGGCTCGCGCCCGAAGCGGCCGCCGCGAGCGCGCGCAGCGCCCGCGAGGTTGAGGCTGCGACGCTGTACGCGAACTACCAGAAGCGTCTCGGCGCCTACAACGCGGTCGACTTCGACGACCTGATCCGCCTGCCGCTCGCGCTGTTGCAGCAAGACGACGACGTGCGCGCGGCATGGCGCGAGCGCATCCGTTACCTGCTCGTCGACGAGTATCAGGACACCAACGACGCGCAGTACGGGTTGTTGCGCCAACTCGCGGGCGAGCGCGGCGCGTTCACCGCGGTCGGCGACGACGACCAGTCGATCTACGCGTGGCGCGGCGCGAATCCCGAAAACCTCTCTCAGCTCGCGCGCGACTACCCGACGCTCAAGGTGCTCAAGCTGGAACAGAACTACCGCTGCAGCAAGCGCATCCTGCGCGCGGCGAATGCGTTGATCCGGCACAACCCGCACGCGCACGAGAAACAGCTGTGGAGCGAGCATGCCGAGGGCGCGCCGATTCGTGTGCTGATATGCCGCGACGACGATCACGAGGTCGAGCGTGTCGCCGCGGGCATCACCCATCTCGCGCAGAAGTGCAAGGCGCCCTGGAGCGAATTCGCCGTGCTCTATCGCGGCAACCATCAGTCGCGACCGCTCGAGAAGGCGTTGCGCATGGCGCGCGTGCCCTATCACCTGACCGGCGGCACGGCGTTCCTCGACCGCGCCGAGGTCAAGGACGTGCTCGCCTACCTGCGCCTCGTCGTCAATCCCGACGACGACGCAGCGTTCGTGCGCATCGCCAATGTGCCGCGTCGCGACATCGGCGCGACGACGCTCGAGAAACTCGGCGAACTCGCGCAGTCGCGGCATACGTCGATGCTGCGCGCGGCGCAGAGCGACACGGTGCTCGCACAACTGGCGGCGCGCTCCGCGTCGGCGCTCGGCGGCTTCGTGCAGCTGATCCATGCGCTGCAGGCGGAATCCGAGAACACCTCCGCGGCCGAACTCGTCGATCGCACCGTCGAACGCACCGCGTATCTTGCGCATCTGCGCGCTGAAAACGGCGACACGGCGGTCGGCGCGCGCCGCCAGCAGAACTTGCGCGAGCTCGCCGACTGGTTCCGCGCGATGCAGCGCAGCGACAGCGGCATCGGCGACCTCGCCGCGCAACTCGCGCTACTGACTCAGGGGGACCGCGACGATCCGGGCAACGCGGTGCGCCTCATGACGCTGCATTCCGCGAAGGGGCTCGAGTTCCGCTTCGTCAACATCATCGGCGTCGCCGAGGGGCGCCTGCCGCACGAGGCCGGCATCGACGAGGGCCGCGTCGAGGAGGAGCGCCGCCTCATGTACGTCGGCATCACGCGTGCGCGCGACGGCCTGTGTCTGTCCTATGCCGCCCGCTCGCGCCGCTACGGCGAGGTCGTCGCGAACGCGCCGAGCCGCTTCCTTGCGGAGTTGCCCGATGCCGACTTGCACCGCGACGGCGACGACCTCGCGCAGGACGAGCATGCGCGCCGCGAAGTCGCGTCGACACACATCGCGCGGCTCGCGGATCTGCTTTCTGACTGATTTAAACATTCAAATACAATAGGTTATTTATATATAATGAATGTATTGCATTAAAAGTATTGTTTAAGTATATTCACCCACGGACATTTTGAAGTCCAACGGCCACTGCCGATACCAGACAAATACCCAGAAAAGCGCCCGATTGCCGAAAGAACACCGCAAACAACAAGAAAGTTGATTCCCTCTGGCGATCAGCCAGAACTCTGCTGGACGGCGAATGCCGTCCTTTTTTTTGCGCGAATGGACGCGGCGCGTGCCTGGCACTTTTGCTTGCCAACGCCGCGCAGGCTTAATACAGTCGCGATCCTTTCATCGCGCGCCACCATTCGGAGAGTGCCATGTCGACCCCCTTGAACCGCATCGCGTCATTGCTGGCGCTGACCGTCCTCGTTGCCGCCTGCGGCAAGAGCGAAGAGCAGGCGAAGACCGCGACGCCCGCACCGGCCGCGGTCGTCGCGCCCGCCGCGACCCCGGATGCGGCGATCATGGCCTCGGTCCGTGCGATGCGTGCGAACGACATCAACGGGCTGCTGACCGCGTCCCTGCCCGCGCCCGAACTTGCCAAGATGAAGGCGGACTGGTCGAAGAACCTGTCGAAGGATCCGATCACCGAAGAGGACCGCAAGAAATTCAACGACCAGATGGCCAAATTGACCGCGCCGGGTGCCGAAGACAAGCTCTATGCCGAGGCCGAGCCGCAGCTCAAGAAATTCGATCAGGAAAGTGCGGCGCAGATGCCGATGCTGATCGCGATGGGTCAGGGTTTCGTGCAGAGCTCGATCCAGCAGAGCAAAGACATGAGCGAAGAGCAGAAGAAGCAGGCCGGCGCTCTCGTCGACGCCGCCGGAAAATGGGCTCAGAGCGTCAAGTTTACCGACCCGACGCTCGTCAAGGGCGCGATCGCCGTAGTCTGCAAGACCGCTCGCGACCTCAATCTCAAGTCGCTCGACGAAGTGCGCGCATTGAGCTACGACCAGGGCATGATCAAGGCCGGCATCGCGGTCGGCGGACTCAAGCAGCTGCTCGCGGTCTACGGCCTGCAGGTGGACCGCTCGCTCGATTCGGTCAAGGCCGAGACGATCAGCAACGCGGGCGATGCGGCAAAGGTCAAGATCAGCTATTCGGCATTCGACCAGCCGTTTGCGACCGAGGGCGATCTCGTGCGGGTCGATGGCAGGTGGTACGGCAAGGAGGCGATCGAGAAGTGGCACAAGCAGCAGGCCGAAGCCGCCGCCGCCACTGCCAATCCGCCAGCGCAGACGACGAAGTAATTCGCGAGTCCGCTCGCCGGCGCGCACACGCGTGCCGGCGACAGCGCGACGCCCCTCGCCCGCCGACATTCGCGTGCGGGTCCGGAAATACCGCTCGCGTACAATAACCCCATGGATCAGCCCGCAGCCCCTTCGTCCGCGCAGCCGCCCGTGCATGCGACGTGGTGGATGCGCATGCTCGGCGCGCTGACCGATCCGTGGGTGCGCATCCGTCGCGAACCCGCCGATCCGTCGCTCGCCTGCGTTCCAGGCGTACCGGTATGCTACGTGATCGAACGCTATGGCCTGTCCGACACGCTGATCCTCGAGCGCGCCTGCCGCGAAGCCGGATTGCCCGAACCCCTGCGTCCGTTCGACGGCGCGGGTCTGAGCAAGCAGCGCGCGATGTTCGCATTGTCGCGCCGCGACGGCTGGTGGTTCCAGCGACCTCGCTCGCGCACGCATTCCGCCACGCTCGCGCAGCTACTCGATGCGCTGCGCGCGCATCCCGACGTCGACGTGCAGATCGTGCCCGTCTCGATTTTCGTCGGGCGCGCGCCGGACCGCGATTCGGGCTGGTTTCGCGTGCTGTTCGCAGAGAATTGGGGCGTCGTCGGCCGATTCCGCCGCCTGCTGGCGCTGCTGCTCAACGGACGCGGCACGATCGTCCATTTCGCGACGCCGGTATCGTTGCGCGGCGTGCTCGCCAACGAGCGCGATGCGGCAAACACGCTGCGCAAGGTTTCTCGTGTGCTGCGCGCGCACTTCCGTCGCCAGCGTGCGGTCGTGATCGGTCCCGACCTGTCGCACCGCCGCACACTGATCGACGCCGTCCTCAACGCCGGGCCCGTGCAGGGCGCGATCCGCACCGCCGCGAGCAAGGAGCGCGTATCCGAGGGCGCGACCCGCGAAAAGGCGCGTTCGATGGCCTGGGAGATCGCTGCCGACCTCTCGCATCCGTTCGTGCGCTCGGTGTCGTTCATGCTGACCTACCTGTGGGATCGCATCTACGACGGCGTGCGCATGAGTCATTTCGACAAGATGCGTGCGATCGCGCCGGGTCACGAAATCATCTATGTGCCCTGTCACCGCAGCCACATCGACTACCTGCTGCTGTCGTATCTGCTGTATCGCAACGGCGTCGTCGTGCCACATATCGCGGCGGGCGTGAACCTCAACTTGCCGGTGCTCGGCCCGATGCTGCGTCGCGGCGGCGCGTTCTTCATGCGCCGCAGCTTCAGCGATCCGTTGTATTCGACCCTATTCCGCGAGTACATGAGCCAGCTCTTCGCGCGCGGCGTATCGATCGAATATTTCGTCGAAGGCGGACGCTCGCGGACGGGTCGATCGCTCACGCCACGCGGCGGCCTGCTGTCGATGACGCTGCGCAGTTTCCTGCGCGAATCGCATCGCCCCGTGGTCTTCCAGCCGGTCTATATCGGCTACGAGAAGATCATGGAGGCGGAGTCCTACATCGGCGAGCTGTCGGGCAAGGCGAAAGAGAAGGAATCGCTGCTCGGCCTGTTCCGTGCGTTCGGTAAGCTGCGGGAGAACTACGGCAAGGTCGCCGTCAATTTCGGCGAGCCGATCTTCCTGAGTCCGCTGCTCGATGGCGTCGACGCGAACTGGCGCGAGGCGACGGGCGATCCCGACGCGAAACCCGCATGGCTCAAGGGCGCCGTCGACACGCTGGCCGAACGCATCGTCGCGAACATCAACGGCGCGGCCGACGTCAACCCGATCAACCTGCTCGCGCTTGCGTTGCTGTCGACGCCGAAGCATGCGATGACCGAGATCGATCTGCTCACCCAACTCGACCTGCAGCGTGCGCTGCTGACCGCGTTGCCCTATTCAACTCGCTTCACGATGACCGATCTATCCGCCGCGGAAATCATCGCGTACGGTGAAAAGATGAAGGCGATCACGCGCGTCGAGCATCCGCTCGGCGACGTGCTGACGTGCGAGGGCAAGAGCGCCGTCGTGCTCTCCTACTTCCGCAACAACGTCCTCCACCTGGTCGCGACCGCGGCGTGGGTGGCGTGCTGCTTCCTCAACAACCGGCGCATGGCGCGGGCGTCCATCGTGCGTCTGGGGCGTGTCGTCTATCCGTATGTGCAGGCGGAATTGTTCCTGCCCTGGAGCCAGGAGGAATTCACCGCGCGGATCGAGGCGACGATCGATTTCTACGTGGCGCGAGGCGTGCTCGTCGCCGATGGCGACAACCGCAAACTCACGCGTGGGCCGGGTCAGGGTGATACCGCGTTTCAGCTGCGCGTGATCGCGCAGAACCTGTTGCAGGCGATCGAGCGCTATTACATCGCGATCGCCGCCCTCGTGCGCAACGGCCCCGGCACGCTGACCTCGGGCGCGCTCGAGAACCTGTGTACGCTCACCGCGCAGCGGCTCTCGCTGCTGCACGAACTCAACGCGCCCGAGTTCTTCGACAAGTCGCTGTTCAGGGGCTTCATCCAGAAACTGCGCGAGCGCCAGGTCGTGTCGACCGACGAGAACGGCAAGCTCACCTACCAGCCCGAACTCGAGAAGCTCGTGCGCGACGCGAAGATCATCCTGAGCCGCGAGATCCGACACGGCATCCTCAAGCTGACGCCTGAACGGCGCAGCGAACTCGCCGACGAGGGCGAGAGCGAGGGCGACAGCGGCTAGGTCGGGCGGGGATTTCGTCGCGCAGCCTAGGCGTCCAGGTCAGGGATCAGCTTGCTCTCGAGATAGGAAATCATGTCCTTCAGGCGCAGCTTGCGGATCTTCAGGCGCTTCAGCTGCAGCTCGTCGTACGAAGCATCGTTGACGAGCCTCGCGATCGCGGAATCGAGGTCGCGATGCTCGACGCGCAATTCGACCAGCTGACGGGTGATTTCGGACTGATCCACGAAGCGACGGGAGCCTGAGCCGTGACGACGCGTCAGTGTAACGCGAGCGTGCGCGGCGGCGCACAGGCCTTACAATGGCGCCCCGGTCGCGCGACGCAATGCTCGGCATCGCCGCGATCCAAGCCCCGCACGTGAATTCTCCGATGAACGCTGTTGTTGCCGAACGCACCGACCCGACTAGGCTGGCGAAGCGCCTGCGCCGCGCGGTCGGACAGGCGATCGCGGACTACAACATGATCGAAGCCGGCGATCGCGTGATGGTGTGCCTGTCTGGCGGCAAGGATTCATACACCCTGCTCGACATGCTGCGCCAGTTGCAGGCCCGTGCGCCGCTGCATTTCACGCTGGTCGCGGTGCATCTCGATCAGAAGCAGCCGGGTTACGATCCGGGCGTGCTTCCCGGCTATTTGCGCAGCATCGACCAGGCATTCGAGATTCTCGCGCAGGACACTTACAGCGTCGTCAAACGCGTCATTCCGGAAGGCAAGACGATGTGCAGCCTCTGCTCGCGCCTGCGTCGCGGGGCGCTGTATGCGCACGCGGACCGCGCGGGATTCACGAAGATCGCGCTCGGGCACCATCGCGACGACATCGTCGAGACGCTGTTCCTCAACATGTTCCATCAGTCGCGGCTCAAGGCGATGCCGCCCAAGCTGCAGTCGGACGACGGCCGGCATATCGTCATCCGACCGCTCGCCTATTGCAGGGAAGACGACATCCGCGCGTACGCACAGGCGAAGGCGTTTCCGCTGATGCCCTGCAATCTGTGCGGCTCGCAGCCAGGTCTGCAGCGTAATGCGATCAAGCAGATGTTGCGCGAGTGGGAGCGCAAGCATCCCGGGCGCACCGAGAACGTCTTTCGCTCGTTGACCGCGGTCGTGCCATCGCAGCTCGCTGATCGCGACCTGTTCGATTTCGCAGCGCTCGGCGGCTCGCGCGCCGAGCGGCCGAGCGCGAGCGCATGGTTGCCGGGCGAGCCCGACGCGCGCGGCGAACACTGATTCATCCCTTCCCCCGCCCGTCACGCGCCATGCGCGCGCGACACTCAATGGAAATTTCGCACCATGTGGTTTCGCAATCTCACGCTGTTTCGTTTCTCCCCAAGCGTCGCCAAGGCGCTGAAATCGCTCGATCAAGACCTCGCCGAAAAGCGGCTGCGCGCCTGCGGCCCGCTCGAACTAGAAACGCAGGGTTTCGTCTCGCCCTATGGTCGCAGTGAGGAAATCTTGGTTCATCGCGTAGGAAAGTTCGCGCTCATGAGCATCGGATCGGAGGCAAAACTTCTGCCAATGTCTGTAATCAACGAGGAATTGACGCTAAAATTGGAGAAGATAGAGCACAAAACAGGCAAGCGGCCTGGCTCCCGGGAGCGCAAGCGGCTCAAGGAAGAGGTGTTGACCGACCTGCTCCCACGCGCTTTCATACGCGTGTCCAAGCGAAATGGTTATCTGGACACCGAGCAGGGCTGGTTCGTGATCGACACGGCCAGCCGCAAGTCGGCCGAAGAGGGAGTCACGCTGCTGCGCGATGCGCTCGGCAGTTTTCCCGCGACGCCGATGGCGCCCGAAGAGGCGCCGCGGGTGCTGATGACCGATTGGCTGGGCAAGGGCGAGTTGCCGAAGGGCCTCGTGCTCGGCGACGAATGCGAATTGCGCGACCCGGTCGAGTCCGGAGCGGTCGTTCGCTGCCGGCGCCAGGAGCTTGAAACGGACGAGATAAGGGAGCATCTCAAATCGGGTAAACAGGTTTTCCAGTTGGGTCTCGTGTTCGAGGACCGGCTTGCGTTCAGCCTCGGTGAGGATCTCGTGATACGCAAGCTGCGCTTCCTCGATCAGGTGCAGGACTCGCTGGGAGAGGGAGAAAGGGAAAATGCGACCGCCGAGCTAGATGCGGTGTTCGCGTTGATGTCTCTGGAATTGAGACGGTTGTTTGCGAAACTCGAAGAGTGGTTCGGCATCCCCCGGCCGACCGACCGCCAGTAAGGCATTGTTGTCGGGACGATTGAGAGCACACGATGAATCTTCCCGAAGACGTCAACTACCTCGAACTCTTCACTTCTGGTGGAGAAAAGATCAAGGTCCTGCGTGCGGCGCACCCGCGCGCACGCAGGCTGCGCCTCACGGTGACCTCCGGCGGCGCACGCGTTTCCTATCCATCGGGAACGCATCCGGCGCAGGTGTTCGCATTTCTGCGCCAACACGCCAACTGGCTCGAGCGCAAGCTCGACGAATTGCAGGTCGAAGACCAGCCGCCCGCGCTCGTGCCAGGCCGGCCGACGCTGATGCCGCTGCGCGGCGAGACCACGCGCCTTGTCTGGCGCGACGGTGCGTACCCCCACATCGAGGTCGACGCGGATCGTCTCGTCCTGACGTTGCCCAAGCCGCACAACAAGCGCACGCTGATCGCGGCGCGCGCGCTGTTGCAGTCATTCCTGCAGGCGCAGATCCGGCGCGACGTTTCGCGCCATCTCGCCCGCTACGTGCCCGAACTTGCGCGCGCGCCGACGCGCGTGCGTGTGAAGCCGCTGAAGAGCCTCTGGGGCAGCCTCGACACGCGCGATGCGATTACGCTCGACCTCGCGCTCGCGCTGGCGCCCCCCGAGGCACTGAAATACGTCGTGATCCACGAGCTCTGCCATCTGCGCTATCGCGACCATTCCCCGCGCTTCTGGACGCTCGTCGCGTCGCTCTATCCGGATTGGCGCGAACAGCGCGACTGGCTCAAGGCGCGCGGACACGCACTCAAGGCCGAGCTCGATCGTCTGATCAAGTAGGCGATCCTTCGCCGCCGCATGCGGCGGGCGAGCGTCGATTCTGCAGGAAAGCAAGCATCGCCTCGGCGACTGGCCCCGGGTTTTCTAGGTGCAGATGGTGGCCGCCGGGGATACGGCACACGTCGATGTCGGCGACGCGCGCGATGCGCGCTGCGAACGCCGCTTCGGCAACCGGCTTGACGGCCGAGTCGGGCGCGACGAGCAGCAGCGTAGGCGCCTTGATCGCCCCGACGATGTCGAGCACCTGGGCCTCGGTGAAGCGCTGCAGCGAGGCGATCGTCAGGCGCGCATCGGACGACCAAGAGTAGCCGCCGGGCACGGCCCGGATGCCGCGCAATACGATCTGCCGCGCACCCTCCGTCGACAGACTGCTGGCGTTCGCGCGCGCCTCGACGGCTTCCTCCGACGTCGCGAACACGCGCAGCGGCTTGCGCGCGGTATCGCGGATCTGCCGCGCTGCACGTTGCAGCTGTGCCGCGGACTGTTCTGCCGGCGTCGCGATCGGGCCCATCGCCTCGATCAGTACGAGACGGTGGATGCGTTCGGGACACGCCGCCGCGGTGAGGACCGCGATGCCGCCGCCGCGAGAATGTCCGAGCAGGTCGAATGCGCGCCAGCCCAGCGCATCGGCGGCATCGAGCGCCTCGAGCACGCCATCTGCGAAATGATAGGCGTTACCCGGCGCGGCATGCACGCTGCGGCCATGCCCGAGCATGTCGATCGCGACAACCTGAAAATGCGCGCACAACAGTGGTGCGAGTGCGGCGAAACTGGCTGCGTTGTCGAGCCAGCCGTGCAGCGCCAGCAGCGGCGGCTTCGCCGGATCTCCCCATGCCAACGCAGCGAACCGACCCTGCGGCAGGTCGAGCGTGAGCTCACGCATCGGCGCGCGCCTGGGCGGTGGGCCAGCCCTGCAGATGGCGCCGCGCGAGCGCCGCGAGCAATTCCACGTGCGCATCGGCGTCGTTGAGCGCCGGGATGTAGTCGAGCGATTCGCCGCCCGCCTCCAAGAACAGGTCGCGGTCGCGCAAGGCGATTTCCTCGAGCGTCTCGAGGCAATCGACGGCGAAACCCGGGCACAGCACCTGGATGCGACGCACGCCCTCGCCGGGCCAGCGCGCGAGGACTTCTTCGGTATACGGCGCGATCCATTGCTCCGCGCCGACGCGCGACTGGAAGCACACCTGCAGGAAATCCTGATCGAGTCCGAGGCGCGCGCGCAGCAAGTTGGCCGTCGCCTCACACTGCGTGAGGTACGGGTCGCCGAGGGTCACGCAACGCTGCGGCAGGCCGTGAAACGAGAGCATGAGGCGTTCGGCGCGACCGCGTTGCTGCCAATGCGTCTCGACGCTGCGCGCCAGCGCCTCTATATACAGCGGGTCGGCATGGTAGTCGCCGATGAAGCGCAGCTCGGGCAGCCAACGCAGTCGGCGCACCGCGGCGGTCACGGCGTCGAATACCGAGGCTGTCGTCGCTGCGGCGTACTGTGGATAGAGCGGCAGGACGAGTATGCGACGCACGCCGCGGCGCTGTAGTTCGGTGATCGCGGCGCCGATCGCAGGCTCGCCGTAACGCATCGCGAGCGCCACGGCCGCCTGGTCAGCGACGGCCGCGGCGAGTTTTCCGGCCAACGCCCGGCTCAGGACGAGCAGCGGCGATCCGCCGGCTGTCCAGACCTTCGCATAGGCGTGCGCCGAGCGCCGCGGTCGAATGCGCAAGATCACGCCGTGCAGGATCGGCCACCAGAGCCAGCGCGGCGTCTCGATGACGCGGCGGTCGGACAGGAACTCCGCAAGGTAGCGCCGGACTGCAGCTGTGCTCGGCGCGGTCGGAGTGCCGAGGTTGACGAGCAGGACCGCTGCCGGGGGCGAGACGGTCAGAGCGCTTTCGGTCAAGGTTCTACTCCAGTGGCGTCGGGGGAGGCCAGGCCCACCCATTGTGGGCGACCGGCTGCGCAAAGGCGACCGGTAGGGTTGGCCGCGCCTTGCACGCACCGCAACGCTCCAATCTCTGGATCGACTCGGCCGTAACCCCTTGTTTTCGATGGAGGGCGTGTTAGTATCCGAGGGTCGTGGCTCGCCCGCCACGGCAGACGATTACCAAAATTATTATATAAAAAGAGTGTCCTGATGACCCTGCGCGCGTACATCGCCGGGATTGTGCTGTGCGTTGCTGCGGCGTCTGCCGACGCGGCGCCCGTTGCCTATGGCGAATCGCTCGGCACCTACAACAAGGTCAGCCAGAGCGCGCTGTATCGCATCGACCTTGCCACGCGCGTCGCGACGCTCGTCGGACCCTCGGGTGCGGGTCCGGTCGGGCCGGTCAACGGCCTGTATCCATTCAACGTCCGCGGATTGAGCTTTGATCCCCAGGGCCAGCTGTACGCGGTCTCGGAGGATACCGAGACGTTGCTTCAGGTCAATCGTCTCAACGGCGCAGTGACGCCCGTCGGAGCGCTGAAGCTCAGCGGCCCCGGGGTCCCCACGGCGCAGTTTCTCGACCTCAGCATGGCGATCACGTGCGACGGCAAGGCATGGCTTGCCTCGGCGGGCACCGGCAATTTTTGGCAGGTGAACACGTCGACCGGTGCGACCACGCTGATCGGCAGCACCGGTGGAACGATCACGGGTCTCGCGGCCAACGGCAACACACTGTATGCGACCGGCAGCCGCGGCGACGCTAGCCTCTACACGATCAACACCGCGAACGCGAAGCTTGTTGCGGTCGGAGCCTATGGCGGCACGACGGGTGCCGTGCGCACGATCAGCCCGAGCTTCGACAGTACCGGGCAGCTCTGGGCCATCCTCGACAATATTCCCGGCTATCCGTCATCGAGCGCGGCGAACGAGCAGTGGAGCAATCTCGCGCAGATCGGCGGCAATGGCGCGATGAACAAGCTCGGCGCGATTACCGGCCCTGCAGCGCTCGACAGCGAAGGGCTCGTAGGGCTCGCGATCTCGCCGCCGACCTGTGCGACGACGGGCGGCGCGGGCCCCGGCGACGAGATTCACGCGGCGCCGACTACCTCGTGGCTCGGCCTGTGGATTCTCGCGTTGCTGCTGATCGCATTCGCGGCGCGCAACACCGTGCCAAAGCCGTGACGGACGGCCTGAGCGCACGCGCGTAGCGCGTCGCCGCGCGGGCAGGTTTTTGCGAAGCCGGCATATTCCCTTCGCATTCATCCCAGACGCGCTAATTTCTCAGCAATCAACGTTCATGAGGGAGCTTTCCTTGAAGCGCATACACGCATTCTTCCTGGCGCTGTGCCTGCTACCGCTTGCCAACGCGTTCGCCGGGGAGGCGGAGATGCAGCGCGCAACGAATGCCGTTCGCGTGCTGCGCGAGGTGCTGCAAGCACCCGACAAGCGCATTCCGAGCGACATGATCGCCAACGCCTATGCGGTAGCGGTCATTCCAGACGTGATCAAGGCTGGATTCGTGATCGGCGGCCGCCACGGCCTCGGACTGATCTCCGTGAAGACCGAGAACGGCGCCTGGAGCAATCCGAGCTTCATCAGCATGTCCGGCGGCAGCATCGGTTTCCAGGCCG
>JBDTYX010000188.1:0-6512 GCA_040005435.1 Rudaea sp. | reverse complement strand
CGCCGCATTCGGCGCGCTGTTCCTGTTCGGCCTGCTTTGGGGCGTGCACATCCGCGCGGGCCTCATGTTCGCACGCCGCCGCCCGAGCGGGATCATTCTGCTGATCCTGCTCGTCGTGCTGTCGCTCAGCGGCTACCTGCTTTATTACGCGGGCGACGACGCGCTTCGCGACGGCGTCCGGCTCGTGCACTGGCTGCTCGGCGTCGCGCTCGCTTTGCCGTTCGTGGTGCACATCGCGCGCGCGCAGGCAACGCGGCGCGCGCGACAGCTAGGCGAGCGTGGGAGTTAGGCGAGCGCGGTAGGCAAGCGTGGCAGGTAGGCGCGCGCGGAGCAGGTTGCGTTCAACGTCGTCTATGTGGAGCCACGCTGTCGTTCGGTTCGATTTCGGTGCCGATCATTTCGATTTTTATCAGCACGAGTTCGCCGCCGCCGTCGAGTACGCAATTCTGCTTCGCCGCGTCGGGCGCGAGCAGCAGCGACTCGCGCGCGTCAACGTGGACGACGCCGTCGCCGTGGCGCAGCAACGCGTGTCCCGCGGCGAGATGGATCAACCAGCTCGTGTGCGCCTGGGCGAGGAACACCATCGTGCCCACGAGCGGACGGTGCAGCACCTCCGCGCGCACGCGCTCGCGGCGCGAGATGACATTGAAATCACGCACGGGGCCGTCGAGCAGGCTGGCATAGGCCTTCCATTCGCCGGCGAAGCGCACGAACTGCAGGCGCTGTTCGAGCAGCGCGGGTTGCGCCGAATCGAACTCGAGGCGCATGCCTGCACCATCGAGCAACGCGATGTGCCGATCGCAGCCCGGAAACGTCGAGAACGGTCCGCTATCCGCGATCTCGGCGATGCTCACGCGCCAGTCGAAGTCGCTGCCGGCTGCGGGCGAAGCCGCGAGCTGCGTCGTCCAGCCGCCTCCGTTCTTCCACGGCTGACGAACGTAGTCCGCCTCGCGCAGATGCCTGACGCGCATCAGCCGCAGTCTCCGGCGCCGCGTGCGAACGCCGCATCGAGGACGATGTCGCCCAGCTGCGCGGTCGAAAGCGCGATGCTCTGCGCCCAGCTGTAGCCGACGATGCGCTGCGCGCTGGTCGCGTCGGTGAAGGCTTCTTCCTGCCCGGGCGCGAGCAGATGCCGATAGTCCACGGTGATTTCCTCGTCGCTCGCGAGGTCGCGCAGCGCGAAAACGAAACCCAGATGCCACAGCCCGTTCGGCGAAAAAGAATGATTGATGTAGCACTCGTCGGGCCACTCCGGCGTGACCGTGTAGCGATCTTCGAACCAGCGCACCGTCGCGGGCAGCAGTTCTTGCGCGTTGGGCTGCCCCCCGATCTCGTCCCACTTGTAGACGTTGCGGATGTCGTCGGGCGCGGTGATCAGGCGCCCGCGTGCGACCGGTTGGTCGAGGAACAGGCCCTTTCCCGCAGCGGGTATCCTCGACGCGGCGACGTGGTAGCGGGGCAGGATCATGGATGCGCGGGCAATGCAGGGGTCGTCATTCTAGCGTGGCGCGTCGCGAAAGCGCGGCGCGGTTCCGGGGCCGGCGTCGCGACGA
The DNA here is from genome assembly GCA_040005435.1 of Rudaea sp. GTDB lineage: Bacteria > Pseudomonadota > Gammaproteobacteria > Xanthomonadales > Rhodanobacteraceae > Rudaea. Next base: position 4,959 of record JBDTYX010000188.1, on the reverse strand, counting down.
GGCGGCGACCGCGGAGTATCAGGCGAAGTCCGCGCCGAGCGCCGCGCGCGCCGCGGAGGTCAGCACTTCGCGCGCGCCGTAGGCAGGATGATCGACCGACATAACAACGTCGGCGCCGTCGCGCCATGCCGAGAGTTGCGGGCGCGCGAACTCGAAACGCAGAAAATGCACAGCCGACGTCTTCGTCTCTGTGCTGCGCGGCAGGTCCTCGTCGGCCATCGCCACGATCGGCGCGGTCTGGCCGACCTGCAGCAGGATGCGCCGCTCGACGCCGTGCAACTCGACGAGCTTGGTCGCGCGCTCGTCCGCATCCGGATACTCGACGAGCATCGTCGCCTTGAGGTTGCTGCCATCCGGGATCAGCGGGTTGTAGGCCTCGAGTTCTTCGGCGATCCCCGCAGGCTCGAAAATGCGCTCGACCCGCAGGATCTCCTGGACCTGGTATTGGATCGTCAGGCGGTCCTCGAACACGAAAGTCATGTGGTGACCCAGGCGGACGACGCGTGACTGCTTGTGCGCGAGCACGCGCGTGCGGAACGCGACGCGCTCGCGCGCGTAAGCTTCGAGCGTGTAGAGGTCGGCGGCGACGAGTTTGTTCATCCTGGGATCGATCCTGAAGACGTGGCGTGTGGAAGGGCGCGCGCAAATCGCGTGGCGCGGCGGACATTCTTCGAGCCGCGCCGAGCGTCGGTCCCGGCGCGCGAGCGGTGCGCCTCAGATGCCATACGCGAAGCGCAGCAGGCTGATCGGGCTCTCGGCGCGAGGCTGGTCGTCCATGCCGTGTGCGATGTGGCTCGCGGCCATCGGGCAGTCACTAGCGAAATGCGTCGGCGCGATCTGCCGCACGCGTGCCTCGACCGGCTTGGCGATCTTGCGCGCGAGTTCGTAGGTGTCCTTCTTCACGCCGTAGGTGCCGTCGTGCCCCGAGCAGCGCTCGATCGCCTGGATCTCGGTGTCGGGCACGAGGCCGAGCACCTCGCGCGTCTTGGGTCCGATGTTCTGCACGCGCTGATGGCAGGGCGCGTGATAGGCGACCTTGCCGAGCGGGTGCGCAAACTGCGTGCTGAGCAGCCCACCCTGATGGCGCATCCACAGGTATTCGAACGGATCGAAGATGTGCCGACGCACGAGCTGGACTTCGTCGTCATCCGGGAACATCAGCGGCAACTCCTGCTTGAACATCAGCACGCATGACGGAATCGTCGCGGTGATGTCGAAGCCGCCGCGGATCGCGGCCGCGAGCACAGGGATGTTCGCCTGCTTGTATTTCTCAACGCTGTCGAGGTCGCCTAGTTCGAGCTTCGGCATGCCGCAGCAGACTTCGCGTTCGACGAGCTTGACTGCGATGCCGTTGTGGCGCAACACGGCCGCGAGATCTTCGACCGGCTGCGGCGCGGAGAAATTGCAGTAGCAGGTGGCGAATATCGCGACCTTGCCGCGCGTGCGGCCCGCGGCTCGCGCGTCGCCTTCGCCGTCGAGCGACTTGAGGCGTTTGCGCGCAGTGTTCGAGGTGTATTCGGGCACGCGCGCGTCGCGATGGACGCCGAGAGTGTTCTCGAGCAGTTTGCGCGCCGAGGGGCTGTGATTGAGCGCGTTCACCGCATCGACCACCACCGGGAGAGTCGACAGCTTGCCGACGGTCGTCGTCGACGACAGTATCTTCGCCGCTGCCTTCGTCTCGCCGCGCTTGTGCGCCGCGGCCTTGGCGCGCAGCATCAAATGCGGGAAGTCGACGTTCCACGGATGCGGCGGCACGTACGGGCACTTCGTCTGATAGCACAGGTCGCACAGGTAGCACTGGTCGACGACATTGGCGAAATCGGTCGGCGCGACGCCGTCGACTTCCATCGTCGACGAGCCATCGACGAGATCGAACAGCACCGGAAACGCCTGGCACAGGCTCACGCAGCGGCGGCAGCCGTGGCAGATGTCGAATACCCGCGCGAGCTCCTTCTCGATCGCGGGCCGAGCGTAGAACTCGGGGTTCTTCCAGTCGAGCGCGTGGCGCGTGGGTGCTTCGAGACTGCCTTCGCGCGCCGGGGTGGGGGCGTTGCTCATCGAATGCTCCATCGCGCAGCGCAGAAATGGCGGGGCGAAGAGCACCCCGCCGGATCGGTGGCCTGCGGCCGGCCGTCGCGGCCAGCCGCGTGGATCACACGAGCTCGCCGAGCGCCTTGGTGAAGCGGTTGGCGTGCGAGCGCTCCGCTTTCGCGAGCGTCTCGAACCAGTCGGCGATCTCGCCGAAGCCTTCGTCGCGCGCGGTCTTCGCCATGCCGGGGTACATGTCGGAGTATTCGTGCGTCTCGCCGGCGATCGCCGATTTGAGATTGTCCTTCGTCTCGCCGAACGGCAGCCCCGTGGCGGGATCGCCCGAGACCTCGAGGTATTCGAGATGGCCGTGCGCATGGCCAGTCTCGCCCTCGGCGGTCGAACGGAACACCGCGGCGACGTCGTTATAGCCCTCTACGTCTGCCTTCTGCGCGAAATACAGGTAACGGCGATTGGCCTGAGACTCGCCCGCGAACGCGGCTTTCAGGCTTTCCTCGGTCTTGGAACCTTTCAGATTGCTCATGACGCACCTCTTGCTGACTGCATTGGCTGGAGGACCTAGCGGCCGCAGCAACGCTGCGGATTGCATGAGCGTAACGCAGAAGTGCCGCGTATTGAAATTGATTGTCTGGATCAATTCGATAGTCGACGCCTATCACTGCACTCAGCTCGTTTTGCTCGATCGGCGCCAAAATGTCGCCTGAGGTCGGGCAAATCGCGGAAAGCGAAATTAGTTGCCGCGTATTGCATCCGCTTGCGCGCCTACCGCGTAACTCATGCACGGCCCGGCGATCTCGCCCTGCCGATACGAAAACCGGGAGGTTCTCATGCGACATCCAGCCAGGACTGCGCTCTGCGCATCACTGCTCATTGCACTAGTAGGTCAAGCGGCGGCATCCAGCCACCGTGAGGCTCCTTTCACCGCCTCACACCCCAAGGTCGACGGCACCGACTTCTACATGTTCCGCAGCTATGAGTCGGGTCGCGCGGACTACGTGACGTTCATCGCCAACTACATCCCGCTGCAGGATGCGTACGGCGGTCCCAACTACTTCTCGATGGACCCCAACGCACTATATGAGATCGAGGTCGACAACCAGGGCGACGCGAAGGAACATCTGACCTACCAGTTCCGCTTCACCAACACCTATCAGAACGCGGCGCTCACGATCGGCGGCAAGAGCGTCCCGGTACCGCTCGTCAACATCGGTCCGTTCGGACCGGGCGTCACCGACGGCGACGCGGCGAAGAACCTCATCGAGACCTATACGGTCACCGTCGTCAGCGGCGATCGCCGCCACGGCAGCGCGACGCTCGCGACGAACCAGAGCAGCGGTGGCACGACGTTCCGCAAGCCGCTCGACAACATCGGCAACAAGTCGATCGCCGACTATCCGACCTACGCGAACAACCACATCTTCTCGATCGGCCTGCCGAACTGCAGCAAGCCAGGGCGTGTGTTCGTGGGCCAGCGCAAGGACCCCTTCGCCGTGAACCTCGGCGAGATCTTCGATCTGGTAAATCTCAACCCGCTCGGTTCACCCTCCGCAGCGCCGAATGCGATCGGCGACAAGAACGTCACGTCAATCGCGCTCGAAGTACCCATCTCCTGCGTGACCAATGGCAGCGACCCGGTCGTCGGCGCGTGGACCACCGCGAGCCTGCGTCAGGCGACCGTGCTCAATCCGTTCCCGGCCGGCGTCGTCGGCAGCGGCGGTAAGGGCAAGCCTACCGAAGTGACCGGCGGCGCGTGGACGCAGGTATCGCGTCTCGGCATGCCGCTCGTCAACGAAGTCGTTATCGGTCTGCCCGACAAGGATCGCTTCAACGCAAGCTCGCCCAAGGACGACGGCCAGTTCGCGGACTACGTGACCAATCCGACGCTGCCGGCGCTGCTGAACGTTCTGTTCGGCGTCACGGCGCCGACGACGCCGCGCAACGATCTCGTGGCGGTGTTCCTGACCGGCGTCCCCGGCCTCAACCAGCAGAAGACGGTGACTGCGTCCGAGATGCTGCGCCTCAACACGTCGATCGCGCCGCTCGCGGCCGCGGCGCAGAACACGCTCGGCGTGCTCGGCGCCGATACCGCCGGCTTCCCGAACGGCCGCAGCGGCCAACCAACCGGTGCACCACCGGATTCGCCGCAATCGGAGAAGTAAGGTGACCGCCGCGATGAACACACCGCACGCGGACAGGTCGGCGAGTCCGGTCCGGTCGCCCAGTGCCAGACCGACGAGGGCGCCGCCCCACACGGCCAGCGCCGTCGGGACGAGCCGTAGATCTATCGGCGGCGGCGACTCTTCCTCGGGAAGGCGCCTGCTCACCAGCAGAAGCCGCTGCGGTACCGACTCATTGGACCGTCACCAGTGGTGCCAGCGCGGCGAATTTGGCCGGACCTATGCCGGCAATCTCCTGCAGTTGCTCGACGGCGGTGTAGTGCCCGTTCTTCTCGCGCCAGGCGACAATGTTGGCTGCGGTGACCGGGCCCACCCCCGGCAGGGCATCCAGGGCGGCGGCGTCCGCGGTGTTCAGGTCCAGCTTGCCGACCGGCCGGCCGGACACCGTCGCTGCACCAGTGGAATCGGTGCTCGATCCGCCGCCCGCAGCGGAGAACGACGAGGCTGACCCGGTCGCCGGACGGGTACCGTCGGACACCACCACGGACGCCCCGTCGGACAGTTTCGCCGCCAGGTTCAGACCGGTCAGGTCGGCCCCGGGCGCTGCCCCGCCGGCCTTGTCGATGGCGTCGGCGATCCGGGAGCCCGGTATCAGACGTACCAACCCTGGCCGCCGGACGGCGCCGGTCACCGACACTACGATCACGCCGGGCGCCGGAGCGGCCGACGGGGAGGAGGTCACTTCCCGGCCGGCGGCCTGGCTATCAACCGGCCGCAACGGCCGAAGCGAGCC
>JBDTYX010000187.1:0-6514 GCA_040005435.1 Rudaea sp. | reverse complement strand
CGCCAGTAACGCACCAGTCGATGTGTTGGCCGCGACGACGGAATTCCTCGACGACGCGGCGCACGCCGTCGCGGTTGGTCGGGCCTTCCTCGTCGCTCGTCAGCAACAGCGCGACCGTGCCGCGATGGTTCGGGTGTCGGGCGACGAACGCCTCGAGCGCGAGCGTCATCGCCGCGACGCCCGATTTCATGTCGGCAGCGCCGCGGCCGAACAGCCTGCCGTCGCGAATCGTCGGCTCGAACGGGGCGCTCGACCACTGTTCGACCGGCCCGCTCGGCACGACGTCGGTATGGCCGAGGAAGACCAGCACCGGCGCGCCGTCGCCGTGAGTCGCCCAGAGGTTGTCGACTTCGCCGAAGCGCAACGACTCTATCGCGAAGCCTGTCGCGCGCAGGCGCGCAGCGAGCAGCTCCTGGCAGCCCGCGTCGTCGGGCGTGACCGAGGCGCGGCGGATCAGTTCGCGGGTGAGTTCGAGGATGGCGGACATCGTGCGTCGGCTCTCTACGGGGCAATCGGATCGCAGTGTACGGGGTAACGCACGACGCGCGGCGGGCCGCTCGCCGCGGTCGCCGCGCGCCTACTTCGCGAACAGCCGCTTGAACAGCTTGTCGGTGAAGCCGAGGCTGACCTCGTCGCCGCGCACAACGACCGGGCGGCGCACGAGCGCGGGATATTCCTTGATCAGCAGCAGCCATTCCGGATCGGACCGCGGCGCCTTGCGGTTAGGCGCCAGGTTGCGCCAGGTCATGCCGCTGCGATTGACGAGAGTTTCCCATCCGCCGACTGCCTTCGCCCAGTGCTTGAGCGTCGACGCGTCGACGCGATGCTCGCGGTAGTCGATGAAGCGGTATTCGACCTCGAAACGGTCGAGCCACTTGCGCGCCTTGTCGCAGGTGCTGCATTTTTCCAAACCGTGGATCTCGATCATCCCTGCTCTCCCGGCGTGCGCACGGCGTCGACGCGCCGCATGAGGCTCTCCGCAATTTCGTTGCGCCGGAATGGATTCATCCGCAGGCCAGTCGATTTCGGGATGAAAACGATCTCGTCGCCGAGCGGGCCGGCCTTGCGCAGGCGCAGCGTCAGGCGCGGCGGATTCGTGAACTGGCTCATGCTGACGTTCATGACGTTCGCGAGCATCACGCGCTGCTCGACGCTGCCGCGACGCACGAGCAGGTAGTCGCGCGCGTCGTCGACGGAGTCGGCGAGATCCCACAGCAGCTTGCGGAACAGCACGACGCCGAAGATCAGCATGATGACCGGCACGATCAGGAAGAAGTATGGCGGCGGAACGTGCACGGCCGGATTCCTCGTGGCGGAGATCGGCGCGAAAATGGCGACGACCAGTCCGATGCCGATGACGCCAAGCCAGAGGCAGGGGAAGATGCGCTTCATGAAGAACGTCTGTCCCGATGAGATGCGCTGCACGATGCTACTCCGTCAGGCGAGCGAGAAATTGAGTTCGATGCCGTTTCCCGCCGGGTCGCGCAGGAATATCTGCCGCTGCGCGCGCTCGGGCGAATCGTCGACCGCGTAGGATACGCCGGCGGCATCGAGCACGGCACGCATCGTGGCGTCATCGTTGCAACGGAACGCCACGTGGTCGATCGTCGACGCGACGTCGACGACGCGGGTCTCGTCGGCACGCGTGCCGCTGAGATGCAGGATGGCCTGCTCGCCCGCGTACAGCCAGTAGCCATGCGTGCGGAAACGAGGTCGGGGGCCTTCGCGCAGGCCGAGCGTCGCGACGTAGAAGTCGCGCAGCTCCTCGAGCAGCGGGCTCGGCGCACGCAGGTTGTAGTGGTCGAGTCCGAGGGTCGCCATCGCCGCTTATCTTCAGTCGCCGCTGCGCAGCAGTTCGTTGATCGACGTCTTCGAGCGAGTCTTCTCGTCCACCTGCTTGACGATGATCGCCGCATACAGGCTGTGGCTGCGGTCGGCGGCAGGCAGCGAGCCCGCAACGACGACGCTGCCCGCGGGCACGCGGCCGTAGCTGACCTCGCGCGTCGCGCGGTTGTAGATGCGCGTCGACTGGCCGATGAACACGCCCATGCCGATCACCGAGCCGCGTTCGACGACGCAGCCCTCGACGACTTCGGAGCGCGCGCCGACGAAGCAGTCGTCCTCGATGATCGTGGGTCCGGCCTGAAGCGGTTCGAGCACGCCGCCGATGCCGACGCCGCCCGAGAGATGTACATTTTTACCAATTTGCGCGCACGAGCCGACGGTCGCCCAAGTGTCGACCATCGTGCCCGCGCCGACGTAGGCGCCGATGTTGACGAAGCTCGGCATCAGCACGACGTCGCGGCCGATATGCGCACCGCGTCGCACGACAGAGCCCGGCACCGCGCGCGCGCCGAGCGCACGGAAGGCGGCCTCGTCGAATCCCTCGAAACGCAGTGGCACCTTGTCGAAATACGGCGCCGGACCCGCATCCATCACGCGATTGCCGTGCACGCGGAACGACAGCAGTACCGCCTTCTTGAGCCACTGGTGCACGCGCCAGCCGCCCTGCCCGTCCGGCTCCGCGACGCGCAGCTCTCCGCTCTCGAGTGCGTCGAGCGCCTGCGCGACCGCCGGCTTGATCGCATCCTCGATTTCCGCGGGCTTGAGTTCGGCGCGTCGCTCCCAGGCGGTGTCGATGGTCTGTTCAAGAGATCGCATAGCTCTCCAGGTTTTTCGATGCTGAAGCCTGCGGCATCAGCAGATGGCCGAGCGCGACGCGCAGATCCTCGCATGCCTGCGCCTCGAGCGGCCGATTGTGTTCGTCGCTGAGCAGAAAGAAGTCTTCGGCGCGCTCGCCGAACGTCGCGATGCGCGCGTCGTGCACGCGCACGCCGCGATCGCGCAGCGTCTGAGCGATGCCCGCGAGCAGACCCGGCTGGTCGGCGCAGACGAGCGCGAGCTGCGTGCGCGCGCTGACCGCGTCGTCGTTGAACTCGACGCGCGTCGGCACGTTGAAATGACGCAGCCGGCGCGCGGGCCGCGGCTCCGCGGCATGCACCGGGTACGGGGTCTGCCCGAGCGTCTCGCCGAGGACTTCGCGCAGGCGCTGCGCGGTCAGTGCATCGAGCGTGCGCCCGCTCGAGTCGAGCACGAGAAAGCTGTCCATGCCCATGCCGCTGTTCGAGGTAAAGACGCGTGCATCGAATACCGAGATGCGCAGGCGGTCGAACACCGCGGTGACCGCCGCGAACAGGCCGTCGCCGTCGCGCGCGTAAACGAAGACTTCGCTGCCGCCGCGCGGGCCCTGCGCATCGATCAGCACGAGCGGCCCGCGATCGGGCGCCGCGTGCGCGATGCCCAGCGTCTGCCACGCGATTAGGCCCGGGTGCAGGCGCAGGAAGGTCTCGTCGGAGAAGTTCGCCCAGATGCGCGTGATCGTCGCGTCATCGAGGCCGCGCGCGCGCAGGATCTCGCGCGCACGCTCGCGCGCGTCGCCGATGCGCTCGGCCGCATGCGGCGGACGTTCGAGTCCGGCGCGCAGCATGTAACGCGCGTTCGCGTAGAGGTCGGCCAGCAGCTTGCTCTTCCATGAATTCCACAGCTTCGCGCTCGTACCCGCGATGTCGGCGACCGTGAGCAGGTAGAGATAGTCCAGACTTTCGGAGTCTGCGACGTTGACCGCGAAACCGTGCACGATGTCTGGATCGGAGATGTCCTGCGTCTGCGCCGTGACGCTCATCATCAGATGCCAGCGCACGAGCCAGGCGACGAGATCGATGTCCGCGGCGGGCAGCCCGATGCGCAGGCAGAACTCGCGCGCCTCGTTCTCGCCGAGTTCGGAATGGTCGCCGCCGCGGCCCTTCGCGATGTCGTGGAACAACGCGGCGAGCAGCAACAGCTCGGGCTTGGCGAGGCGTTCGAACAGTTCATGGGCGAGGCCGAAGTCGCGGCTCGCCTCTGCGTCGGCGAAGCGCGCGGCGTTGCGCAGCACGCGCATCGTGTGCTCGTCGACCGTGTACACGTGGAACAAGTCGTATTGCATGCGTCCGACGATGCGCCCGAACGCCGGCAGGTAGCGCGCGAGCACGCCGTGCCGGTTCATGCGCACGAGCGCGTCGACGGCCGGCGCGCCCTTGCGCAGCAAGCGCGCGAACGCCGCGTTGACTTCGTCGTCGTAGGCGAGGTCGTCCCCGACGGCGATCAGCGCCTCGTTGATGCGGCGCACGAGGTCTGCGCGCAGGCTGCGGATCTCGGGATGCTCGATCCACACCCGGAACAGGTCGATCAACGCGGAGGGCCGTCGCAGGAAGAGGTCCGGCGGATCGCAATCGAGACGCCCGCCGATGTTGACGAAATCGAGATTGAGACGCTGCGGCGGCGCATCGGTGTCGGCGTCGAGAGCCTCTTCACAACGCTGCGCGAACTGGTCGTGCAGGCGCTGGATCGCGATCGCGGCGCGAAAGAAATCCTGCATGAACTGCTCGACGCCGAGGTTCTGCGCGTGCTCATCGCTGTAGCCCAGGCGACGCGCGAGCTCGCGCTGGTAGTCGAACAGCAGGCGCTCCTCGGCGCGGCCCGCGACCAGGTGCAGCGCGAAACGGAAACGCCAGAGCACGTCGCGCGACGCCTCCGCGGTACTCGCCTCGCTCGTGGAGATGAGCCCGCGCTCGACGAGATCGGCATAGGTCGGCGCGTCGAACAGGTGCTGACCGAACCACGACACGAGCTGCAGCGCGCGCAGCCCGCCGGGGCCCTCCTTGAGGTTCGGCTCGAGGTTGTAGGCCGTGTCGTTGTAGCGCGCGCGACGTTGCGCCTCCTCGGCACGCTTCGCCGCGAAGAACGCCTCTCGCGGCCAGATGCGTTTGTCGCGCATCAGCTGCGCGAAACCCGACACCAGCGTGCTCCTGCCATGGATCAGATGCGCGTCGAGCAGGCTCGTGAAGATCGTCGCGTCGCCCACGGCGAGCTCGCGGCATTCGCCGAGCGTACGCACCGCGCTGCCCGGCTTGAGCCCCACGTCCCACAGGCACGTGAAGAATGATTCGAGCGAGCGTCCGACCGCGCCCTGCGGCCGTTCCTCGGCGAGCACGAGCAGGTCGACGTCCGAGAACGGAAAGAGCTCTCCGCGACCAAAACCGCCCACCGCGTACAGCGCGAGCGCGTCGCCGTCGCCGACGCAGGCGATCCAGACGTGCGAAACGACGCGCTCGACGACCTGCGCGCGGGCGCGCTCGAGCGTCTCGGTCGCGCTCGCGCTGGCTCCGGGCGCGAAGAACAGATCGCTCAACTGACGGTCGAGATCGCCGAGCAACTGGCGTAGCGACAGACGCGCCTGCTCGGATACGCCGGAGCGCGGCACCGATTTGGGCAGACGCGGCGGCCGGAAGACCGGTGCGATCGCCTTTTCGGCGCCAGGCATGTCAGCGCGACCTATGCGGCCTTCGGCCAGGGCGTGAGGACCTCGACGCCGTCGTCGGTCACCGTGACCGTGTGTTCCCACTGCGCCGACAGCGAATGGTCGCGCGTGACGACGGTCCAGCCATCCGGCAGCAGGCGCGTGCCGGGCTTGCCCGCGTTGACCATCGGCTCGACCGTGAAGGTCATGCCCTTCTCGAGCCGCAGGCCGACGCCGCGATGGCCGTAGTGCAGCACCTGCGGGTCCTCGTGATAGATCTGGCCGATGCCGTGACCGCAGTATTCGCGCACGACCGAGAAGCCATTGCCCTCGACGTGCTTCTGGATCGCGTGGCCGATGTCGCCGAGCGTCGCCCCGGGGCGCACCTGCTCGATGCCGAGCAGCATCGCCTCGAGCGTCACGGTGCACAGGCGCTGCGCGCGTACGTCGGGTTTACCGACGTAATACATGCGGCTCGTGTCGCCGTGCCAGCCGTCCTTGATGACCGTGACGTCGATGTTGACGATGTCGCCGTCTTTGAGCACCTTCGAGGGACTCGGAATTCCGTGGCAGATCACGTGGTTGACCGAGGTGCAGATCGTCTTCGGAAAGCCCTTGTAGCCAACATTCGCGGGCACGGCGTGCTGCGCGCCGACGATGTAGTCGTGGCAGAGCTGGTCGAGCTGCTCGGTACTCACGCCGGGCTTCACATGCGGCGCGATCATCTCGAGCACGTCGGCGGCCAGCCGGCCGGCGATACGCATCTTCTCGATTTGCTCGGGAGTCTTGATGGTGACGGACATGCTTTTCTCGGTGAGTGGCCTACGTGCTTGCGTGCAAGTAGCGGAACGGGCTATAATTTTACGGTTTCGCGCAACCGATTGATCAGTCTATCGACGATTTTTATTCGACTCGACGCATTGCCGGTCGGCGAACTCGAAATGCGGTCGCGGGAATCGCTTCCCAAGGCCGCGCAAACCTGCAGGAAGTGCCGCGCGCCCAAAAGGCCTGGGGCGACGCCGAAATCTCGAACGCCAGTGTACCCTTTTCGGGCATGCGGTTTTTCAGGATCGAGGCGACGCTCGAGCCAGGACACACGACACGCCCCGCGCAGGCTTCAAGGGCATTTCGCCCAAATCCGCACACGTCTCGATACCGTTGTCGGGGTGCTTCACG
>JBDTYX010000026.1:0-22033 GCA_040005435.1 Rudaea sp. | reverse complement strand
CAACCGCCGGCTTAGAAGGCCGGTGCTCTATCCGGTTGAGCTACGGGCGCCCGACGTTCAAGTCTAGCGCACCGACCATGCGGGGAAGCACACGTTCTGAAGGGATCAATGGTCGGGGCAGAGGGATTCGAACTCTCGACATCCAGCTCCCAAAGCTGGCGCTCTACCAGGCTGAGCTATGCCCCGGCGCGGCCGTCGTCTCGCTCTCGCAGACCGCTCAAGGCAGCGCAAGATCGAGTCGTCGGAAACGGGCGGATACTAAGTGTCGCGGCCGGCCGAGTCAATGAAACGGCGGGCTGCGCGTCTGCCGGTTTGGCGGCGCGCGCGCAGCGGCTGACCCCATCGTGGCGACGCGCACAGCGCTGCGTTACGATGCGCCCCCCACATTGCAGGCCGCCGCCGATGACTCTTTCCTCCAGAAAAATCGCCGTCACCGGCGCCTTCGGCAGTCTCGGTGCGGCGGTCGTGCAGGCTGCGCTCGCAGCAGGCGTGAAGGTCGCCGCGATCGACAAGTCCACGACTCCGCATCCGTCGAGCGCGTCCGCGCTAGCCGGCGCGCGCCTGTTCGGCGGCCTGGATCTCGGCAACGAAGCCGACGTCGAGACCGCTTTTGCCACGATCGGAAAGGAGTTCGGCGGACTGGACGCATTGATCAACATCGCCGGCACGTTCCGCTTCGAGACCGTCGCGGAAGGACGTCTCGCGACCTGGGACCTGCTGTTCAACGTCAACCTGCGCTCGGCGGTCGCGGCGAGTCATGCCGCGCTGCCGCTGCTGCTGCAGAGCAAGGCCGGACGCATCGTCAACATCGGCGCCGCGGGCGCGATCAGGGCCGGCAAGGGCATGGGCGCCTACGCGGCGTCCAAGGCCGGAATCTTCAAGTTGACCGAGGCGCTTGCGGAGGAGCTCAAAGACCGCAACATCACCGTCAACGCGATCCTGCCGACGACGATCGACACGCCGGCCAACCGAAAGGACATGCCCGACGCCGACTTCGACCGCTGGGTCAGGCCCGAACAGATCGCCGACGTGATCCTGTTCCTGCTCTCTGACCAGGCGCAGGCCGTCACGGGCGCACTCATTCCCGTCGCCGGTCGCACTTGATGCGCGCGCGATACCCGATCACCGCTGTCTTCGAGGAAATCCATGACTTCTCCGATCTCAAACGTCCGCCCCAAACCCGACCAGGTTCTCGTCGACATCGTCGACTACGTGACCAAGTACAGCGTGAAGTCCACGCTCGCGTACGAAACCGCGCGCAACTGTCTCATCGACACGCTCGGCTGCGGCCTCGAGGCGCTCGAGTATCCCGCATGCACCAAGCTGCTCGGGCCGGTCGTGCCAGGCACGGTCGTGCCGAACGGCGCGAAGGTGCCCGGCACGCAGTTTCAGCTCGACCCGATCCAGGCCGCGTTCAACGTAGGCACGATGATCCGCTGGCTCGACTTCAACGATACCTGGCTCGCCGCCGAATGGGGTCATCCGTCAGACAACCTCGGCGGCATCCTCGCGGTCGCCGACTGGCTGTCGCGCAATGCGCTCGCGTCGGGCAAGAAGCCGCTGACGATGAGGGACGTGCTGACCGCGATGATCAAGGCGCACGAGATCCAGGGTTGTATCGCGCTCGAGAATTCGTTCAACAGGGTGGGCCTCGACCACGTCGTGCTCGTCAAGGTCGCCTCGACCGCTGTCGTCGCCGAGATGCTCGGCCTCACGCGCGACGAGATCGTCAACGCAGTCTCGCTGGCCTGGGTCGACGGGCAGAGCCTGCGCACCTATCGGCACACACCGAACACCGGCTCACGCAAGTCCTGGGCCGCGGGCGACGCGACCTCGCGCGCAGTGCGCCTCGCGCTTATCGCGAAGACCGGCGAGATGGGTTACCCATCCGTGCTGAGCGCCAAGACCTGGGGGTTCTACGACGTGCTCTTCAACGGAAAACCCTTTGTGTTTCAGCGCAAGTACGGCAGTTATGTGATGGAGAATGTGCTGTTCAAGATCTCGTTCCCGGCAGAATTCCATTCGCAGACCGCGGTCGAGGCCGCGATGACGCTGCATGCCGAACTCGCGAGGCTCGGCAAGTCGGTTGCCGACATCAGGAAGATCACTATCCGTACGCACGAAGCCTGCATCCGCATCATCGACAAGAAAGGCCCGCTCAACAATCCGGCCGATCGCGACCATTGCATCCAGTACATGGTGGCCGTGCCGCTGATCTTCGGTCGCCTAACGGCCTCGGACTACGAGGATGCGGTCGCGCATGATCCGCGCATCGACACGCTGCGCGACAAGATAACCTGCGTCGAGGACAAGAAATTCACGAGCGATTACCACGACCCCGAAAAGCGCAGCATCGCGAACGCGCTGACGGTCGAATTCAACGACGGCAAGAAGCTCAAGGAGGTCGTCGTCGAATATCCGATCGGCCACAAGCGCCGGCGCAAGGATGGAATCCCGCTGCTCGAGGCGAAATTCCGCACGAATCTCGCTCGCCGCTTCCCGGTCAAGCAACAGAAGATGATTCTCGATGTGTCGCTCGATCAGAAGAAGCTCGAGGCGATCTCCGTCAACGAATACGTGGATCTCTACGTGATCTAACCCGAGCGGGCGACGCAAACGTTCCGCGCGGCGCCGGCCGGACACGCGGCGCGGTCAGCGTGCGCGCCGCGCGAATGGACAATGGACGCTAGAGCATTTGCTCTTGCGTGATCCGCGCTAAATCGCTCGCCGCCCGCGGTTTGCGCCACGACGACGACTCCCTCCAGAGGAAACCCGCCATGCCCCACCCCCTGCCCGCCGGCGTCGCGATCAATGCGACCATGCATCCGCGCTTCGACGAGATCCTGTCCGCCGAAGCACTCGCGTTAGTCGCCACGCTGCACCGCGCCTTCGAAACGCGCCGACGGGCGCTGCTCGAGGCACGCGTCGCGCGCCAGGCGCGCATCGATGCGGGCGAGATGCCCGACTTCCTCGCGGAAACGCGGCACATCCGCGCCGGCGACTGGAAGATCGCGCCTCTGCCCGCGGCGCTCGAGTGCCGGCGCGTCGAGATCACGGGCCCCGTCGAACGCAAGATGATCATCAACGCGTTGAACTCGGGCGCGGATTCCTACATGGCCGACTTCGAGGACTCGAACAGCCCGAACTGGTTCAACCAGATCCAGGGCCAGGTCAATCTCAAGGACGCGATCCTCGGCGAGATCAGTTTCAGCAACGAGGCCGGCAAGACCTATCGGCTCAACGACAAGGTCGCGACGCTGCAGATCCGTCCTCGCGGCTGGCACCTCGACGAGAAGCACGTGACGGTCGACGGTGAGCGCGTCTCGGGCGGCATCTTCGATTTCGCGCTCGTCTTCTTCCACAACGCCAAGCAGCAGATCGACCGCGGCTTCGGGCCGTTCTACTACCTTCCCAAGCTCGAAAACCACCTCGAAGCGCGCCTGTGGAACGACATCTTCGTGCTCGCGCAGCGCGAGCTCGGCATCACGCAGGGAACGATCAAGGCGACCGTGCTGCTCGAGACGATACTCGCGAGCTTCGAGATGGAGGAAATCCTGTATGAACTGCGCGAACACTCCGCGGGCCTAAACGCGGGCCGCTGGGACTATATCTTCAGCGCGATCAAGAAATTCCGGAACAAGCCGGGCTTCTGCCTCGCGAACCGCGCGACGATCAACATGGAAGTCCCGTTCATGCGCGCGTACGCGCTCGCGCTCGTGCAGGCCTGCCACAAGCGCGGCGCGCCGGCGATCGGCGGGATGGCCGCGCTGATTCCGATCAAGAACGATGCCGCGGCAAACGAGAAGGCGCTCGCGGGCGTGCGCCACGACAAGAAGCGCGACGCGAACGACGGCTTCGACGGCGGCTGGATCGCGCATCCGGGCCTGGTCGATATCGCGATGCAGGAGTTCAAGGCCGTGCTCGGCGACAAACCCAACCAGTGGGGCAAACAGCGCAGCGAGACGTTCAGCGCGGGCGATTTCCTCAACTTCGTGCCCGAGCAGCCGATCACCGAAGCAGGCGTGCGCAACAACATCAACGTCGGCATCCACTATCTCGGCAGCTGGCTCGCGGGCAATGGCTGCGTACCGATCCACAATCTCATGGAGGACGCCGCGACCGCGGAGATCTCGCGCTCGCAAGTCTGGCAGTGGGTAGCGAGCGACAAGGGTGTGCTCGACGATGGCCGCAAGGTCGATGCCGCGATGGTGCACACGTTGATCGCCGAGGAACTCGTCAAGGTCGAGGCGACGATCAGCGCGGCCGGCGAGAACGTCGCGACCTATGTGCAGGCCGCGGGCATCTTCGAGAAGATGACGCTCGCGGGGGAATTCCCCGAGTTCCTGACGCTGCCGCTGTATGAGGCGATGACCTGAGGCCGCTTCGGTGGCGGCGGCGATCGTCCCCCGACTACGCCGCCGAGCGGAACATGCGCCACGCCATCGATGCGACATCGTCGGCGATGTGGATGCGCGCGAGGTCGTGCACGTCGTCGCCGGGAGCGACCTGACCCTTGCGCGTGCTGACCGCGGCGCGGTAGGTGCGCGCAACCGCGGCGCGCACCCGTTCATCTAGTCTCCCGCTCGGATAGCAGAACAGGTCCACGACTCGGCCGAGGCGCTGCTCGAGCACGGCGCGGCTCTCGGTGAGTTCCGCTTCGAGCTCAGTGGCATCGAGCGTGGGCAGCATCGGGTGCGTCGACGAATGCGATCCGATCGTGAACAGCTTCGAATCGAACGCCGCGAACTGCTCCCACGTCAGCGGATCGAAAAGCGCACGCTGCGAGTCGCTCGGCACGAAGTGCGGCGATGCGCTCACGATCGCGTCTCCCACCTGCCTGCGCCGCACCATCGGCAGGCCCTTCATCCACAGAATGAACGGCTCAATCTCCGCCGTGGGGGCGGGTAGTTCCGTGGCGACGCCCAGGCGCTCCTGCGCGCTCATCGATAGCAGCCTCTCGCGCGCTTCGTGGCTCCATAGCCAGCGCTGCGCGTCGATCAGCCCCGGGCACACGAAGAACGTCGCGGGCAGTCCGAGCCGACGCAGAATGGGCACCGCGATCTCGGCGTGGCAGCGCAACCCGTCATCGAAAGTCAGCACGACCTCGCCTGCCGGCGGCACGCCGTTGGCGATTCTCGCGATCAGGTCGTCGAGCGCGACCACGCGAAACGAGCGCGCGAACCACGCGAGCTGACGTTCCAGCGCATCAGCCTCGAGATCGCCCGGACCGATCCCGTGATGCATGACGATCCGGTACACGGGCTGGCGCCGCGCCGCGCGCAACGACAGACCAGTCCGCAGCGCGATCTCGCGCACGGGCCCGACCAACGCATTTTTTAGCCAAATCATACCGCTCCCCCAATTCGCTTCGACCTTGCCCTCCTACCTCGACCGATCGCGCATCTACGCATGCGCGGCTCAGATCAATGGCGTGATGTTCTTGTCTACTCCAAGCAGAACCTTGCCATACAGTTCCTCGCAGACCGGCGGTAACACGAACGCGTGGCGGGCTGCGGTGTTTGCGTCACGCCAGATGCGCTGCAGCGGATTCGCTTCGGCAAACGAGCCCGCTCCGTGCGCCGACAGGAGCGTGCTGATCGCCTCGGTCACCATCCGCGCGACGTAGCCCGCGTCTGCGCGCACACGCGCGCGCGTCGCGTAGTCGAGATATGCGCCGTTCGCAGCCGCGTTGTCGATATCGTCGGCAGCGCGATAGGCGTGCAGGTGCGCGCTGTCTATCTGCATCGCGGCGCTCGCGATCTGCAGCTGGAATGCCGGCGAATCGACCTGCCTTTCGTAGATCGTGTAGGGGATGTTGCGCTGCGTGGCCATCTCGATCACGTGCTTCTGCGCTGCGCGAGCGAGCCCAAGCTGGGGTCCGGCGAGGATCAGCGCTATGACTGGCGCAAACGCGGAGCGATACAGGGTCTCTTCGGTGTGCTCGGTCAGATATTTGCCGCTGACGGCGGCCGGCAGCGAAATCATATGGTGATCGGGGATGAATACGTTTTCCGCGATCAGGCAATTGCTGCCGGTGCCGCGCATGCCCGACGCGTACCAGGTCTGCTCGATCGTCAACTGGTCCATCGGCGCGAAGGCGAGGTACTGGTCGACGAGCTTGCCGTTCGGAGAATGCTCGATCAGGCCGAGCATCGCCCAGTTGGCATGCAGCGATCCGGAAGCCCAGTACCAGCGTCCCGACGCGATCAGCCCGCCGTCGACGCGTTGCGTCTGCGCGCTCGGAGCGAACACACCGGCCGCGCGCGCATCGGGGTCCGTGCCGAAGATCTCGTCCTGGGTCCGCGTCGGCATGAGGCCGATGAACCATGCACAGTTGTTGATCAAATTAACGACCCACGCACTCGCGCCGCATCCCTCGGCCAGGATAGAGACGATGTCGAGGTTTGCGCGCATGCCGATCTGATGACCGCCGTAGCGGCGCGGCACGAGCAGACGGAACATGCCCGCCTGCTGCAGCGCGCCGATGTTCTCGTCGACGACGCGACGCTCGCGGTCTGTCTGCTCCGCGTTGCGGCGCAGCAGCGGGACCAGCGCGGTCGCGCGCTCGATGAGCTCGTTGCGCAGCAGCCGGTCCTGATCGCTCGCTCGCTTCAGCATGGCGCATCACTCGGCGATGCTCGGCGTTGCGGGTCAATTGACGGACTACCAGCCATCGACCGCGTTCCACTGCATCGTGGGTTCGTGCGCATGGATCTGCTTGTACTTGCCGCTGAAGAAAATCAGCGGCTTGGCGTCGGTGCCGCGCCAGAGATGCTCGACCGCACCGATATAAAGCAGGTGATCGCCCGCGCGGTGCACGTCGACGACGCGCGCGACGACCTGCGCGAGGCTGCCGTCGATCAGCGGTGTTCCCTCGTAGTCGATGAACGACACCTCGGCACCTGCCGTCGGGCGACGCGCGAAATGCTGCGCGAGCCGCTCCTGCGCCTCGGAGAGGACATTGACGCCGTAGCGATCGCCAACGTGCACGTGCGCGGTGAAGCTCGAAGCCTCGCGCACCGAGACGAGGACGAGCGGCGGGTCCATCGATACCGAGAGGAACGCATTGACGGTCATGCCCGCGGGTCTGCCTTCGCGCAGGAAGCTCACCACGGTGACTCCGGTCGCGAAACGCCCCATCACACCGCGAAACGTATCGGGGTCGACCTCGCGCGCCATCGGTTCTGTCGTCATCTGCATTTTCCGTCGTGCCTGGTGCCAACTATAAGCCAGTCATACCGCGGCAAGAAATTTGCGCAGTGCCCGCCACACGACGAGCGGTATCTCATGCCCGCCTTCGAACGGCAGCCAGGTCAGTTGCGCGCCGCCGGCGAACGCGGCATCGCGCAGGCCTTCCCCGGCCGCGAACGCAAGCTCAGGGTCCGCGCGCCCGTGCGCGATGAGCATCGGCAGCGAGCGCAGGCACGCCAGGCGCGACTTCCAGTCGGTGTAGGCGATGCGCGAGGACGAAAGCAGCGCGAGCGCGTCGACCTTGCCGCCGTGCAGCACGTAGTCCATCGCGAGCATGCCCCCTTGCGAGAATCCAACCAGCACGACGCGCCGCGGGCCCGCGAATTCCTTGAGCAGCCCTGCCAGTTGCGCACGCGCCTCGGCGCGACCGGGCGGATCGAGCTCGTGGAGATCGCGCACGCCGCGCCCACGCAGGCGCGTCTCGGACTCCACCGGCCACCACGCGAAGCCGTGCGCACCCGTGCGCAACGGTGCGTCGGGGAAGACGAAATACGCGCGGGTTCCGAGCGAATGCGCGAATGGTGCGAGATCGGCGCCTTCCATCATCCGGCCGTGCAGTACGATCACGACAAGCGGCGCATTCGCGTCTCCGATCGTGATCGTGCGAAACCCGCCCATCTGCGCATGCATCTCGATCATCGCGGAGCGCCGCGCGCAGGAATCGTGCAGAAGCGCGCTGGCGCGCTTGTGCGAGTGCTCATCGCACTGCCTGCGCGATCGCGTCGAGCAGTGGTTCGTGCGACCACAGCGGCGTGAACGTGTGATCCGAGCCTTCTATCACGTCGATCTGCACGCGGCCGTCGGCGACGAGGCGGCGCAGCGCACCGCCGCCCTGCTCCGCCAACATCACGCGACCCGGATCGTCCGAGGCGAAAATGAAGCGGATTGCCACGCCGCGCCGCGCGAGCGCGTTCAGGTCGCCCGCGAGGTCGTCCTGCAGCGGGATCCGCAGCGCGCGCAGCGCTTCACGCGTCCACGCCGTCGCGATCGCGCCGCTACGTCGCGCGAGTGTTCGCACGACCCGCGCGAGCTCTACCTCGCCACGCAGCAGCTTCCGCCACGCCGACGCACTGCGCAGCGAGTCGCCATAACGCGTGACCTCGGCTGTCGTGCGGAACGCGGCTGCGTCGAGCGGCATTCCGGGCTTGTATGCGAAGGTCAACGGATTGATCACGACGATCGAATCGATAGGCTGGCCCGCGATCGCCGCCTGCAACGCGTGATAGGCGCCCGAGCACAGCCCGGCGACGCTCACGTGGCGCGCACCCGCACTTCGCACCCAGCGCACGGCGGCCGCGACATCGCCGAGCACCTGGTCGCTGTACACGCAGTTCTCGGTCCCGCCTTCGCGTACGTCGCTGTCGCCGATGCCCGATTGATCCAGGCGCAGCACGAGCGTCCCCGCCGCCGCGAGGCGACGCGCGAGACGGACGTGGAGCCGATTCGGACCGACGCGGCCCACCGCGCCCGCATTGAGCAGCACGACGGCACGTTCGCAGCGGCCGTCGGCGGGACCGCTCGCGATGCCGCGCACGCAGTCGTCGATCGCAACCGCCTCTTCGCTGATCGTCTCCTCGCCTTCGCGCAACAGCACGCGCGTTCGATGCGCGGCGGGCGTCTGCGGCGACACGGCGGCGAGCGTCGCGCACGAGCGCGCGAACGCGACTACCGCGGCGATGATCGCGCCGGGCACCTGCGCATTCTGCGCGTCGAGCACCATCTCGACGTAGCCCGGCAGCCGCTGCTGCGACACCTCCGCACCGAGACTGCGCAGCCGTTCCGCCCACGCGACGTTGCCCGGCATGTCGTCGCGGTCCAGCAACAGGATCTTCGGCGCGGGGCGCATCCCCAGGGCATCGGCAGCGAGCGCGGACACCTGCGTGCGCGTCTCCGCGGTGAGCGCGAAGCCCACGATCTCCTCGATCTGCGCGCTAGTTTGCGCGATCGACCCCGGCGGCGGCTTCAGCCCGAGCGCCATCTGCAACGCGCGACCCTCGCGCAGGAAAGCCTTGCCACTGGTCGGCAGCGCGATCGCAGCGACTCCCGCGACATCGTCACGCCGGCTCGCGGCTACGAGCGCGAGCATTGCGCCCATGCGTACGCCCGCGAGGATAATGCTCTCGGCACCCGCGCTACGCGCGACGTCGCACGCGTCACCGACGCTCGCGAGCCAGGCGTCGACGCGGCCGGGATCGAGGTCTCCCCCTGCGCTGTCGCCGCAGCCGTCGGCGTCGAAGCGCACCGCCAGCATGCCGCTCTGCGCCGCCTGGTCCGCCAGATGGCGCAGGCTGCGATGCGCACAGATCGCCTCATAGCCGAACGGCGGCACGATCACGATGGCGACGTTGCCGACGGGTGCGGCGGCGGGATGGATCCAGCCGAAACGCGGGCGCGCGTCCGCTCCGAACCAAAGCGGACGAGCCTTGGTGTTCGGGGCGCTCTCGGTTTCGACCCGCATCGCGGCGGACCCGACGGCTGCGTTCATGGCACTTCGAAGCGGCTGCCGCTTTCGGCATTGAGTGCGTAGACGCTGCCGTGAAGCCGGCCGCTGCGACGCGATCCGGTTGCGCGCAAGGTCAGCGTGCGCTTGTCACCCGGCGCGAGATGGAAATACGCGTCATCCGCGACGAAACCTTTCAGATCGACGACGACCGACTGCGCGAAATCCCGCGTCCCGACCTCGACGATCAACTCATCGCCCGTAGCGCCCGCGCTCGCGACGGCGCTCAGCCCCACGTCGAGAACGCGCTGCGCGGACAGTCCCGCGGGAAACCAGAACGCCTGCGCGAGCGCTTCTTGTTCTCCGCGCACGAGTCGTGCGCGCACTACATCGGCCATCGGAGGTCCGAATCGGTACGCGTAGGACAGGTCGAAGAAGCCGTCGAACAACGACGCGGCGGCGATCTCGATCGCGCCATGCGCGGGCACGGCGACGTCGAGCGCCGCATGGCCGACGCGTATGCTGCCAGCGCGATAGAGATCGATCTCGACACGCGCATCGAGAGGCGTCGCAGGATCGTTGCAGACATGGATCGCGAGGCCGTTGACGCCCTCGTCGGTCAGCGCGATCGAAATCGGCGCGAGTGCGTGGCGCAGGCGATGCAGGCACGGCTTGGCCGCACCGCCCGAATCGATGACGCCCCAGCCTGCGCCGGGCCAGAGGTCGCGCAGGAACCAGATCAGCGCGCCGCCCGTCGGCGAACGAGCACGCCGCCACTCGGCGAACGCCTGCGCCATGACCTCGCCGCTCACTGCACGCCCGAGTGCGAGATAACGATCGTGATCGGTCGCGCGCAGCTCGCCAGGATTCACGCCGTAGAGCCTGTGCAGGTAGTGATCGCGCACGTCGTCGAAGTCCCAGCCCGCACCGAGGTCGCGTGGGGCGCGCGCCTTCCAGGTCGCATGGTGGACGCGCAGCGCGGCGCCGCCAGGCAGGCCTGCGTCGAACGGTATGTTCGCGAACGCGAGACACTCCGAAGCGAAGCGCACTTCTGCCCGGCGCGCATCGTCGAGCGGCCGCAGGTAGGCGCCGACACCGTAGTAGGAAGACGGCCCGGCATTCGCCGCATGCGGAAACGCGCCGCCGTGCGTGCTCGAAGGCGTGTAGATCGCCCCGATGCCTAGCGCGCGTCGGGCCAGCGTCTCGTTGAACAGCGGCGGCGTCCAGCGCTCGCGTGCTGCGCCGCTCATCGCGGCCTGCTGCTCGCCCTCGCTGTTGCCACAGATGATCGCGAGGCTCGGACGACCCTGCAGCCGGCCGAGTTGCTGGTCGACTTCATGCAGCACGGAGCGGCTGAACTCCGCGTCCTCCGGGTAGTCCATGTTCGCGAACATGAGGTCCTGCCAAAGCAGGATCCCGAGTTCGTCGAGTGCGTCATGGAACGCGTCGTCCTCGTACACCATCGTGCCGCTGACGCGCAGCATGTTCATGCCCGCGTCGCGCACCTGCACGACCGCAGCGCGTACGGCCTGCGCCGAGGCCCCGAGCGTGACCACATCGAGCGGCGTCCAGCAAGCGCCGCGACAGAACAGCGCAACGCCGTTGACGCGCAGACGGAAATCGTCGCCGTCGCCACGATCGACTTCGAGCGTGCGAAATCCCGTATTCCCAAGATCGACGCGCGACTCGCGCCCGTCGTGCGTCAGCTCGAGCGAAACGTCATAGCGCGCCGGAGAGCCGTGCGTGTGCGGCCACCAGAGTGCGGGCGCCGCCACCTGCGCGATGGCCTGCCAACGTCCGTCGCTGCGCACCATCGGCGCGAGGATGCGCACCCCCTCGCGTTCGACGACGAGCACCGCGCGCTCGACGCGCGTATCGAGCGCCAGCGCGACGCGCACCGAACCGACGTCCCCGGCCGCGTCGCGCCGCAGGCTCGCATGCTGTTCGACGGCGCCGACCTGTAGCGCTCGCCGCTCGAGCCACACGCCGCGCCAGGGTCCGACCGGCGGACAGCGCGGCGACCAACCCGGTGTGCGGCCTAGCAGCGTCGTGCGGATCCAGCGCAGTTGCTGGTGTTCGAGCATCGGCACGCGCCAGCGCGCGCGCGGACGCTTGCGCGCGAGCTCGGGCGCGAGCGCGCGGCAGCGAATCAGAAGCTCGTGGTCGCCGCCGAGCGTCACCGCAACCTCGTGCGCGACGAACATGTTGTCGCTCGTGAGAATCCGCTCGCCGTCGAGCCAGACATCGGCCAGCGTCGCGAGTCCATCGAATCCCAGCAGTACGGCTCCGGACTCTCCGCGCACGCGCGTGCGCCACCAGAAATCCTCGTCGTCGAACGCGCGTACGGCGTCGATATCCCATTCGCCGGCCTCGCGCAGGGTACCCGCGGCGGTTCCGGGAACGGTCGCGGAGATCCAGCGGAACGCTGCGGACCCCGCCGCATCGGCGCCCGGAGGCGACGCCGCCATCTGCCAGCCTTCGCTGATCGCGATGCGCCGATTCGCCTCGACGCGAGGCCGCAGGTTCATTGCGTGCCCGCTGTCAACTCGTCGATCGCGCTCGTAATCGACGCGATGCTCTCGAACACACTGCGCTTCAGCATGTGGTCGGGAAACTCGATGTCGAATTCCCCCTCGAGCGCGAGCATCACGTTGACGCTGGCGTGCGAGGTCATGCCGGCCTGGTACAGGTCGGCGTCGTCGGTCAGAGTCGCCGCATCCTTGGCCAGGCGGCCATGTTCGGTGAGGATACGGCGGACCCTGGTCGCATTACTCATAGGCAATCACCACTGCAGTTGCTTGGTTTCCATCATGACTCATCGACAGCGCGGTGCTGCCGGCGCCCTCCGCTCCGCGCGCCGCACCGTGCAGCGCGAGGTGGCACGCCCCGTTGGCAGCGCGGCGCACTTCGATATCCTTCCAGCCCACGCCGTCGAGCCCGAGAGCCTTCTTCGCGGCTTCCTTCGCCGCGAAGCGGACCGCGAGTCGCTCGCTCGTGCAGGCCGGCGCAGAGCACGCATAGCCGAGTTCGTCTGCCGTGAAGATGCGGCGCAGAAAGCGCTCACCGAACGCGCGCATCGATTCCTCGATCCGGCTGATCTGGACGAGATCGATACCGACGCAGAGCCTGGGCATGTGACGTGATTCTGCCATAGCGACGACTATATCTGAGCCTCGAGCGCGGACTTCGCCGACTGCCACGCGCGCGCCCATTCGTCGAACAGCGGCGCCGCGTCGAACGCGCGCTTCGCGTTTACCGCGCGCGCGGCCTTGAGAATGAAGACCTTCGCACCGTTCGCGATCTGCGCGTAAGCGGCCATCGCGACCGCATGCCTCTCGGCGTCGAGCCATTGCAGGTGCAGTGCCGCGAGTTCCGACGCAGCGCCGAGCTGGCGCACGGTCGCAAATGCCCACGCGTGGTAGTACGCGAGACCCTGCTCCTGCAGCGCGGGCAGGTCGCGGGCGAAGCGCGCCGCGAATCTCTCCACGGGGTTGTCCGTGGGCATCCGCGCCACGTGTCGCGCGAGCAGCGCTTCGGAAAACTCCGCGACATCGTCGCTCGCGAGCTCCCGCAGGCCGTCCACGCGTACGATCTCCGCAAACAGCGGCATGAAGGCCGGGTCGGGCGCGCGATCGAGATTGAACGTGCGCTCGAAGTCTTCGCCTTCGAGCGTGAAATAGCCGGCATTGTGGAAGTAGCCGAGCCGGCGCGCATCAACGTCGAGATCGTTGAGCACGATCGTGGACTTCGTATGCTGCGTACGGTAGTCCGTACCCGAGGTGTCGGGCAGCCACCACGCGTCGGCTTCGGTCGAAATCAGTTTGCCCGCTGCGAGGTGTTCCCGTGCGTGCTCGAGCAGCGGCCGCCAGCAGTTGAGTTCCTGCACGTCGATGCCGTAGAGGTCGCGCAACTCGTCATGCGGCGGCTTGAAGAATGTCCACTGGTCGCCCTCGAAGTCGATCGCGAAGACGAACGGCAGGATCGCGCGCGGCTCGCAGCCGAGCGCATGGATCAACTCGATCCAGATGTCGACATAGCAGTTCTTCTCGAGCCAGATGCGATCGTCTGCGTGCAGCATGTGCCGCGCATATGCGCCGGCGTCGAGATCGATCACCCGCATGCCGCGCGCGTTCAGGGCCAGAGCTTCGCGCGCACGGCCGCAGGCCAAGCGCCGGGATCGAAGCCATGCGTCTGCAACAGCGCCATCACGAGGCGCTCGAGGCCGAAACCGAGGCATGCGGTGCTAGCGGTCCTGCCGTCCTCGGTGCGGATCTGGAACGCTTCGCCGAAGTGCTCCTGGTGGTAGTTGAACGAGCAGACCGCGGTCGGACTCTCCTTCGAGATCACCGGGACGAGCACTTCGAATTTGAGCTGCTGTTCCTTCTGCGACTTCGCGAGCATCTTGCCGCCCTTGCCGAAGAACGGGTCGGAGGCGATCTCGGCCTGCACAGGCAGGCCCAGGGATTCGAGCAGCCCGAGACCGCGCTTGAGCCACATGTCGCGCCATTCGACCACCTGTTCGGGCGTGCCGCAGCGCACGAATTCACGCACGCGGAACGACTGCATGCGCGTCGGCTCGGGCGAGGGCTCGTTGCGAAACACCCAGTTGAACATCGTCACGAGACGTCCTTGCGCGGGAACGACGCCGCTGAAGCTCGGATACACCGGGTAGCACGCGGCCGGATTGAGCACGACGTCGGTCATGTTCTCGAACTGTTCCCACGGCTCGCCGGCATGGATCGCCTCGCTGAGCTGGCGCGCGGTGAGTTCCTTGCCGCGGAAGCTGAATACCGTGCCTGCGAGGTTCGGGAAGCTGTCCATGTAGTCGGACTTCTCGAGCACCTTGCGATCGATCGTCGGCGGGTACACGAAGTATTCGGCGCCGTCGTGCTTCGCGAGATCGGTGACGAGCCTGTTGAAGCCCTCGAGCACTTCCTCGAAGACGTGGTTGCGGCCGAAGATACCCGGCACGCCGACGGGCACGATGAGGCCGTGCTTGACGAGACCCTCGTGGAATTTCGCAGCGTCGTATTCGGTGGCCGACATGGCGTCAATTATCCTTGAACACGAGCAGCATCGATGCGCTCTTGCTCGCGATGCGCTCGTTCGAAATCATCAGCGCCGCGGACAACGCGTCGCGATAGTGGCGGCCGATGCTGAACGGGGAATCGTTCTTGTAGCCCATGATGCCGATGATCTGCAACGCCTCGTGGCACAGCCGCGGCGCCATCTCCGAACAGCCCATCTTGAGCTGGTTCATGCGCAGCGCCCAGCCCATCGTGCCGAGTTCCTCGCGGGCGTCGGCATCGCCATCCGCGGTCAGTTCGTCGAACTCGCGCGCGCAGGCCTCCCAGTTGTGGCGCATCGCCTGCAGTTCGACGTAGGCACGCGCGAGGTGCGGCGCATTCGGCGGAACCGTGCCGGGCGTCCGTCGCGCCGCGTTGCGAACGAACGTGGCCGCCCGCCCAAGCGCATCGGCGGCGATCCCTGTCCACAGCGCGGACCACAGGATGTGCGAATACGGCACCATCGTCTGCGCCGAGGAATCGGCATACGCGCCTGGCAGGATCTGTTCGGCGCGTCCATGCCCTGCGAATTTTGCGCCGGGGCTGCAGGTTCCGCGCATGCCGAGCGTGTCCCACGTGCCGGTCTGGTCGAGCGTGTAGGCGCCTTTCTCGAACAGGATGAGCACCTGGTCGCTCGCGGCCGCATCGGCGGCGCGCCGACAGGTCACGAGCTGGGCGTCCGCATGGGCGCCGTAGGACACCGTCGTTGCGTCCTTCTCGAGCGATATCGCATCTCCGTCGCGTGCGACCGCGCAGACGCTCGAGCGCGTGTCTCCAAACGTGCCGTTCTCGGAGGTGATCGAGGCGATCAGCTCCTGGTGAGCGACGAGATTTTCGCGCAGGTAGCGCTCAAAGTAGTCCGAACCGCGACCATGACGCGCGATGCAGGCCACCTGGATGTGATGCATCGCGAGCACCATGCCGGACGAACCGCAACCCTGCGCGAGCGCAGAGCACTGCGTGGCGAGTTCGAACATGCCGGCGCCGGCACCGCCACAATCGGCGGGCACGGCGGCAGACAGCAGGCCCGCCTGCTTCAGCGCGGCGAGTGTCTCGTGCGGAAACCTGCTCTTCGCATCGACATCCGCGGCGTGGACCGCCGCCACCTCCGTTGCAATCGACGCTGTCCTGGCGACCACGTCACCGGTTCTGACGTTTCGACGTTTCGACACTCCCCACCCCCTTTCTGTTTCAGTGCGGCACGGCCTGCGCCACATACATCAAGTGCGCGCTGTCCACCGCCGTTTCCCCTGCGTCGAGTGAACGTCCGCTTTCATCGAGCACGTCCCCGACTTCGTATCCTACCGCTGCGAGCTGCTGTCGCTGGTCCAGTTGTCCAATATAGTAGTGCAGACATGCATAGTCATGTCCGGCGTCATTGAGCAACGCGTATTCCGGCGTCTGCACGCGCAATGATTTTACCCGCCTATGGTTGATCCAGCGGCGTAGGAACTCGGCGAGCAGCACGCTTTGGTGCACCGGATTGCGCGAATAGGCCATGTGCGGTCCGCTGAGCGCGCTCTCGTAGGCGCGATTGTGCGCCGAGAACATCAGCGTTCCGTGCGGTCGCAGCACGCGATGGAATTCGTTCAGCGTGCGTAGCCGATCGACGTGGCCCAC
Source organism: Rudaea sp. (assembly GCA_040005435.1). Taxonomy (GTDB): domain Bacteria; phylum Pseudomonadota; class Gammaproteobacteria; order Xanthomonadales; family Rhodanobacteraceae; genus Rudaea. The sequence goes on along the minus strand of JBDTYX010000026.1, from coordinate 5,656 downwards.
GGCGTCCAGCACATTGTTCGGCGCGAAGACGAAATCGAAACACCCCTGCGGAAAATCAGCGAGCTCGCGCATGTCCGCCAGACGCACCGATATTCCGGGGTTCATCTGCCGCATATGCTGCACCATGACCGGCGAATAGTCGATGCCTTCATAGCGCGTGCACAGCGGATGCAGGTAGATCGAGGTGCGACCCGTGCCCACCCCGACGTCGAGCATCTCCTTGCCCGCGAAGGTCGGCTGGTATCTCAGCAACGCCGCGGTTTCCATTCGCTGGAGATTTCGCGACTGATACAATCTCTGCACGCCGGCCTGATGATAGACGCGCCGGTTGACGGCATCTTGCGAACCTGACACTGCGTTCACAGCGCACCCTTAGGGCAGCAGACTGGTGACCGAGCGGACCATTGCGGCATACGGCACAGCACGGTCGAATGGATCTCAACGCGCGATATTAATGGAATAATCATGAAAGAATTCAAGGTGCTTTGCAACAAACCTGACGCAGCAGCCGTGTTGTGAACTGGGTGGAGATGCGCGACACCGGGCACCGCGGTACGCGTGGCCGGAAGGTTGCGGCCGGCCCGCGCGGGTGCGCGCCGACTGCACCGCGTTCCGCGCTGCGCTGACCCGCTCGCGCGATGTCTAGTCCTGCCCAGAAGAGCGTAGCCACGCACTCGGTTCGCTACGTCACGGCGAACATGCTGGGGATCGTCGCGGGATTCATTTCGTTCCCGATCATGACCCGGCTGCTCGATACGACGCAGTACGGCATCTTCGGCTACTTCGACGCATGGCTCGCACTGCTCATCGCCGTCTCCAAACTCGGCGGTCAGCACAGCATCATTCGCTTCTATCCGCACACGCGAACGAGTTCGGCGCTCTCGGGCTACGCGGCCAATTTCATTCTCGCGCCGTTCCTCGCCTCGTGTGCCCTTTGGATTCTGACGGCCGCGGTCTACGCCTGCGTGCTGTACGCCGTACCCTCGACCCGGGCCGACGCGTGGATCGGCTGGCTCATCCTCTTTTCGCTGCCGCTGAACGTGTGGATCAGCTACGTCGGAGGCGTGCTGCTGGCGCAGGAACACTCCGACATCTCGGCGAAAGTCACGGTTGCGCAGCGCTGGCTCGAGGCAGCGCTGATCCTCGCTCTTGTCTATTTTGTGCAGCGCAGCGCACTTAGCGTCTACATCGCCCGCCTCGTGATCGTCGTGTTTTTTGGCTGGGCGCTGTGGTCCTGGCTTCGCAAGCGCATCCCACTGTCCCTGCGCGATTTTCAGCGCAGTGAGTTCAGCCGGGGAATGCACTACGGCCTGCCGCTGGTGGTCAACGAGATCGTGCATGTTCTGCTCGCGTTTCTCGACCGATTCATGCTGCTGCAGATGCTCAAGGACTTCGCGATCGTCGGCGCGTACACGATCGGCTATGGCCTGGCGCTCGCCATCACGCGCATCCTCAACACCGCGATTACCGCCGCTTACACCCAGGTGAGCGTGCGCGAATTCGAAACCCTTGGACCGATCGCAGTCGTGCGCACCAAGAAGAACATCCTCGACTTCCTCGTATACTTTTCCGCGGCGATCATCGTGGGTCTCGTCGTCGTCGGCGGCGACGTTCTGATGATCTTCGCCGGCAACGACAAGCGCGCGTCCATTCCGGTGTTCGTGGTCGTCAGCGTCAGCTATGTGCTCGACGGCATGATTGGAATCTGTTCTACCGGCCTGCTCTTGCACAAACGCTCGAAAACCGAACTCGGTTTGACGGCGTGTGCTCTGGTCGTCAATGTCGCACTGAATCTGTTATGGATTCCACAATTCGGCCTGATGGGTGCGGTTTACGCGACGTTCCTGAGCTATCTGGCGCTCGGCATCTCGCGCTACTTCTTCTGCCCGCCCGAGCTGCGCGCGCTGCCGAGCCTGTATCCGACCTGCATGGCGACCGCCTTGGCCGCACTGGCGTACGGAACCGCGATGTATACAAACCTGCTCGGTGCATCAAGCCATCTGGGCAGACTCGGCGTCATGGTCGCGATGACGATCGTGCTGCTCGTGCTTCCCGCGCTGGCTCTCGATGCGAAGCTGCGCGGGTCGCTGAAAAAATACCTGCGCAGGAACGCTTCCTGACCCGATCGCCGCAACAGGAGTTACGCCCCTTGGACAACAAGCCACCCATCCTCGTCACCGGCGGCGCCGGCTATATCGGCAGCCACGTCGTGCTGCAACTCGTCGCGGCTGGCGAGCAAGTCATCGTCGTCGACGATCTGAGCGCGGGCTTTGCCGAATCGGTGATCGGCGCGAGGCTCGTCGTCGGCGACGTGGGCGACGCGGCGCTCGTCTCATCGCTGCTGGCAGACCACGGCATCGACACCGTGCTGCACTTCGCGGCACGCACGATCGTGCCCGAATCGGTCGCCGACCCGTTGCGCTACTACGGCAACAACACCTGTGCGACGCGCAGCCTGCTCGCGTGTTGCGCGGCTGCGCGCGTCCAGCACATCGTCTTCTCGTCCACGGCCGCCGTCTACGGCGCGACACCCGATGGCATCGCGCGTGAGGACACGCCGACCATGCCGATCAACCCATACGGCACGTCGAAGCTCATGAGCGAATGGATGCTGCGCGACCTCGCGCTCGCCGGCGGCGCGCGCCACGTCGCGTTGCGCTACTTCAACGTCGCCGGTTGCGATCCCGAAGGCCGCATCGGCCAGTCGACGCGTAATGCGACGCTGCTGTTCAAGGTCGCGTGCGAAGCGGCCGTCGGAATCCGGCCGCACGTGACGGTCTTCGGGGCGGATTACGCGACGCCGGACGGCACCGGCGTCCGCGACTACATCCATGTCGAAGACCTCGCGCGCGCACACCTCGATGCGTTGCGCTACCTGCGCGCTGGCGGCACGTCGGAGATTCTCAATTGCGGCTATGGGCACGGCTATTCCGTGCGAGAGGTGCTCTCTGCCGTCGAGCGCGCCAACGGCAGCGCGATTGCGACGGTCGAGCTGCCGCGGCGGCCCGGCGATCCGCCAAGCATCGTCTCCAACGCGCAGCGCATTCGCGAGGTTCTTGGCTGGCAGCCGCGCTGCGACGACCTGGACCTGATCGCGAGGACGGCGCTCGCCTGGGAACGCAGGCTCGCGGCGCGACGCTGAGCGCGGATCGGCCCGCGACTCGCGGCCGCATGACGCGTCGATCGGTGTCTCAGTCCACCGCGTAGCCGTAGCGCACGAGGTGCGGACGCAGCGAGTCCTCCATTGCCATCTGTTGCGCGGGCGTCAGGCCCTCGCGCCATTTGCGGTTTGACTCGCGCATCGGCACGGAGCGCACATATGCACGGAAGGAATCGGGGTTGTCGAGGTCGCAGAAGGTCAGGATGCGCCCGATGACTTCCTCCGAGCCGGCGACGAGATCTTCGTACCTGACTTCGAGAAGCTGCCCGTCCGGCAGCGATTGCTTGGCGAGCTCGAACGAATCCATCAGGAGCTTCCACTGGATCGCCGCGAGGACGACGAACGAGCGTCCGGAAGCTTCCCATTCGGACTGCAGCGCGGGTGCGAGTGCGCCCCAGCGCCAAGTCGGTGGCCCTCGCCAGCCGTCCCAGAAATCGACGTTGAGCAGCGAGCTCGCGACCGAACGCCCGTCGCGGATCACATGGACATAGCGCGCATCGGGGAATATCCCCGAGACGAAGCCGGTCCTCGGCCACCCGGTGAGCTTGATCAGCATGCGCTCGCGCAGCGGCGTGAGCATCGACGCGAGAACCTTCGCGACGCGCGCCTTGACCGGGGGCGTGAGGTCCGCGCCGACGAGGTCACGAAACGGATTGCGGAAGCCGCTGACGTGATGCTCCCAGAACTCCCACGCCTCGGTCGGCCAGAGTCTTTCCTGCACGAATCCGCCGACGACCGGCCAGTCGAGCGCGGCCATGCCGCGACGATTCGCTGCGGGATTGCCTGGGTAGTCGCTGCACAGCCTCGACAGGTACGCGAGCTTCGGGTGGCGCGCCATGATTTCGTGCAGCAGCGTCGAGCCGCAGCGTCCCGTGCCCACGATGAAAACTGGTCTGTCTAGACTCATCCCGCCCCCTCGAGTTGGCCGGCTGCCTTCGGCTGCCCTTGCCCGCCGCGCATTCTAGCGTGCGTAGCGGCGGCCGCACGCACTCGACGCGCAACGCCACCCGTCGCTTGGCTAGCCGCGATAGGTCTTCGCGATCAGTTCCTTGAGCTCCGGCGAAGCCTCGGCGATCTGCGGCGAAGAGTCGTAACGCGGAGGCGCTACGAGAAAGTCGCGGTACTCCGACGGATCCGACCCCGGCGCGCCGGCTTCGGCGGCCTTGATGATGTTGTACAGCTCGCGCGCCGTGACGTAGTGCAGGCAGTAGTCCACGCCGTCGTTGTAGCGACTCTCGAGGTGCGTGAAGATTCGATCCATCTCGTCGCCGAGGACCGCGGCGGCATCCGTCGCGCCGTGGGTATGCGTCTTGACGACGACCCAATCCTCCCTGCCGCGCACCGAAATTCCGCTGCGCACCCATGCGTCGATGCGCGCTTCGCTGACCGGGATCGCGCCATCGATCACGTCGGTGAGGATGCGCAGTCCCGACGCCCTTCCCTGCTTGAAGTACGGGAACATCGGGCCCTGCACGAGCATCACGCCGCCCGGGTCGGTACCGCCGACGCGCACTTCGGTCCCCGTGTCGAAGCTGCGCGTGCGGCTTGCGTCGTAGGTCGCGTAATACAGCGCGTTGACTTGGCGTGGATTGGCTTCGTTGTCTGACGGAAATGTGAAATCGGCGTAGCAGCCCGTATCGCGCAGGATGTCGATCTCGTCGTCCACGCCGCAAAACCGATTGAAGCGCGAGTTTGCGAATGCCCAGTCGCCGTGGATGAAGCCAAACCTTGGCGCGCCGCCGACTCTACCGAACACGCCGAATAGCGCGTACTCCTCGATGCATCGATCGATCGTGCGGCGCAGGTTCTGCGCGGTGTCCGGTGCGTGCTTGCCATGGTGAAGATGCAGCTCGATCTCGCCGTAGCCGCGCTCGCACAAGTCGACGAGACGCTTCAGTGAACCGTCAACATGGTAGTGCGGAGGAAAGAACCAGGTCCGCCCCGGACGCCTGCCGTGGCAATCGCGGTGCTTGTCTGCAAGCGGCGGATAGCGATCGAGGAGCTCGCTTACGCGCCCGCGCGCGACGTCGGCGGACACCCCACCGGTACCCGGCTCGTAGTGATCGCATACGCAGAACAAGACGTGTGTCTTCCTGGCGCCCCGGCGCGCACGGCGGCGAGCCGCGGCGAAATACCAGCGCGGGGCGGTCGCGAGAATGCGCAAGGCGCGGACGATTGCGCTGGCGAGCCTCACGGTCGGGCACGCCGCGGACTGAACGAAGGATCCCCTGGCGTGGATGACTGCGGCGGAAGAGACATCGGCTTATTGTATCGGGCCCTGCGTTTGCGCGTCACCGGCATTGTATCGGCAGGTTGCGGGGCGCAAGGCGTGACCGTTGCGGAGGCGTCGCTGCCGGGCCAAGCAAAAAAAAACCTGCCGGATCGCGGCAGGTTTTTCTTGTTGTTATGCGCACCGCGATTTGCGGGATGCACTGCGGGTAAGCATCGACGACCTGTCTAGAGCTGGCAATCCGTTGGCGAGAGACCCGTGCGCTG
>JBDTYX010000186.1:0-6597 GCA_040005435.1 Rudaea sp. | reverse complement strand
TGCCGACCGAGCGCGTCGTGTTGATCTCGACGAGTTCCTTGTACAGCGCGCGGAACGCACTTTCGTCCGCGTCGGACGCGTACGCCGCGGGCGCGGACAGCAGCGCGAGCGCCGATACGACGGTAGACAAGATCCAGCCGGAGCGTGCGTCCATGTTCGAATGCCTCGTTTGCCAAGGAGGCGCAAGCGTGCAGAGGAATCGCGCGCAGATCAAGTGCGACGGCTGCTTGCCGCGACTACGCCGCTCAGACGAGGCGCGTGTCGATCAGAATCTTCGAGGTCAGCGTGCGATGCACCGGGCACTTGTCGGCGATATCGAGCAGCTTCGCGCGGTCGCCCTCGTTGAGCGCACCCTGCAGTTCGATCTCGCGGTCGATGTGATCGAGCATCGTGGGCTTGTCCACGCAGTCCTTGCAGTCGTCCATGTAGCGCTTCGCATGCTTGAGTCGCACGACCACGCGTTCGAGCGGCATCTGGCGCCGATCGGCGTACAGCCTGATAGTCATCGATGTGCATGCGCCGAGCGCCATCAACAGCAGCTCATAGGGGCCGGGGCCGAGGTCGCGGCCACCGACCGCCTGCGACTCGTCGGCGCGCAGATGATGGCGTCCATTGAGCAGGTACTGCGCGAACCTGCCTTCGCCGGTTTCGGCGACGACGACGGTGCCGACCGATGCGGGCGGCTCGGGGAACGGCGCTGCTTCCTGCTCGTCGCTCATCTTAGTTTCCCTCGGCCCTTAGTGGACGACCAGTTCGTTGTATTCGGGATGCTTCTTGAGGTACGCCGCGATGAACGAACACCGCACGATCACCTTGTCACCTCGCTCACGCGCGGTGTCGAGAACGAACTTCGCGAGGCGCGAACCGATGCCCTGCCCGGCGAATGCCTCGGGTACGATCGTGTGGTTCAGCGTGATCGTGCCGGGCGCGCGCGAATAGGCCACATAGGCGGTCGTGCCTTCGACTTGCAGCTCGTAGCGGTGCTGCGCGGTGTTGTCGGTGATCGGCTCGTTCATGGCCTGCTACCTTGGCTCATTCGGTCTTGGAAAGCGCACGGAGTCGTCGCTGCATCTCTTCGATCGAAACGTCCTCGATGCGTGCCGACAGCGTCCACTGATGACCGAACGGATCGACCACCGTGCCCGAGCGCTCGCCATAGAACTGGTCCTCGGCCGGGCGAACTTGTTTGGCGCCGGCGTCAAGCGCGCGGCGCATCGCCGCGTCCACGTCGGGGACGTAGATCTTGAAGTGCGTGCTCGCTCCACCGAGAGCCGCGGGTCCGCGGATGTTGAACGCCGGCGCCTCGTCCGCGAGCATCAGGCGCGTGTCGCCGATCTCAACCTCCGCATGGCCGAGGCGCCCATCGGCCATCGCGAGGCGCATGATCTCGACGGCACCGAAGGCGCGTGCGTAGAAATCGATCGCCGCCTTCGCATCGGCCACATGCAGATATGCGCTTACGCTGTGATATCCGTCGGGTACCGTCTTGAATTTCATCGCCGGCGTCGCTCATTGGCAAGGACGGGTCTACCGTAGCGCCAACTGGCGGGCGCGCGCAATGCCGCTGACGATGTCATCGACCGTTCATCCGGCACCTGTTTAACTTTGCGACGATGGAAGCAGCAACGCCGGAAGCATTCACGTTCGGGATCGAGGAAGAGTTTTTTCTGATCGATCGGCGCACGCGCCACGCGGCGCCGCGCGTGCCGAAACTCTTCGTCAAGGCTTGCCAGAGCCGCCTCGGCGACAGTGTCGCGTTCGAACTGCAGCAGACCCAGATCGAGATCGTCTCGCCGGTGTTCAGCGACTCCGCGGTCGCGCTCGCCGAGATGACTCGCCTACGCGCGGGCGTCGCGGAGGTCGCGGGCGCGATGGGACTCGGCATCATCGCCGCAGGCACCCATCCGCTTGCGCAGTGGCGCCGCCAGCAGCATACCGACAAGCCGCGCTACGCCCGCCTGATTCGCGATTTCCAGATGATCGGCAGGCGCGACGTCGTCTGCGGCATGCATGTGCACGTCGCTGTGCCATATGGCGACCGCGTGGAGGTCATGAACCGCATGATGCCCTGGCTGCCGCTGATTCTCGCGCTGTCGACGTCCGCGCCATTCTGGAGCCTCAAGCGAACCGGGCTCATGAGCTACCGCCAGTCGGCGATCGACGAATGGCCGCGCGCGGGGATCCCCGACTTCTTCGAGGACGAGGCGGACTACAACGCGTTCGTGGCAATCTTGGTGCGCGCCCATGCGATGCAGGATGCGAGCGAACTATGGTGGGCGATCCGTCCGTCGCCGAGCTACCCGACCCTCGAACTGCGCATCGCGGACAGCTGTACAAGGGTCGAAGACTCGATCGCGATCGCGCTGCTCTACCGCTGCCTCGTGAGTACACACCTGCGTAGTCCGAACCTCGGTGCGCGGCGCAGTACGGCGACGCGTCGCCTCATCGACGAAAACCGCTGGCGCGCGCAGCGGCACGGGCTCGCGGCCGAATTCATCGACGAATTCGGCGACGGCTTGATCAGCGTCCCCGCGCGCCTCGCACAGGCGCTCGAACTGACGAAGGACGATGCGCGCGTCCTCGATCCGCACGGTGCGCTCTGCGGCCTCGACACCATTCTCGCGCGTGGCACGAGTGCCCACGGTCAGCTCGCAGTGTACGAAGCTGCGCGGACATCCCAGGCGAGCCACGTGGACGCGCTGCGTGCCGTGGTCGACTGGCTCGCGACGACGACCTGCCCGGAACAGCTGCCCGCTGCGGCGCTTCCGCCGGCGCGGGATACCCAACCGGCCGAGTGAATCGTATACTTTTGCTTGATGGACGCTGAAACGCCCCGAAAACTACTGATCGGCCTGTCGCCCCGACTGCTGCGCGACGTTCCGCCCGAGCTCGGCTTTCGCGGCAAGACGCTGCAATACCTCGAGCAGTCGATGGCGCACTGGGTCATGTCGCTCGGCGCGCTCGTCGTGATGGTACCGACCGTCGAGCGCGAATCACTGATCCGGCGTGCGCACATCGACATCGCCGACTACGTCGCCGCGCTCGATGGCCTGATCTTTCAGGGCGGCGCCGACATCGATCCACGCAGCTACGGCGAGACCGCTTCGAACACGGTCGGGCCTATCGACGTCGTGCGCGACCGCTTCGAACTCGACCTGCTGCGCGCGTTCGTCGCGGCCGGCAAGCCGGTGTTCGGCGTCTGCCGAGGCATGCAGCTGATCAACGTCGCGTGTGGCGGCAACCTGCACCAGGACCTCTGCGCCGACGGCGCGACGTCGAACTCGCACGCACACTCGGACGCCTACGACCAGCATCGGCATCCGTTGGCGATCGAGCCCGGATCTTGGTTCTCGGCGCGCTACGGCGGGCTGACCGCGGGCATCGTCAACTCGATCCATCACCAGGGCGTCGAGCGCCTCGGCCAAGGCCTCGTCGTCGAAGCACGTGCCGACGACGGCGTGATTGAAGCAGTGCGCGGCAGCGGCGAGGGTTTCGTGCTCGGCGTGCAGTGGCACCCCGAGTTCCATGACGGCAGCGACCCGCGGCTGCTGCCGGCCGACCCGCTCATGCAGGCATTCCTCGATGCCGCCGCGGACCGCGCGGGCGTCGCGCGCACGATGTTCGACGCATGACCACGACTGCGCGCGCAGACCCGCCCTGTCACCGCGTTGCTTCGTTCCCGCAACTGCAACGCATGTGTCCGGCGCATGCGGAAGTCGCGCGCGCCTGAACGCTGCTAGTTCGGCGGGCGCACCGCGGGGCGACGCGACCAGTCGAAATCGAATACGACATGTTCGCGCGTCCTCGCGTTGCTGGCCTCGAGGCGGGCCGGCTTGCCGCCGATGTCGCATATCCATATCTTGAGCTCGCCGTTCGCGGGCGCGCCCGGCAGATTGCCGCTCGCGTGGAAGCGATATACGCGCGCCGGGCACTGCTGCGTCTTCGCAGTGCCGTCGAGCGCGACGTCGCGGATCGAGGCGATCGCCTTGCGCATCGCCGCGACGTCGAATGCGGTCACGGGCACCATCGAGCGATCGACGGCGGCCCACACGCCGAGCGTGCTGATCCATGCGCGCTCGCCGATCACGATGAATTCTAGGTTGTCTGTGCTCGCGTGAATCCGATCCGGCAACAGCACGTCGACATCGCCGGACACGGCAGGGAGCCCCGCACCGAAGACCTGACCCTGCGCATAGCCGCGGAATCCGCCCGCCACGAGAACCTGCTCGAAAGCGCGCTGCACCTCATCGCGTGGATCGGCATGCACACCGCTCGCGGCGAGCGCGAGAAAAATGACGAGCGCGGACTTCATGTTGGGCATCCTCACGGCGACGCAATCGAGTATCGTAGCCGCGCGATGAACCTGCGCTGTGCTGCGCGCCTCGCGACGCGCAGCGACCGTCACTTGCGAGCGCTCGCCGTCGCGTCGCGCGTCGCGCGAAACTCGGAGTCCGCCGACCAGTTCGGCCACTCGCGCGAGTTCGCGAGGTTGCTGCCCAGCGTGTAAAGGATGCCGAGGTCGTGCGCCATGCCGGCGAAAGTCCAGCTCGACTGCCACTCGTCGGCGGGCTGATGGTAGTGGTTGGTCACGTACTCCTCGTACTGCTTCTCGCCGGCCGCGGTGCCGCCCGCGACGAGATCCTTGCCAGATTCATATGACAGCGCCGGCACGCCGCGTTTGGCGAAGCCAAAGTGATCGGAGCGGAAGAAGTGTCCGGCCTCGGGATGCGAATCTTCGGAGAACGACAGGCCGCCGGCTTTCGCGTCCGCGATCAGGTCGGTCAGCAGATCGGATTTCGAACTGCCCGACTGCGAGAAGTTCTTCGCGAGGCCGTTCGGATCGAGCGCATCCATGTTGATGTCGGCGACGGTCGTCGCGAGCGGGTAGACCGGCTTGGAGGCGTAATATTCCGAGCCGAGCAGGCCCTTCTCCTCGGCGGTCACGTTGAGGAAAACGATCGAGCGCTCGGGCTTCGGGCCATGCGCGAACGCGCGCCCTAGTTCGATCAGTGCCGCGGTGCCGGTCGCGTTGTCGATCGCGCCGTTGTAGATCTTATCGCCCTTCGCGTCGGGCTGGCCCACGCCGAGGTGATCCCAGTGCGCGCTGTAAATCACGGTTTCGTCCGGGTGCTTGCTGCCCTCGATGCGGCCGACGATGTTCTGCGAATTGATCACGCGGCTGTCGACCGCGAAGTCCGCAGTGAACGTCACGCCCTTGAGCTCGACCGGCTTGAAGTCGCGCGTCTGCGCGAGCTTCTTCAACGCGTCGAAGTCCTGGCCCGCACTCTTGAGCAGAGACACCGTCTCGTCGCGCTGGATCCAGCCCTCGAGCCTCGGATGCGATTCCGCGGGCTTGTCGCGCACGACGTCGAACTGCGTGTTCGTGTTCGAGTTCTTGACGGTCGCCCAGCCATACGAGGCTGGGGCGGTCTCGTGGATCACGAGCAGGCCCGCGGCGCCACGGCGTGCGGCTTCCTCGTACTTGTACGTCCAGCGACCGTAATAGGTCATCGCCTTGCCGCCGAAGTCGCCGACGCCGGTCTCGAAGTCCGGGTCGTTGATCAGCACGAGCGCGACCTTGCCGTGCAGGTCGATGCCCTTGAAGTCGTCCCACTTGCGCTCGGGCGCAGTCACTCCGTAGCCGCAGAACACGACCGGCGCATTCGTGATGTCGACCGACTTCGCGCCGTCGAGCGGAGCGCGGATCGACACTTCGCTGCCTTGGGTCAGCGCCTGCTGCTTGCCCGCGACTGCGAACGACAGCTTCGGCGCCCCCGTGATCTCCGCGCGCAGCAGCGGCACGGCCTGGGTCCACGCGCGTTTGCCGTCCTTGAGATCGCCACCAGGCTGCAACCCCGCCGCCTTCATCTGCCCGACCACGAAATCGACCGTCTTGGTTTCGGCCGGCGTCGCGGGGCCGCGTCCTTCGAACGCGTCGGACGAAAGTGTCTTGACGTCGTCGGAGAGACGCTTGGGATCGATTTTCGGCACGTGGGCTTTCATGTGGGCGCCGACGTACGTGGAAAAGAGCGCGAGCGCGATGGCGGAAGCGAGCAGACGTTTCACGGGCATTTCCTTGAGATGGACCAGCCCATGATCTTAGGCACCCAGGGCGGGTGCGTCCAGACGCAATTTCCTGTCCTTTGGACACTTGCGCGCATCCGCGCAGCGTGCCGTCGCTGGCAGCGCGACGCCGCGACACGCGCGATCTGACTTTGGCCTCGCTTCCGACTAAAATAGCCGGCAACGCAACGCGGTCACGCTAAGAGGGACGTATGGGCAGAGGCCCGAGTATCGAAGGTCGCAAGAACGCCGAAGACGCGCGCAAGGGCAAGCTGTTCACGAAGCTCATCCGCGAGATCTCGATCGCCGCGCGCAACGGCGCGGACATCGCTACCAACGCGCGCCTGCGCACCGGCATCGACAAGGCGCTCTCGGCGAACATGACCCGCGAGACGATAGACCGCGCGGTCAAGCGCGGCTCGGGCGCGGAAGGCGCAGACAACATGCATGAGCTGCGCTACGAGGGTTACGGTCCCTCTGGCGTCGCGCTGATCATCGACTGCATGACCGACAACCAGCAGCGCACGGTCGCCG
>JBDTYX010000025.1:0-22096 GCA_040005435.1 Rudaea sp. | reverse complement strand
CGCAGCGAATCCAGATTGTCGACGCCAGCCAGTTGCTGAAGGCCATTGCGCAGAGCCATGACCTTCGCGCGCTCTTCCTGCCATGCGCGCCGCGCGGCCGCGCCGGCCGGCAGCAACCCACCGAGGCGCAGCCATGCCGGCGGCGGCGCGTCGAGATCCGTCGCGTTGAAGAACAGGCGCTGGGTCACACGATCGAGCGCTTCGAGCCGAGTCTCGAGCGGCTCTTCGTCGCGCAGGCGGTCGTCGTCGAGCGCGTCGAGGCGCACACGCATGCGTTGCGCGAGCACTTGTCTCGCCGGATCCTTGAAGTAACCGCGCAATTCGCGCAGCGTCAGCCTCGAGTCGACCTCGACCGCGTTCGCTTGCGCTGGGTCGTAGAAACGTTCGAGCCTGCCGCGACGCTCGCCGCCGCGCATGTCCGCGAGTGCTTCGTTGAACGAGAACACGCGCGCGTCGCTGCCGTCGAAGTAGCGCGCGTCGAACGGCTGCAGCGGGTGACGCACGAGCCAGGGCGGCGAGCGCTGCGCGCCGTCGCGATCCGCTTCGCCGTCCGGCCCCAGCGCCTCGAGCAGCTCGGCGAGTGGCGCGGCGGGATTGCGCCGTTTGCCGTCGCGCACGCCCTCGCCGATGTAGCTGAGGTGCAGGCGCTCGCCCGCCGCCATGAGCGTCTCGAGAAATAGATAGCGGTCGTCGCTGCGTACGTCGCGATCGCCGAGACGCCGGTGACGCGTCATCAGATCGAGTCCGCCGTCGCTCTCGCTGCGCGGAAATTCGCCCTCGTTGAGACCGAGCACCGCGATCATGCGGAACGGAATCGCGCGCCGCGGCACCATGCCACAGAACGTGATACCGCCCATGAGGAAGCGCTGGCGCTCGGGGACCGCCGCGAGACGCTCGCTGAGCAGGTCGCGCACGACCGCAAACTCGAGTTCGGGATCGACGCCTGCCGCGAGCGGCTCCGCCGCGAGCTCGCGGATCGCGCGCAACACGGCCGCGTTCGCCTCGCGCGCCGTGTCGTCGAGCGGATCGACACGCACGAGCGAAGTATAGAAACGCTCGAACGCGTCGCTCCATTCGCTCGCGCGAAGCGCGCCGCGCGCGAGCACGCAGAATGCCCGGATCGTGCGCAGCAGTCCGTCGAGCGCGCCGACGCATTCGGCGTCCGGGCCCTCGATGCCGCGCAGCGGCAGCAGCTCGCTTCCGTCGGCGAAGCGCACGCCCTCGCGCGCGTCGCCTACGCTCGCGTCATTCATCAGATAGCCGCCGATCATGCGATCGGCGGCCCAGCCGAACGTGCACTCGTCGACCGCGGGCAGGCCGAGCGCTGCGCGATGACCGGCATCGAAGCCCCACGCGACGCGGCTCTCGCGCAACCAGTCGATGAGGACGCGCAGGCCAGACTCGTCGATACCCAGGCGGCGGCCGACATCCGCGAGCTCGAGCAGATCGGCGACTTCCGGCGCGGTGATGCGCGACGCAGGCAGGCCGAGCAGGCGCTCCAGGCAGTCAAACAGCGGATGGCTGCCGGCGAGCGGGATGTCCGCCATATGGTAGGGAAGCGTGGCCTTCGGATTGCCGGGCGCGCCAAAAACGACCGGGATCAGCGCCACGTAGTCGTGGATGTTCGGCGCCATCACGACGATCTGGGCAGGCCTGAGCGCATCGCGCCTGCTCCCGGCCTCGATCGCGTCGAGGACGTTCTCGCGCAGCACCTCGAGCTCGCGCAGGCGCGTATGGCAAGCATGCACGCGCAGCGATGCGTCCTCGAGTTCGCGGCCACGCACGCCCGGCGCGTCGAGGTCGACCGCCATGATTGCGGGATCGGCCGCTCGGATGCTCTGCTGCAGGCGTCCGAGTCGCGACAACACCGCGGGTTCGGCATCGACTTCGTCGGCGCGGTGGCGAATGTCCTCGACCGCATCGAGCTCGTCCAGCGAGAGCATGAAATGCTGACCGAGTCTGCCCCAACGCGACAGCAATGGATGCCTGCGCGGACTCCAGAATTCCTCTCCGCCCGCCGCGTCGATGCGGCTGTCCTCCTCGCTGCGCTCGACCGCGAGGCCCGACCGCTCTGCGATCCCACCCCAGTATTCGCGGCACGGATCGGGCACGTACAGCGCGACGACCCGATGGAGGGACGCCGCTCGCAGCACCGCGAGATCGTTCGGCGCGAGATGACTGACCCCGAACACATGCACGGCCTCGCCTTCGCTGGCCGATGCCTGAGCGAGCTTGCGAATCAGCTCGTCGACGATCGTGCCGCGATGCGGACCGAGGCGCTCGTGCAGCGCCCGCCACAACGGCGCGAGCAGCTCGCGCTCGAGCGCGCCGTCGCCCCGACTCGCGGTGACGAAGTCGAGGCGGCCACGCTCCCATGCGCCCAGCCAATCCGGACGATAGACGAGATATTGCGAATAGATCCGGGCGAGCCGGTCTGCGAGCTGAAAGCGGCGCTGCGCGACCGCAGCGCCGCGATCGCCGAGGAATGCGCGCACGCGTGCGTCGCTGATCGCAGCATGTGCGAGATCACCCGCGAGGATGGAATGGATCGTCCAGCGCAGCAGGCGCTGCGCGTAGCGCGGCAGCGAGATCGCCTTGCGCTCGAGCCTCAGCTGCGCCTGCCGCTCAATCCAGGCGCTCGGCAGCAGCACGTCGAGGTTCGCGACGATGCCATGGCGTCCGTGGCGTCGCGCAAGCGCGCCCGATAGCCACTGACGCACGCCGGGATGTGCCGCTATGAGCGTGTGTGGCGCGAGCACGTTGCGCGGCTTCGTCGCTGCGAACATCTCGTCGAGCGGCCCGAGCAACGCGTCCATCCGGCTCGCGCGAAAGACGAAGAGGCCGCGATCTGCGTTGCGCGCATCGCCGTCCTGCTGATTGCCATGCCTGCCAGCCAACCGCACCTCCTTTCGCAAGAATCGCCACGGACGACGCCGACGGCTTCCGCGAACGCTTGCGGTCCCGATCGGCACGCGCCGCATCGGTGCCGGTCCCGCCGCCTACGGTCGGACCGCACCGGTCGGATCGGCGTCCATTGAACCTGCATGCTATCTCAGCCGCTGAGACGCCGCGGAGGTGTCGCGCACACTGCGCGGCCGTTTAGTGGCGCAGCCTATCCGGCGATGCGGTCGAGCAACGCCTTGAGCGCTGTCGGCAGCACGGGTTTGACCAGGTGCGCATCGAAACCTGCCTCCGCGGAACGCTGGCGATCGCGTTCCTGGCCGTAGCCGGTCATCGCGATGAGCTGCGTGCGTTCGAGTTCTGCCACGGCCGTCAGCTGGCGCGCGACCTCGAATCCGTCCATGTCGGGCAGGCCGATGTCGAGCAGGATCACGTCAGGGCGGAACGCCAGGGCGACGTCGAGCGCCTCGCGACCGTTGTGCACCTCGCGGACCTCGTGTCCCCAGAGGTCGAGTAGCGCGACGGTGCTGGCTGCGAGATCCGCGTTGTCGTCGACCACGAGGACGCGCAGCGTTCCAGCGCCGCCGCCCGTGGAGACCTCCGGTCCGGCGGCGGATACCGCGACGGGCGCATCTGCGAGCGGCAGGCGCAAATCGAAGGCGCTGCCCTGACCAGGGCCCGCGCTCGTCGCCGAGACGCGCCCGCCGTGGAGTTCCGAGAGCCGGCGCACGAGCGCGAGGCCGACGCCGAGTCCGCCCGCGGAACGCGCGAGCGACTGATCGTCCTGCACGAACGTGTCGAAGATGCGCGGCAGCAGTTCCGACGCGATGCCGCGCCCGTCATCGCGCACCTGGATCGCCGCCTCGTCGCCCACGCGCGTCATCGTCAGACGGACGTTTCCGCGCCGCTGCGTGTACTTGGCCGCATTGTGCAGCATGTTCGACACCATCTGCATCAGACGGGCGGCGTCACCGTAGACATGCAGCGGCTCCACGCCGAGATCTACTTCGAGGCGTTGCTCGCGTTCGTCGATCAGCGGCTGGATGCTCTCGACCGCAGACCTGAGGCTCGGGGCGAGTTCGATCACGGTCTTGTCGATGCCGATCTTGCCCTGACTGATGCGCGCGGCATCGAGCAGGTCATCGACGAGCCGCACCAGATGATCGATTTGCCGGCGCATCATCGGCAGCAGCTCGACGACGCTCGTGCCGCCTTCGTGGCGCCGCTCGTCGAGCAGGTGGATCGCGTTGCGCAGCGGGGCGAGTGGGTTGCGCAACTCGTGAGCGAGCATCGCGAGGAACTCGTCCTTGCGCCGGTCCGCGGCGAGCAGCTCGTTCGCCTGTTCGCGCAACTTTCCCTCGAGGCTCTTGCGCGCGGAGATATCGAGGGCGAAGCCGACGAACTCATCTTCGGTCTCGGCGACCTTGGCATAGCCGACGACGACCGACACGCGCCTGGCGCCGACGCGCGAAATGAACTCCTTCTCGTAGGGCGCGCAGAATCCGACTGCACGCAACTCGGCGAATGCGCGCTGGTCGGCCGCGTGATACTCGTCCGGGGTCTGCGCGACGAGATCCAATATCTCGCCGTCGTTGCCCGGATTGAAGCCGAGCATGTCGTAGAACGCGCGATTGGCCTGCGCCACCTTGCCCTCGCTATCGAAACTCAGGATCAGGCCGATCACTTTGGATTCGAGCAGCACGCTCAGGCGCGACTGGCTGACGCGCAGGTCGTGATCCAGGCGCTGCCTCTCGGTCAAGTCCATCCAGCTGTGGACGGCCCCGACGATCTTGCCGTCCTCGTCGCGCACCGGCGCCACGTTGACGATCACCGTGAGCGGCGGCGCGCCGTGCCGCTCGATCAGCCATGGCTCGTCGCGCACGAGTTGGCCTTGGTGCATCACGCGATTGAGCGGAATCAAATCGGGCGGCGGCTCGCGGCCATCCGGCAGCAGCTTGCGATACACCGCGAGGGCGGGCATGTTTTCCGCGGCACCGATCCAGTCGCGCATCTGGCTGCTGAGCACGGCGATCCTGAAATCTGGCGCGGGCCCGGTCATGCAGATGCCGATCGGCGCGTTGTCGAGGATCGTCTTGAGCGTGCGCTCCGAATCCAGCGCGGAATGCGCGCGCTTCGCGATCTCCTCGACTGCGGCACTCAACGCGCTATCGGAGCGGCGCCGCTCGGTCGCGTCGTGGAATACGAGCACCGCGCCCTGCAGTTCTCCCGCGGCGTCGTAGGTCGGCGCGGCGCTGTCCTCGATGGCGTATTCGCGGCCGGAGCGCGAACGCAGCAAGGTATGGTTGGCGAGGCCGGCTACCCTGCCGTCGGCGAGCGCACGCTGCACCGGGTTGTCGGCGCGTTCGCGTGTCGCTTCATCGACGATGTCGAATATGTCGAGCAGATCCCTCCCTTTCGCCTCTTCGCGCGTCCACCCCGTGAGGTCCGCCGCGACCGGGTTGATCAGTTGCACGCAACCTTGCGGATCGGTCACGATCACCGCGTCTCCGATGCTGCCGAGCGTCGTGCTGAACCACTCGCGTTGCAGATATATCTCCTTCGCCGCTCGTGCGCGCGCGATGAGGTCGCGCCGCAGGAGCAGCCCCGCGACGAAAACGAGCCCGAGGCCGATCAGCGCGCCGAGGATACGATTGAACTGGCTCTGGTCGTAGAGCTCGGCCGCGTAGCGGTCGCGTGCGACCTGCAGCATGGACTCCGCGTGGCGCATCTGCTCGGCGGTCTCGCGAATGTCGTGCATCACTGCAACGCCGGCGTCGGTCGCAACCATCTGCGTCGCTTCCTCGCGGTGCCCGTCCTTGTTGAGGTCGACGGAACGCTGCAGGTCCACAAACTGCTGCGCGATCAGTGCGTCGAGTTTTTCGAAGCGCGCGAGTTGCGCAGGCTCGGAAGCCACGAGGCGCCGCAGCGAGTCCACCTTCGATTCGAGACCCTTGCGTGCGGCAACAAACGGTTCGAGGTACGCGTCGCGTCCGGTCAGCAGGTAGCCACGCTGGCCCGTCTCGGCATCGGTCACGACCTGCAGCACGTCGTCGAGCGCGTTGAGTGCATCGCGCGAGCGCACGCCCGCGGACATGCCCGCAGCGAGCGCTGCGGTATTGCGATACGAAATCAGCGCGTTGCCTATGACCACGGCCGAGATGAGAAGCAGCGCGACAGCCCACACCGTGCGCTTCAACAGGCTCATCGCGTGCGCATCTCCAGGGGTTGAGGATCGCGGGCGGCCCCAGCGGCCGCGCGCCCACCGAGGGCGCAAGATCGCACCAACCTGCCGCCAGCGTCAATGCAAAGCAATTCGCCACCCGGCATGACTGCCTTTGCGCAAACGGGAAGACTGGAGACACCGCATTCGATCGCAACAGCGCGATGCCGCGCAAAGAGAATCGCGGCATCGCTGCGTGCGCATCCGTGCTGCGCGCGCGCTGCCCTACCCATTTCGCCCGGCGGGCGCGAAACCCGTTGGTCGCAGGACTCAAACCCGTTCTTGTCGCCGTCGATGACCGATGCGCGTCGCACCGGCTGGCGGAACTACGCGGATGGCGACCTCAGCAACGGCACGCTCCACCGCGCAGAGCGTATCCAGGTCTCCCTCTTCGCGAACACGGTGAGAAAATCACTTTGAAGGCCCCGCGAAGCGCGGGGGGGAGCGCGTCCTTGCGCGTGTCGCTTCCCGGTTCGTGAGGTCGAACGTTACGAAGCGCGCTTGAACTCGAGCTTGAGCGCGCGCATCTCGCTGTGGTCGCGAAGAACCTGCGGCATGTGCCGGGCGGCAATCGCGCGCACGTCGGCGTCTTCGGACTTGTCTGCAGCGTGCTTGAACGTGGCGACGATGCGGTCTTCGAAGTCCTCGAGCTGGCTCACATACTCGACGTTGGGTGCGCTGCTGATGCTCACGCGCAATTCGCCCCAGGCCTTCAGCAGGGTGCCCGCGACGCTGTTGCCGTCGGGTGCGTCCACGCCACGCTGCACGATCTTGCTCTGCAGATCGCTCACGATGGCGGCCTTCGTACCCGCCATGCGGCGGAACAGGTCGCGCAGCTCGGGACGGTTCACCTTGGCCGCGGCGTCTTCGTAAAAGGTCTTGCCGTCATTGAGTACTTCGACGAGATCCTTGAGGGTTGAGGTATCCGGGTTCATGAGTGTCTCCTTCAAATATGGCGCTGCTCGGGGGTGGGGAAATCGCGTCGGCAGCGATGCGCGTCTCTAGGGATGCGTTGCGAAGACCGTGCCATCGGAAAACGTCGCGCAAGTCGTTGATCCTGCGTGCGCGAGCATGCGCTCGCGTTGCGGATTGCGGCCCTGCGTTCGCTCGGTCTTGCAATATGCCGGCGAGGCGGATGCGCCATTCGCGCGGCCTGGACGAACGCTTTGGCGCGGGCGATCGCCGGCCGCAGCGCGGGTCAGCTGGTGCGTTCCGAGGTAGCTTCGCCACCGATCAGGATGTAGATCGCGCGCAGCGACTCGACGTGCTCGCAGACGATCCGGAAACACGCAAGCAGCGGACCCGCGAGCAGCAGCCCCACGACACCCCACAGCGACCCCCAGAGCAGCAGCCATACGAACACGATCGTTGGGTTCAGCGACAGGCGATGCCCGATGATCGTCGGCGTGATCAGTTGTCCTTCGAGCGTGGCCAGTACGAAGAACGCGCCCGGCACCAGAAGCGCCTGCCCGAGCGTATCGAACGTCGTGAAACCCACGAGCGCGAGCGCGAGGCCGGTGCATGCCGGTCCGACGTAGGGTGCGAAATTGAACAGCGCGGCGACCGCGCCCCAGAGGAGCGGGCTCGGCACGCCGAGCACCGTCATCAGCAGCGCGGTCGCGATGCCGAGACCCAGATTGATCAGGCTGACCGTGAGCAGGTAGCGCGACATCTCTTCCTGCACCTCGCGCGCAATCGCCACGACGACGCGCTTCTCGCGCAAGCTCGGCGCTATTTCCACCATGCGTCGCAGGAAGTTGTCGCCCGAGGACAGGAAGAAGTAGACGAGCAGCAGCACCGCAGCGATGCTCTCCAGAGCTGCTGACGTGCCGCTCGCGATACTGCCCAGCAGGCTTGGTTGAGCGCTCGCGACGGTTTGTGTCTGCGCGGACGACTGCGTGAGCTCCTCGAACCGCTTGCTCACCTCCTGCGCTTGCCGGATCGGCTGGCGGAACTCGTTGAAGCGTTGCTGGATGATCTGGAACGTCGCGGGCGCGTGCGCGACCCATTGCTTCGCGGGCGCCGCGAGGCTGACGACGCCGAATGCGAACAGCACGATCACGGCCATGATTGTCAGCAAGCTGCCGACGACGCGCGGAACGTGCTTGCGCTGCAGGAAGCCGACGATGGGAGACAATAGCAACGCGAGCAGGATTGCGACGAGCAACGGAACTAGGACCTGTTGCGCGAGGTAGCAGATCGCTACGGCGAGCGCGAACACGATGCCGAGCAGGCAGCGCTTGATGATGCGTACGTCGCTGCTCGATCGACCTGAGAACTTGGTCGGCTTCGCGACTTCTTCGATCGCTACAGGATCGGCGGCGTCGCGCGGATTGGGCTTTGCCACCATGACCGCTCCCCGGTTAGGCGTCGCTGCAAAAAAAACCGGCGCCTGCATTCACAGGCACCGGCATCTTCGAACACACTATCGCGATCAGGGGTTAATCGCGCTGGCCTGCCCGAAACCCGTCCTTGGGTTCACCACTTACAAGCCTGCCCAGCGCTACAGTCCGCTCTGGAATTCGTTGATCTGAGCCTGCGCCACATCCTTGGCGATTCCGTAACGCTCCTGGATCCTTCCCGAGAGATATTCGCTGTTGCCTTCGGCCTGCTGAAGGTCGTCGTCCGTGAGCTTACCCCACTTGGCGCGTATCTTCCCTGCGAGCTGCTTCCATTGTCCTGCGATGCGATCCTGATTCATGTTCGCTCCTTAGTTGTGTTCGTTTTTTGAGTGGCGTTGTTTCGCGCGATCAGCCACGCGCCTTGAGCGCGACGGAATCGACGTTGTGCACACCCTTGACGGTCTGCGTGACGGCGATCGCCTTCTGCACCTGGGCCTTCGTCTCGACCACGCCGGACAGCGTCACGTTGCCGTTGGTCGTGGTGACCGAAATCTCGGTCGACGGAATTCCCTTCGTCGCCATCAACTCGCTCTTGACCTTCGTGGTGATCCACGTATCGGTACCCGGCTGCGCCGAATCCTGTTTCATTGTCGAATCGGGATTCGCCGAAGCCTTGGATGCCATCTGCGCGAAAGCCGAGCCGGTCGAAGCCGCGGCCAGCACGACGCCCAGCGCAAGAATGCGGAATGTGTTCTTCATGTATTGCCTCCTTTTTTTCGCGGCGAACGATCGCCAGCCTAGGTAATACTTCAATATGCGTGCCAGACAAATAATCTGTCTAAAAACAATATGTTATATGGTATGCGCGCGCGCCGCCGCGGGCAGCTTGCATGATCGAAAAAGCGCCCACTTGCGAGTTGCACGGTGCACTCACCGACATCTGCGGGCGTGCGCGCCGCGGCAGCTACAGTTCGTATTGCTTGCGCTTGCGATACAACGTCGATACATCGATGCCCAGCGTCTTCGCCGCCGCATCGAGCGATGAACTCGTCGCAATCACGCCGCGAATATGGATCTTTTCGAGATCCTCGAGGCTCATCGCATCGCCGATGCGCGGCTGTCCCTGACGCGTGCTCGTTTCGGGGATCGACAGCATCGAGACGTCGATCTGCTCGCTCGGCGAAAGAATCACCGCTCGCTCGATGACGTTCTGCAGTTCGCGGATGTTGCCGGGCCACGCATAGGCGCGAATCGCCGCGACGGCTGTCGTCGTGAACGCGCGCGCGGGCCGTCGGTAGCTGTTAGCGAAACGCAGCAGAAACTGCTCGGCGAGGTGCGGCAAGTCCTCGATGCGCTCGCGCAGAGACGGCATCATCAGCGTGATGACGTTGAGTCGGTACAGAAGGTCCTCGCGAAACTGACCGCTCTTGACCATCTCGCCGAGGTCGCGATTCGTCGCAGCGACTATGCGCACGTTCGCCCGGCGCGTCACGGGATCGCCGACGCGTTCGTATTCGCGATCCTGGATGAAACGCAGCAGCTTGGGTTGCAACGGCAGAGGCACGTCGCCCACTTCGTCGAGGAGGATCGTTCCGCCTTCGGCCTGGTCGACGCGGCCGAGCTTGTTCTCGGTCGCGCCTGTGAACGCGCCTTTCTTGTGCCCGAACAGCTCGCTCTCGAGCAGTTCGGCGGATAACGATGGACAGTTGACCGTTACGAACTGCTCTTTCGAGCGTGGGCTGCAGCGATGGATCGTGCGCGCCGCGACACCCTTGCCGGTGCCGCTCTCGCCAAGAATGAGCACGGTCGCGTCGGTGTCGGCGACCGCGCGCAGCGTGTCCAGCACTTTCTTCATCGACGGACTCGCGCTGTCCATCTCGGCCGAGCTCGTCGCACAGTCCTCCCTCTCGAGCGCCTCCACGCGCTGCTCGAGGCGGCGCGACCGCAGTTGCTTGGTCGCGGCCATGCGCAGCTGCTGTGCCGTGCACGGCTTGACGAGATAGTCCGCGGCACCCGCGCGAATCGCCTCGAGTGCGCTGTCGATCGACGAATGCGCGGTGACCATGATCGTGCGCATCCACGGCGCGTACTGGCGCAGCACCGGCAGCAGATCCATGCCCGAGGTGTCGCCCAGACGCAGGTCGAGGAAGCACAGGTCGAAAACGTCGCGCTGCACGAGCTCTTCTGCCTGCTGCGCGTCCGATGCCGTCGCGACGCGATGACCCGCGTCCTCGAGGCAAAGCCTGAACGTGCGCAGGATGTTTTGTTCGTCATCGACCAGCAGGATGCGGGCGCTCTCTTCCGTCTCTTCAGCCATTGCGACTTCCCTTCTCCTGATTGGCGCGGCCCACTGGAGCAGCGCGCTGATTAATTGTTCGTGACCGGTTCGCGGATTTCGCACTGTCGCGCCCCGTCGCTGCGCCGCGCGCCTGCGCAATATGCCCGCTGCGCGCGCGCTCGTCGGGCATTACAACTGGCGCGACCGCCCGGAGCCGGCGTTCTAGCGTATTCGCGCGGCTGGCATGCGATTTGCCATATCCCCTCGCGCGCCACCCCGATTGGCGAAGCGCCAAAACATCGAAACCCACTACATGGAGCAACACATGAGCGTTGGAACGATCCTTCTCATTATTCTGATTCTCGCCCTCGTCGGCGCGCTGCCGACATGGCCATACAGTTCGGGTTGGGGCTACTACCCTACGGGCGGCCTCGGTCTCATCGTCCTGATCGTGATCATCCTGCTCGTTCTCGGCAAGCTCTGACCCGCGCTCGCGGCATTCGGCAGGCGCCATCGACGCGGCGCCTGCCGCGTTTGCAGCAGCAAGCACACCCATCGGCTGCTCTGCAGCGCTACCGGCGCGCATCGACTAAGCCACGATCGCACTGGGGAAGCGCAGCTCAACGGCTGCGCCATGCGGCGTATTCGCGGCGAACCTGAGCTCGCCGCCGTGTGACTTCGCGAGATCCTCGATCAGCGTTAGGCCGAGGCCGATCTTGCCCTCGGCGCGCCGCGTGCTGAAGAACGGCTCCGTCACGCGCTTCATCGTGTCATCAGCGATTCCGCTGCCGTTGTCGCGAACCGCGACCGACACGACGCCATCGGTTCGCCGAATGACCACTTCTACGTCGTCCGCACCCGCGTCGAGTGCGTTCTGCAGAAGGTCGATGCACGCGTGCTCGAGCGCGGGACGGTCTATCTCGATAGACACCTCGTCGGCCTCGATGCGCACGCGGAGTTCCGCGGGACTCTCGGCGCGGAACAGTGCGATCGCGGACTCCACGAAGTCGCGCGCGCTGACCCGCTCTCGCGCGTGTATCTGCAGACCCGAGGCGAAGCGCTGCATGCCGCGCAGAAGCGTTGCGCAGCGCGTGCAATCGACGACCATGCGATCGAGAATTTCCTTCACGCCTTCGGTCTGATTACGCTGCAGCATCATCCTGGCGACCTCTGCACCCATCGTTATCGAACTCAATGGATTGGCAATCTCGTGAGTGGCACCCTGCACGAAAACGCTCAAGGGAACCGAAGGCGAATCCCGAGTTTGCTTCTGTGTGTCTTTCATCATCTCACCTGATGTCGTATTGCGTTTCGCAAGACCGCTGCGCACGAGGGAAACCAAGCGCAGGGAGGAACAGTGCATTCCACGGGAGATCGCGCCGCCGGCGCCCTGCGGCCGTGCACCGCTGCCTGGTATTTCGGCAGCTCGCGCGCCCATCTACGGCAGCCGTTCCCTGGCATGATCCTTCCATGCTCAAGGAGGTCTTTGCAGCGTCACCGAGGTGAGCCGTGAATTTCATCCGTGCACTGAAGTCCGACTGCCGCACTTGCCGCAGGCCTTCGCGATGACCGCGCCCAGTGGCTCGAGACGGGTAGCGAAGTTGGGGTATGCGGCGCTGAAAGAATTCGTCGCGTTGGGCATCGCGATCGCGCAGGCACCGCTCGTGCGCCTGAGCGACATGCTAACGGCGCAGCCCGAGGTGAGACTGATCCGCATCGCCGACGAGGACGCGGGTGAGTGCCGCTATCGAGTCGAGGTCACGTTGCCCACGCGCCGCGAAGCGAGCGAGGCGATCACCGTCTGGCGGCACATAAAGCAAATGCTGTTCGCACAGCTCGGCACCGAGTTCGGCGAGATCCGTATCGTCGAAACCTGAGCACCCTCGAGCCGCGACAGGCGTCACCGCTTCGCCTTGGCGGGCTTGTGCTTTGCCGGCTCGCCCTTCTTGCCCAGCTCCTCGAGTAGCGAGCTCAGATCCTCGGCGTGTTCCTCCTCCATCGCGAGAATGCCTTCCAGCATGCGCCGCGTGGTCGAGTCGTCGTTGCCGAGGAACTGGACGATCTCGCGATACGTATCGATCGCGATGCGTTCCGCGATCAGGTCTTCCTGCAGCATCTCGACGAGATCCTCGCCTTCGACGTATTCGGAATGACTGCGCGTCGCGAGTCCTTCCGGATTGAGATTCGGCTCGCCGCCGAGCTGCACGATGCGCTCGGCGATCTGGTCGGCGTGCACCTGCTCCTCGTTCGCATGCTCGAGAAACTCGGCCGCGACGCTCTTCGCGTTAATGCCCTTCGCCATGTAGTAGTGGCGCTTGTAGCGCAGCACGCAGACGATCTCGGTGGCCAAGGACTCGTTGAGAAGGCGCAACACGGTCTTGCGATCGGCCTTGTAGCCCTCGGTCACCGCGCCCTTGTCGAGATCCCTGCGCGCACGCGCTCGGATGGCGGAGATGTCGCTGAGAAATGGCTTGGCTGGCATGGGCTGGCTCCTTGAGTCATGCGGTGGCGAGGCGCAGTTTGCGCGAACGAAAGGCTATTTTGCGGACTGTGGAAGCGGATGGTGCATTGGAGCCGCGTAGCGCGGCTTGGTCTTCGACCAGCGTACCCTTTCTGCATACCACGGACGATCGCGATAGTGCCTGTTCCAGTACTTCGAGAAAGAGAATACGACCACGGGGATACCGAGCTGCTTGCCGAATGCCGGCACGACCGCGCGGTGTCCCGAATATTCCTGCTCGAGGAAATCGCCCGCAACCCAACCGCGCGCGCTCGCCGTGACGACGTCACACCACGACCAGTTCTTCACGCACCCCTGGATCGAAACCGGCGTATTGGTAGTCAGCTTCGCGACCGTCGGGTAGGCCGGATCGGGACCTGCGCGCAGTTCAACGTCGCCGCTCACATAGCCGTCGCCGGCAAAAACCACCGCCGGGGCGAACAGGCAACAGGCGAGCGCAAGGTGGATCAGCTTCATTGGATTCCCGCGAGTTCTGTTCGGCCAATTGCTTGAGCAATGTGCATGCCACGCACTCGCGCCGGACTTTTGTCGGAGCACGGGCGCGACTGCGCGCGTTGCAGGGCGCCGGTTTCCCGCCGGAGGTCTCCGCGCGACCCTCGACGAAGGCGCGTGGCCCGTAGCAACGCAATACGAGCGAATTGCACGAGGATCGCGAGTCGCATAGCAAATTGCACGATGCCGCGGTTGCACGCACCGCCGCATGCTCGATCTGATGCGACCGGTGTCTGGCACGGTCGTTGCGATACAACAACGTTGAGACCAGCCGTAGGCCATCGGATATCGTTCATGTACCTGTTTTGGCGCCGCGGTGCCATCGCCATCCATGCACGCCGCGTGCTGCGTCGCGGGGATACTTAGGTCTCGCGCCACCGGTGACCACGGAATGCGCCTCGACGGAGGAGTACCATCGACGATCGTGGTTGCGCGGCTCGCCATCGCCCAGCGACGGACTCATTCCGCCAGCCATGGATCGCACATCATTGCGCTTCGCTCTGTGCAGCCCTGATCCAGCCCGTATGCGCGCCGCGCGAAGCGGTTTCCGCTACGCGGCAACTCGACAAGGAAAATGATGGATCTGCGAGGGCTTCAGACTGCCATGCTGTGGACGGATGCGATTGCCAAGAACCCGCCTACCTGGTTTTACGAGGAGGAGCCTCTGCGCGCCGAGCTGTTCAGCGCGCAGCAAATGGCCCAGCACGGCGAGGCGCTCGCACGCGCGCATCGCATCCAGTCGGGGCGCATTCGCGAGGCCGTGCTTACGCGCCTCACGCTCAACGAGCGCGTGCTCGCCGATACCGTGCGCTTGCTCTCCGACGCGCTGCGCGCCGACCGCGCAATCACGCCCGCCGGCGAGTGGTTGCTCGACAACTACTATCTGATCGACGAGAACATACGAACCGCTCGGCGCCACCTGCCGAAGGGTTACAGCAACGAGTTGCCGCAGCTCGCAGAGGGTAGTTCGGCCGGGCTGCCCCGCGTCTACGACATCGCGCTCGAGGCGATCGCGCATGGCGACGGCCGCGTCGACCAGGCGAGCATGCAGCGCTTCATCGCCGCCTACCAGACAGCCGCGCCGCTCGCGCTCGGCGAGCTATGGGCCGTGCCGATCATGCTGCGCCTTGCATTGATCGAGAACCTGCGCCGCGTCGCTGCGCGCGTTGCGACGGGACGCATGCAGCGCAACCTCGCGAACTCCTGGGCCGACCAGATGCTCGAGGTCGCGGCCGCCGATCCGAAGAACCTGATCGTCGTCGTCGCCGACATGGCGCGTTCGAATCCTCCGTCGTCGAGCGCGTTCGTCGCCGAACTGTCTCGACGGCTCAAAGGGCAGGGCCAGGCGCTGCTGCTGCCGCTCACCTGGATCGACCAGCACCTCGCCGAGCAGGGCCTCAGCATCGAACAGCTCGTGCAGGCCGAAAACCAGCATCAGGCTGCCGATCAGGTCTCGATCAGCAACAGCATAAACAGCCTGCGCCTGCTCTCGGTCGCGGACTGGACGGAGTTCGTCGAGGAACTCAGCGCGGTCGAGGCGACGCTGCGCCGCGATCCGGCCGCGACCTATGCGGGCATGGACTTCGCCTCGCGCGACCGCTACCGCCATCGCATAGAGACGCTCGCCAAGCGCAATCGGCTGCGCGAACAGGAGGTCGTCGATCGCGTCCTCGAGCTCGCGGGCGCCGCGGCACAGGCAAGACAACCGATTCGGCAGACCCACGTCGGCTACTACCTCATCGACGACGGCCTCGCGCAACTCGAAGCATCGCTCGGCGTGCGCGCGCTGTCGCGCAGGATCCGCCTCGGCATACGCGAGCGCGGACTGCTGTTCTTCGCCGGCGTCGCGGCGGTCAGCGTGCTGCTCGCCGCCGCCGTTGCCGCCCAGGCGCAGGTATCGGGCCAGCACGGTTTTGCATTGTTCATGATCGGTGTGCTCGCGCTCCTCGCGGGCAGCCAGCTCG
Source organism: Rudaea sp. (assembly GCA_040005435.1). Lineage (GTDB taxonomy): Bacteria > Pseudomonadota > Gammaproteobacteria > Xanthomonadales > Rhodanobacteraceae > Rudaea. The sequence continues at coordinate 6,378 of JBDTYX010000025.1, read as the reverse complement.
CGATTACCGCGGTCAATCGCCTCGCGACGATGCTGACCGAACCCGCCCCCCTGCCACGCATGGATTTCTCGAAGGGCATTCCGGAGGAATTCCGCGCACTCGTCGTCGTGCCGACGTTGCTTCAGAATCTCGCCGACGTCGAACGCCTCGTCGAATCGCTCGAGGTGCGCTTCCTCGCCAATCGCGACGAGGCGATCCTGTTCGCGCTGCTCACCGATTTCGGCGACGCTTCGAGCGAGTCGCTTCCCGGCGACGCCCTGCTCGTCGAAGAAGCCGCCGAGGCGATCTCGGCACTTAACCGCAAGTATGCGGACGACGCCGCGCCGATCTTCTTCCTGTTCCACCGACCACGGCGCTTCAATCCGCACGAGGGCGTCTGGATGGGTCATGAGCGCAAGCGCGGCAAGCTCGCCGATCTCAACGCGCTCCTGCTCGAGGGCCACCGCGAACCGTTCTCGCGCATCGAGGGCGACACGGCGGCCCTCGCCGGCGTGCGCTACGTCATCACGCTCGACACCGACACGCAGTTGCCGCGCGATGCGGCGAGGCGCCTCGTCGCGACGATGGCGCACATACTCAACCAGCCCGCATACGACGCAGAGACCCGACGCATCGACATTGGCTACGGCGTGATGCAGCCGCGCGTCGCGGTGACGCTGGTTAGCGCGCATCGCAGTCGCTACGCGCGCATGAATGCGGGCGACGCCGGCATCGATCCATACACGCGCGCCGTCTCCGACGTCTACCAGGACGTCTTCGGACAAGGCTCGTTCACCGGCAAGGGCATCTACGACGTCGCCGCGTTCGAGCAGGTTCTCAAGGGAGCGATGCCCGAGAACCACGTCCTGAGCCACGATCTCCTCGAGGGTTGTTACGTGCGCTCGGGCCTCACGAGTGACATCGAACTCTACGAGGACTACCCGTCGCGCTATCTGAGCGACATCGCACGTCGCCATCGCTGGATCCGCGGCGACTGGCAGATCGGCGACTGGCTGCTGCCGCGGGTGTCCGACCAGGCGGGACAGCGCGTTTCCAATCCGATATCCGCGCTCTCGGCCTGGAAGATTTTCGACAACCTGCGCCGCAGCCTGGTCCCGCCCGCGTTGCTCGCGTTGACGGTCGGCGGCTGGCTGTTTCTGCAGCAGGCCTGGTGGTGGACGCTCGCGTTGCTCGTCGCCACGCTGCTCCCCGCGGCGGCTTCTTCGTTGTTCGACATACTGCGCAGACCCGAAGACATCGATCTCGCGCGCCACGCGCGCTTCTCGCTCTCGGCGACCGCGACGCGCTTCACGAGCGCATTGTTTCAGCTCACGTGTTTGCCGTTCGAAGCCTTCGTCAGCATCGACGCGATCCTGCGCACGCTCGGTCGCATGCTGTTCACCCACCGCCACCTCCTGCAGTGGGTCGCGTCGAGCGAGGTCGATCGGCGCACGACTGATTCGCTGCTCTCCGCGCTTCGCAAGATGTGGTTCGCACCGCTCCTCGCGATCGCGGTGACGGCCGGTCTCGCGCTGGCGCATCCGCAGACGCTGTGGTTCGCGCTGCCGATTCTGGGCCTCTGGTTCGCGTCGCCTCTGATCGCCTGGGCGTGGAGCACGCCACTCACCAGCGACAACGCGCTGCCCCTGTCCGCGGACGACCGCGTGTTCCTGCGCGACGTCGCGCGCCGCACCTGGGCGTTCTTCGAGCGCTTCGTAAGCGAGGACGACAACTGGTTGCCGCCGGACAACTTCCAGGAATCGCCATCGCCGGTTATCGCCCACCGCACGTCGCCCACCAACATCGGCCTCGCGCTGCTTGCCAATCTCGCCGCATGGGATTTCGGCTACGCGAGCGCAGGCCGCGTGCTCGAGCGAACGCGCCTCACGTTCGCGACGCTGCGTTCGCTCGCGCGCGAGTACGGCCATTTCTACAACTGGTACGACACGCAGTCGCTGCGCCCACTGCAACCGATGTACATATCCTCGGTCGACAGCGGCAACTTTGCCGCGTCGCTGCTCGTGTTGCAGGCCGGGCTGCTTGAGACGATCGCGGCGCCGCTGGTCGCAGCGAACCTTGCGGACGGGTTGCGCGATACCTGGAGCATCCTGCGGACGCATGCGCGCATCGACGACGACCTGAGCGCGCGCGTCGACGACGCCCTGACCGGGATCGGCGCGGCAAGGAATTCGCTGCCTGCGATCGCGAGCGGCGTCCAGGCACTGATCACACTCGCGGATCAGGTCCACCCGGGCACGCCGGCTGGCAACGACGAATCGATTTTCTGGATCGAAGCGCTGAGAACGCAGTGTCGCGACGTGCTCGACGAGATCGTCGCGCTCGCTGGCTGGGCCATGCTGGAGCCCGTGCCGGGCGCGCTGCAGCCGATCGTGGCCGCGATCGGCGTGCCGACGCTCGCCGAAGTCGATACGCGCCTAGCCATGGCTCTGGCCGCGCTACGCGCGCTTCCCGAAACCGTCGAGGCGGACCTCGACTGGATCGCGGCGTTCGCGCGCGAGTGCGACCGCTTGAAGGCGAACGCGGCGCAGCGCATGCACGACGCGCAGACGCTCGCAAGCGATGCCGAGGCGTTTGCGCGGATGGATTTCCGCATGCTCTACGACCGACCGCGCCACCTGTTCTCGGTCGGCTACCACGCTGCCGACCGGCGCCTGGATCAGAGCTACTACGACCTACTCGCATCCGAGGCGCGGCTGACCACATTCTTCGCGATCGCCCAAGGCCAGGTTCCGCAGGACAGCTGGTACGCGCTGGGACGCCTGCTGACCGAAACCTCGGCCGGCCCCGCGCTGATCTCATGGTCGGGCTCGATGTTCGAATATCTGATGCCGATGCTCGTGACGCCCGCTTACGACCGCAGCCTGCTCAAGCAGAGTTGCTGCGCGGCGGTGCGCCGACAGATCGACTACGGCGTCGAGCGCGGCGTGCCGTGGGGCATTTCCGAATCCGGCTACTGCCTGCTCGACGCGTCGATGAACTATCAGTACCGCGCGTTCGGGGTGCCCGGCCTCGGCCTCAAACGCGGACTCTCCGAAGACCTCGTGATCGCACCTTACGCGACGCTGCTTGCGTTGCTTGTGCTCCCGCACGAGGCATGCCAGAACCTCAGCCGTCTCGTCGCAGAGGACATGTACGGACGCTACGGCTTCTACGAGGCGCGCGACTACACCGCATCGCGGATGCGCCGCGGCGAGACGTCCGCGCGCGTGAGCTCGTTCATGGCGCACCACCAGGGCATGGGTCTGCTCGCGCTCCTGCATGCGCTGCACGATCGCCCGATGCAGCGTCGCTTCGAATCCTTGCCGCAGTTCCAGTCGGCGTTGCACCTCCTGCAGGAACGCATCCCGCGCGCGACGCCGATCTCGGCCGCGCGCTCCGAGATGGTCGATGGCCGCGCGCGCGCGGAAAATGGCGAGACGCCAATTCGCGTCTACACCACCGGCGATACGCAGGTTCCCGGCGTGCAGATGCTTTCGAACGGCCGCTATCACGTCATGCTGACCAACGCGGGGGGCGGCTACAGCCGCTGGCACGACCTCGCGGTCACGCGCTGGCGCGAGGACGGCACGCGCGATCCGTGGGGACTGTTCTGCTTTTTGCGCGATGTCGAGGCAGATTCGGTCTGGTCGGCGACGTACCAGCCGATGCTGATCGCACCCGACACCTACGAGGCAACGTTCGCTGAATCGCGCGTCGAATTCCGTCGTCGCGACGGCCAGATCGAAACGCATACCGACGTCTCGGTCTCACCCGAGGACGACATCGAGCTGCGCCGCATCAAGATCATCAACCGCTCGCGCGCGAAGCGCACGATCGAGCTTACGACTTACGCCGAAGTCGTGATCGCGCCACCCGCCGGCGACGCCGCACAGCGCGGTTTCAGCAACCTGTTCGTGCAGACCGAGATCGTGCCGCGCAGCGATGCGATCGTCTGCTCGCGGCGGCCGCGGTCGAACGGCGAGAAGCCGCCGTGGATGCTGCACCTCGTCAAGGTGCGGCGCGGCAAGACGCTGCAGACATCGTTCGAGACCGACCGCGCGCGCTTCCTCGGCCGCGGCAACGGGCTCGCCGAGGCGACTGCGCTCGGCTATCCGGGCACGCTGTCGGACACCTCGGGCGCCGTGCTCGATCCCATCGCCGCGGTGCGCCACCGCATCGTCCTCGATCCGGATCAGACGATCACGATCGACGTCGTGTGCGGCGTCGCCGCCGATCGCGACGCCTGCCTCGCTCTCATCGACAAGTATCAGGACAAGGCGCTTTCCGATCGCGTGTTCGACCTCGCCTGGACGCACAGCCAGGTCGCGCTGCGCCAGGCCAACCTGACCGAGGCCGACGCGCAGCTGTTCGGCCGGCTCGCGAGCCGGATCATCCATGCGCACGCATCGCTGCGCGCCGATGCCGCGCTGATCGCGAGCAACCGGCGCAACCAGACGGGCCTGTGGGGCTATGCGATCTCAGGTGACCTGCCGATCTTGCTGCTGAAAATACGCGACAGCAGCGGCATCGATCTGGCGCGCCAACTGGTACAGGCGCACACGTACTGGCGCACGCGCGGCCTGATGGTCGACCTCGTCATCTGGAACGACGACCGCGGCGGCTATCGGCAGATGCTGCACGACCAGATCATGGGCCTGCTCGCCGCGAGCACCGAGAGCAACATCATCGACCGTCCGGGCGGCATCTTCGTCCGCCCGGTTGACCAGATCTCGCCCGAGGATCGCATCCTCTTGCAGGCCGTAGCGCGCATCGTCATCGACGACGAGCACGGCGCGCTGCTCGAACAGGTCCGCGTCGCGCAAGGCAAGGACAAGGCGATCCCGAAGTTCGTCGCGACGCGTGTCGAACCGTCGGTGCCGCCCTCCACGGCGCCGGCGGAAGCATCGCCCGCGCCACTCGCCGCGAACGGCTTCGGCGGCTTCAGCGCCGACGGCAGCGAGTACGTGATCACGACGTCGAGGACGCGGCGCACGCCGCTTCCCTGGGTCAACGTGCTCGCCAATCCGCAATTCGGCAGCGTCGTCAGCGAAAGCGGCTCGGCCTACACATGGGCCGAGAACGCGCACGAATTCCGGCTCACGCCGTGGCAGGACGATCCGGTCAGCGACGCGAGCGGCGAGATGTTCTATCTGCGCGACGAGGAGACCGGCCGGGTGTGGTCGCCGACGCCGCAGATCGTCGCCGGGAACTCCATCTATACGACCCGCCACGGCTTCGGCTATTCGGTCTTCGAGCACGTGTGCAGCGGCGTGCAGAGCGAGCTATGGATGTACGTCGACCTCAGCGAACGCGTGAAGTATTGCGTGCTGCGCCTGCGTAACCAGTCGGGCGCGACGCGCAGGCTCTCGGCATCCTGCTACGTCGAATTGGTACTCGGCGACCTGCGCTCGAAATCGGCGATGCACATCGTGACGTCCCTCGATCCGCAGAGTGGCGCGATCCTCGCGCGCAATGCATTCAATCCCGAGTTTCCCGAGCGCGTCGCGTTCCTCGACGTCGATGATCCGCATCGCACCGTCACTGGCGACCGCGCGGAATTCATCGGCCGCAACGGTTCGCGACGCGATCCCGCTGCGCTGCGCCGCATGAGCCTATCGGGCAAGACCGGCGCCGCGATGGACCCCTGCGCCGCGATCCAGGTGCCGTTCGAACTCGGCGACGGCAAGTCGCGCGAGATCATCTTCCGCCTCGGCGCGGCCGACAACGTCGAGCAGGCATCGGCGCTCGTGCTGCGCTGCCGACGTCCGGGCACGGCGCGCGATGCGCTCGTCGCCGTGCGCACGCATTGGCAGCGCGTGCTCGGCGCGGTTCGCGTCGAGACGCCGAACCCGTCACTCAACCTGCTCGCGAACGGCTGGCTGCTCTATCAGGTGATCGCCTCGCGCATCTGGGGTCGCAGCGGCTATTACCAGTCGGGCGGCGCCTGGGGCTTTCGCGACCAGTTGCAGGATGCAATGGCGCTCGTGCACAGCGAGCCGGCGATGTTGCGCACGCAGCTGCTGCTGTGCGCCTCGCGCCAGTTCGTCGAGGGCGACGTGCAGCACTGGTGGCATCCGCCGACCGGGCGCGGCGTGCGCACGCGTTGCTCCGACGACTACCTATGGCTGCCGTATGCGGCGTGCCGCTACATCGAGACGAGCGGAGATGTCGCGCTGTTGCAGCAGTCAGCGCCATTTCTCTCGGGGCGCGAACTCGGCCCGGACGAGGAGTCCTACTACGACCTGCCGGGGCGCGCCGACGGCGAAGCGAGCCTGTACGAGCACTGCCGGCGCGCGATCGTGCACGGGCTGCGCTTCGGTGCGCACGGCCTGCCGCTGATGGGCTCGGGCGACTGGAACGACGGCATGAACAACGTCGGCATCCACGGCAAGGGCGAGA
>JBDTYX010000185.1:0-6654 GCA_040005435.1 Rudaea sp. | reverse complement strand
CCGTTGACCATGCAGTTCATGCCGATGAACGCGTGCGCGCCGACCCGGCAGAACTGGTGGATGCCGCAGAATCCCGAGAGTATCGCGTAGTCGCCTATCTCGACGTGGCCGGCGAGCGTCGCGTTGTTCGAGAACACCGTGTGGTCGCCGATGATGCAGTCGTGGGCGACGTGGACGTAGGCCATGATCCAGTTGCCATTGCCGATGCGCGTCGCGCCGCCGCCGTCGGAGGTGCCCCGATTGAGCGTCACGAATTCGCGGATCAGATTGTCGTCGCCGATCACGAGTTCGCTGCGCTCGCCGTGGAACTTCTTGTCCTGCGGATCGCCGCCGATCGAGGCGAACTGGAAGATGCGGTTGTTGCGACCGATCCGCGTCGGTCCCTGGATCACGACATGCGGTCCGATCTGCGTGCCCGCGCCGATTTCGACGCCGGCGCCGATCACGCTGTAGGCGCCCACCGCGACGCCCGGTTCGAGCCGCGCGGCAGGGTCGATCAGCGCCGTTGCGTGGACGTTCGCCGCGGGCATCAGTCCGTCTTCTCGGCGCACATCATCTCTGCCTCGGCGACCGGCTGGCCGTTGACCGAGGCGCGTCCGTGGAAGATCGCCATGCGCCGGATCATGCGCTTGAGCTCGATGTCGAGCTGCAGCTGGTCGCCCGGGGAGACGATCTTGGAGAATTTCGCGTTGTCGACCTTGACGAGGAAGTACAGCGGATGCGCGCCCGGCGCATAGTCCGACGACAGGTGCACGAGCACGCCAGACGCCTGCGCGAGCGCCTCGATGATCAGCACGCCGGGCATTACCGGAAAGCCCGGGAAATGGCCCTGGAAGTAAGGCTCGTTCATCGTGACGTTCTTGATCGCGGTCAGCTTCTTGCCGGCCTCGTACGCGAGCACGCGATCGACGAGCAGAAACGGATAGCGGTGCGGCAGCATCTTCGCGATGTCGTGCGCCTCGATCGGCAGCGCGTGTGGGGTCTTGGCGGTGTTCATTTCTTCAGGTCCTTCTCCAGCGTTTGCACGCGTCGGGCTAGTTCGTCCAGATGCTTGAAGCGCGCGGCGTTCTTGCGCCAGCTGCGATTATCGTGGATCGGCGTCCCCGATGAGTACTCCCCGGGTGCCTGTATCGAATGGGTGACGAGCGTCATCGAGGTGATCGTGACCTTGTCCGCGATCGTGAGGTGGCCGAGGACGCCTGCGCCGCCGCCGATGAGGCAGTAGCGCCCGATCGTCGCGCTGCCCGCGACCGCGGAGCATCCGGCCATCGCGGTATGCGCGCCGATACGCACGTTGTGGGCGATCTGGATCTGGTTGTCGAGGCGCACGTCCTCCTCGAGCAGGGTGTCGTCGAGCGCGCCGCGGTCGATCGTCGTGTTCGCGCCGATCTCGCAGTCGTCGCCGATGACGACGCCACCGAGCTGCGGCACCTTGATCCAGCCGCCGGCGTCGCGCTCGAACGCGAGGCCGAAGCCGTCCGCGCCGAGCACCGCGCCCGGGTGGATGAGCACGCGCTTGCCGAGGCGCACGCGCTTGACGAGCGTCACGCGCGCGACGAGATGCGATTGCGCGCCGACGACGCAGTCCGCACCGACGTGGCAGTGGGGGCCGAGCACGGCGCCGTCTTCGATCGCGGCGCGCGCATCGACGACGCAGAACGGGCCGATGCTCGCGCTGACGGCGACGCGCGCGGTCGGCGCGACGACCGAACTTGCATGAATGCCTGCGGTCGGCGCGGGCGTCGCGTCGAACAGCACGGCGATCTTCGCGAACGCGACGTAGGGATCCTCGGCGATCAGCAGCGACCCCGCGTGCGCGTCCGCATCCGCCGCCCGGATGACGACCGCACCCGCTTGGCTCGACGCGAGTTCCGCGCGATAGCGCGGGTTGGCGAGGAATCCGAGTTGCGACGGCGTGGCCGCAGCGAGCGTCGCGACGCCGTCTATGCGCCGCGAGCCATCGCCGCGCAACTGCAGCGCGTAGCGCTCGGCGAGTTCGGCGAGCGTGTACGACGTTGCTTGCGCAATCACGGTTTCGCGCTGCCCGCGCCGAGTTGCCTGAGACGCTGCAGCACGGCATCGGTGAGGTCGATGCGCGAGCTCGCATAGAGCACGGGGCTCGGCACGACGAGATCGTAACCCTGGGCGCGTGCGACTTCGATGACGGTGTCCTGAATCAGCTGCATCGTGGGATTGTTGTAGGCCTTGCCGCGCTCGTTGAAGTCCGCGCGCGCCTCGTCCTTCAGGCGCTTGTTGGCGCGTTCGGTCGCATCGATCTCGCGCTTGAGCGCGTCGGCGTCGTCCTTGGTCATGATCGCGCTGTCGCGCTCGTAGCGCAGGCGCAGCGCAGCGAGTTTCGCGTCGTCTGCACGGATCGCCTCGTCGCGAGGGGCGAACTCACGCTTGAGGCGCGCCCGCACCTCGGCAATCTGCGGCGAGCTTTCGATGAGGCGGAGCATGTCGACGTAGCCGATCTTCGCTGCGCCCGATCCTGCGGCGGGCGCAGGCGCCGGCTGTGCGCCGACCGCGCCGGCCAGCGCAAGCCCGGTCAACAGCAAGTGTCTGCTGTGCAAGAATAGTTTGCGAGTAAGCGCGCTCAAGCAACAGACCTCCACAAGCGAGCAGCCGCGACGGTGTCGCAGGCGTCGACGGCCGCTGTCCCACGAATCTTAACCCGAGACCAGGGGGGTGCGTCGACTGGCTCGCGCATTCGCGTCCGGCACTGGCCGCCGGTTGGCGCCGCGGGCCGTGCGGCCCGCGCGTGATCCGCCTGCACTGCGGGGCCTGTGGCGCGCCGTCGCGGCACGCCACGGCTGGCGGTCCTAGAACGTTCCGCCGAAGTTGAATTGCAGCGTCTCGGAGATGTCGCCGGGCTTCTTGATGATCGGATGGCCGAGGTTGATCACGATCGGGCCGACCGGTGCCTGCCAGTGCAGCGAGATGCCCGTCGACGCGCGGAAGCCATCGGGACCGGTGAACGAGAAGTCGTTGAAGTTCTTGTAGACGTTGCCGAAATCGACGTACCACGACAGGCGCGTCGCGGTATCGTCCTTCACGAACGGCGTCGGGATGATCAGCTCGACCGAACCGGTCGTCTTGAACGCGCCGCCGAGCGGCTGCAGGCAGTAGTTCGCCTGGGTGTAGGTCGTGCAGGTCGGATAGAGCGTGCGCGTGGCCGCGGAACCGAGCGTGTTGTCGCGGAAGTTGCGCACGTCGGCGATGCCGCCGGCGTAGTAGTTCTCGAAGAACGGCAGGCCGAGGTCGCTGTGCTTGCCGTACGCGTTGCCGTAGCCCACGAATGCCGAGGCCTCGAGCGTCAGCGAGTTCGTGATCGGCAGGTACTGCGCGTAACGGTAGCTCGCCTTGTAGTACTCGACGGTCGAGCCCGGAACCGCGACTTCGAGGCCGAACTGTTGCAGCGAGCCATGCGTCGGATTGAAGAACTTGTTGCGCGTGTCGTGCGCCCAGGCGGCCTGCAGAGTCAGCTCGTGGAACGTGTAGTGGCCGACCGCGTTGAGGTAGTCGATGATCGGACCGGGCGAGATGTAATTGCGCGTCGTGATGAACGTGCCGTTCGCGTCCTGCTGGTAGACCCGGTTGCCGTTGGAGTCGAGAATCTGGTTTCCGAGTGCGTCGTAGGAGGGCACCGGCGAATCGTAGAACGTGATGATCTTCGTGCGGCTCGCGCCGACCGAGAGCGACACCGAGTCGCTCTCGCTGATCGGCAGGCCGAGATTGGTCGAGAACGCGGCGGTGTTGTTGGTGTAGTTGGCGATATTCGCCTGGCCCTGATCGTACTTCGAATAACGCAAGTCGTAGCCGAGGCCGATGCCGCTGTCCGTGAGGTAGGGCTGGTAATAATTGAGCTGGTACTGCGTGAGGTAGTAGCTCTTGGAGACCGTCACGCCGGCCTTGTCGCCGGTGCCGAGGAAGTTGCTCTCGGACACGGACACGCTCGCAATGAGTTTTTCGACCTGCGAGTAGCCGATGCCGAAGGTAAAGCTGCCGGAGTTCGTCTCCTCGACGGTCACGAGCAGGTCGACCTGATCATCGGTGCCGGGAACGCGCGGCGTGCTGATGTCGACCTTCTTGAAGTAGCCGAGGCGCTGCAAGCGCACCTTGGAGCGGTCGATCGCGGCCTGCGAATACCATGCGCCCTCGAGCTGGCGCATCTCACGGCGTACGACCTCGTCCTGCGTGCGCGTGTTGCCCTTGAAGCCGACGTGGCGCACGTAGACGCGCTTGCCGGGGTTCACGAAGAAGTTGATGCCGACTTCGCGCTTTTCCTTGTCCGGCGTCGGAATAGGCGTGACCTGCGCGAAAGCGTAGCCGATGTTCGCGAGGATCGCGGTCATCGCCTCGGCGGTTTTCTGCACCTTGACGCGCGAGAACACCTCGCCCGGCACGAACGTGATTAGGCCGCGCATCGCGTCTTCGCTGACGACGAGCGTGCCCGAAACCTTGATGTCGGAAACCTTGTAGATCTCGCCCTCGCTCACCGCGGCGGTGAGGTACATCGCGCGTTTGTCCGGACTGATCGTCACCTCGGTGGAGTCGACGTTGAAGTCGATGTAGCCGCGGTCGAGGTAATAGGAGTTGAGTTTCTCGAGGTCGCCGGTCAGCTTCTCGCGCGAGTACTGGTCGTCCTTCGAATACCACGACGTCCAGTTGCTGGTGTTGGATTCGAAGTCGCTGCGCACTTCGCCTTCGCTGAACACCTTGTTGCCGACGATGTCGATGCTCTTGATCTTGGCGACCTTGCCTTCGGCGATATTGATCGACAGCTCGACGCGGTTGCGGTCGAGGTTGATCACGGTCGGCTTCACCGACACGTTGTATTTGCCGCGGTTGTAGTACTGGCGGGTCAGTTCCTGGGTCACGCGGTCGAGCGAAAGCCGGTCGAACGGTTCGCCCTCGGACAGTCCAATTTCCTTGAGTCCCTTGAGCAGATCCTCTTCTTTGAGGTCCTTGTTGCCCTTGATCTGGATCTTCGAGATCGCGGGTCGCTCCTTGACCGTGATGACGAGGATGTCGGCCTGGCGGCTGATCTGCACGTCGGTGAAGAACCCGGTCTTGTACAGCGCACGAACGGCCTGCTGGACGCGCTCGGTCGTGACACTGTCGCCCTTCTCGACCGGCAGGTAGGTGAACACCGTACCCGCGGAAATGCGCTGCAGTCCGTCGATGCGGATATCAGAGGCGACGAAGGTATCGATGGCGTGGACGTGGGCCGTGAGGCAGGCGAGCAAAACAAGGGCGGCGATACGCTTCATCGTCACTTCCGGACTGGTTTTTTGGGACTTGCGGGTGGAAAAGGGACTCACCCCAGGGCACACGGGGCGCGACTCGAATGCTGCTAACCGGTCAGGTCAAGGGCCGGGGAAACCTACATTATCCGCTGTTGGCGTCGTTTTAGGAAACCCCCGACGCTTCGCCATCCCGTGGCTCAGGGTCCGACGTGACGCATGATGTCGTTGTAAAACGCCAGACTCATCAGCGTCACGAGCAGCGCAAGGCCGACATATTGGCCGGCAATCAGTGTACGTTCGCTGACCGGACTGCCCTTGATCCACTCGACGAGGTAGACGACGATGTGGCCACCATCGAGGATCGGAATCGGCAGCAGGTTGAGGATGCCCAGGCTCAGCGAGATGATCGCGAGGAAGCCCAGAAACCACGCGACGCCCTGATGCGCGGACGCGTTCGCGACCTGGGCGATCGAGATCACACTCGACAGGTTCTTCACCGACGCCTCCCCGACCAGCATGCTCCTGATCATGCCGAGCGTGTCGCGCGTCTGCTTCCAGGTCTCCTCGAACGCCGCGGGAATCGCCTGCAGCGGTCCGAAATGCTCGATCGCGTCGCGCGCCTTGCCTTGCAGCGTGATGCCGAGCACCCACTTCGATTTGCCGTCGACGGACTTCTGCTGCTCGGCGGTCACAGCGACCGGCACGCTCGCGCCATTGCGTGCCACGTCGAGCGCGAGATGCGGATCCTTCGCAGCCTGCTCGGCGAGAATGCGGATGAATTCGGCGTAGCCGACGACCTCGATGCCGTTGATCCGCGCGACGCGGTCGCCCGCGATCAGGCCCGCGCGCTCGGCCGGCATGTCTTTCGCGACGGACCCCACGACCGCGGGCGGCGACTGCGGATCGATGCCGATGCGGTCGAAGATCGCCTCGTTGTCGGGCGCGCCGGGCGGCAGCTTGCTCAGTGCCAGCGTGACGGTACGCGCATTGCCTTGTGCGTCCGCCACGTCGAGCGCGAGGTCACGGTGCAGCGCGGCGCCTTCGGTGATCGCTAGCATCGCCCGGCTGAACGAGTCGACTCTCTCGCCGGCGACCGACAGGATGCGATCGCCGCCGTGCAGTCCGGCCTCTGCGGCGAGGCCCTTGGGTATTTCGATAACGGGTTGGTAGTCGGGCCGGCCGATCACGAACATCGCCCAGAACGCGGCGATCGTGAACAGGATGTTGAAGGCGGGCCCTGCCGCGGCGATCGCGATGCGCTGCCATGCGGGCTTCGAATAGAATTCGCCGGGCTCGCGCGCGACGATCTCGGGGTGCTCGGCTTCGCGCGCATCGAGAAACTTGACGTAGCCGCCGAGCGGGATCGCGCCGATCGCGTACTCGGTGCCGTCGCGGCCGATGCGCG
>JBDTYX010000184.1:0-6670 GCA_040005435.1 Rudaea sp. | reverse complement strand
GCGTAATGATCGAATTCCATCGTGAACGTCGCGCGACCCTGGCTCATCGAGCGCAGCGAAGTCGCATAGCCGAACATCTCGCCGAGCGGCACCTGCGCATCGATCATCTTGCCCGATGGGCTCTCGTCCTGACCCTGCAGCACGCCGCGACGACGCGACAAGTCGCCCATCACGTCGCCCATGTAGTCTTCGGGCGTCACGACCTCGACCTTCATGATCGGCTCGAGCAGGACCGGACTCGCCTTGGCGAAGCCTTCCTTGAATGCCATCGAACCGGCGATCTTGAACGCCATTTCGTTGGAGTCGACCTCGTGGTACGAACCATCGATCAGGCGCACCTTGACGTCGACGACCGGGAAGCCGGCGAGAATGCCGTTGCCGAGCTGCTCACGAATGCCTTTCTCGACCGCGGGGATGTATTCCTTCGGAATCACGCCGCCGACGATACCGTTCTCGAACTCGAAGCCTGCGCCGCGCTCGCGCGGACCCAGCTCGATGACGACGTGGCCGTACTGGCCGCGACCGCCCGACTGGCGCACGAACTTGCCTTCCTGCTTGACGGCCTTGCGGATCGTCTCGCGGTACGCAACCTGGGGCTTGCCGACGTTCGCCTCGACATTGAACTCGCGCTTCATGCGATCGACGATGATGTCGAGATGAAGCTCGCCCATGCCGGCGATGATCGTCTGTCCGGATTCCTCGTCCGAGCGCACGCGGAACGACGGATCTTCCTGCGCGAGGCGCGACAGCGCGACGCCCATCTTTTCCTGGTCGCTCTTCGTCTTCGGCTCGATCGCCATCGCGATCACCGGCTCGGGGAAGGTCATCTTCTCGAGCATGATCACCTTGTCGGTCGCGCAGAGCGTCTCACCGGTGGTCACGTCTTTCAGACCGACCGCAGCGGCGATGTCGCCGGCGCGGACTTCCTTGATCTCTTCGCGGTTGTTCGCGTGCATCTGCAGCAGGCGACCGATGCGCTCCTTGCGACCCTTGATCGGGTTGAACACTGTGTCACCCGAATTCAACACACCCGAGTAGACGCGGAAGAACGTCAACGCGCCGACGAACGGATCGGTCGCGATCTTGAACGCGAGCGCCGAGAACGGCTGCTCGTCGCCAGCGGAACGCGTGTCTTCCTTGTCGTCCTCGTCGACGCCCTTGACCGGCGGGCGATCAGAAGGCGCGGGCAGATAGCGGATCACGCCATCGAGCATCGCCTGCACGCCCTTGTTCTTGAACGCCGAGCCGCAGAACACCGGGATCATCTTGTTGTTCAAGGTGCCCGCGCGGACGCCCGCGATGATTTCTTCCTCGGTCAGCGCGACGCCTTCGAGGTACTTGTTCATGAGCTCTTCCGACGTTTCCGCCGCGGACTCGACCAGGTGCTCGCGCTCGCTCTTGGCCTTCTCGAGCAGATTGGCGGGAATCTCGATGTACTCGAAGTTCATGCCCTGCGATTCCATATCCCAATGGATCGCCTTCATCTTGAGCAGGTCGATGACGCCATCGAAATGATCTTCGGCACCGATCGGCATCTGCATGACGACGGGGTTCGCGCCGAGACGCGCCTTGAGCTGGCCGACGACCTTGTCGAAGTCCGCGCCCGCGCGATCCATCTTGTTGACGAACGCAACGCGCGGCACGCCATACTTGTTGGCCTGGCGCCAGACAGTCTCGGACTGCGGCTGCACGCCGCCGACCGCACACAGCACGAACACCGCACCGTCGAGCACGCGCAGCGAACGCTCGACTTCGATCGTGAAGTCGACGTGTCCCGGGGTGTCGATGATGTTGAAGCGATGCTGTGGGAACGAACGGTCCATGCCGGTCCAGAAGCAGGTGGTCGCAGCAGACGTGATCGTGATGCCGCGTTCCTGTTCCTGCTCCATCCAGTCCATCGTCGCCGCACCTTCGTGCACCTCGCCAATCTTGTGATTGACGCCGGTGTAGAAAAGGATGCGCTCCGTGGTCGTGGTCTTCCCTGCATCGATGTGAGCCATGATGCCGAAGTTGCGGTAGCGTTCGATTGGCGTATTGCGAGCCACGTTAAATTCCTCAATCCTTTCTTTGGGTCCGCCAATATGGGGGCGGATCCGGAAAATTCATTACCAGCGGTAGTGCGAGAAGGCCTTGTTGGCGTCGGCCATGCGATGCGTCTCTTCGCGCTTCTTGACTGCGCCGCCGCGGTTTTCGGCCGCCTCGAGCAGTTCGGCTGCGAGCTTGCGCGGCATCGAGTTCTCGCTGCGCTTACGCGCGGCCTCGATCACCCAGCGCATCGCGAGCGCGACGCGGCGCGACGAGCGCACTTCGACCGGCACCTGGTAAGTCGCACCACCGACGCGGCGGGACTTGACCTCGACCGCCGGGGCGACATTGCTCAGCGCCTTCTCGACGAGTTCGATCGGCGTCGCATTCTTTTCGCTGATATACGCGATCGCGCCGTAGACGATGCCTTCGGCCACCGACTTCTTGCCGCTCTGCATCACCATGTTGATGAAGCGGGAAATCAGCTGGCTGCCGTGCTTGGGATCGGGCAGCAGTTCGCGGGTGGGGGTATTGCCTTTACGTGACATAAGACTCTTCTCAATGATGCGGCCACTGTGGCCACTTGATACTCAAGCGCACGTTCTCGTTGAGATCGGCGCCTGCGGGGAATGGGGAAAATCAGCTCGCTTTGGGTTTCTTGGCGCCGTACTTCGAGCGACTCTGCTTGCGCTTGGCGACACCAGCCGCGTCGAGCGAACCGCGCACCGTGTGGTAGCGCACGCCCGGCAGATCCTTGACACGACCGCCGCGAATCAGCACGACCGAGTGCTCCTGCAGGTTGTGACCTTCGCCACCGATGTAGCTGATGACTTCGAAGCCGTTGGTCAGGCGTACCTTGGCGACCTTGCGCAGAGCCGAGTTCGGCTTCTTCGGCGTCGTGGTGTACACACGCGTGCACACGCCACGGCGCTGCGGGCAGTTCTCGAGTGCCGGCGAGGCGCTCTTGTAGGACTTCGGGCTGCGCGGCTTGCGCACCAGCTGATTGACTGTCGACATTCGTAAGGTTCCGTAGTCATTTTTTTTTGCGACAGTCCGTTATCGCGAAGTACACAATGCGGTCATCCTGACCACGAGATTCGTAAGACGAAAAAACAGGCCGGGGAAAAATCCGGCCTGTTAGCTTTTCGAGTCTATCTGGCGTATAGCGAACCGTCAAGCAAGCGCTCGACCGCTCAGCCGAAAATCCCTGTAACGAACACAAGGAACATCCTGTCCCTCATTTCGGTTTCACGCCTTAAAACCTTCGTCCGCGCAAGCGCAGGCGAGCTAGAAGCGGAATTATAACGGCCGTTCGCAGTGGATGCAACTCGTCGCGCGCATTGGAAGCCAGGCCGCCCCGGCATCGGGCAGCACGAGGGGCGCGGGACGCCGCGGCGTGCCGAAGGTTGGGTAGTGTTAGCCGCGCCGCGGCTCTACCGATGCTGCGGGGGGGGGTAGCGTGCTAGCCAGTTCTTTCCCAGGGCGGTCTGCCGTCGATCCGCCTAGTCCGAGGCCCGTATGAGATCAAAAAAAAGGGCCGCTTGCGCAGCCCTTTGTTGTTGCCTGCGCTCCGCCGATCAGCCTTCGCTGGCCGCCTCGCCGACGAACTCGGTCACGCCGCCACGCAGCGTTTCGAGGTCGGAATCGGAGAGTCCGCCCGCCTTCTTGCGCCGCTGAGCGTGGTAGGCGAGGCCGGTACCGGCCGGGATCAGGCGGCCGACGATCACGTTCTCCTTGAGGCCGCGCAGCGTATCGCGCGTGCCGCGAACGGCCGCCTCGGTGAGGACGCGGGTGGTTTCCTGGAACGAGGCCGCCGAGATGAACGACTCGGTCGCGAGCGAAGCCTTCGTGATGCCGAGCAGCATCGGCTCGACTTCGGCCGGACGTTCGTCGCGCGAAATGGCGCGAGCGTTCCTCTCGTTGACCCGCTTGCGGTCCGACTGCTCACCGCGCAGGTAGCCCGTGTCGCCCGGCACAGAGATCTCGACCTTGCGCAGCATCTGGCGAATGATCGTCTCGATGTGCTTGTCGTTGATCTTCACGCCCTGCAGACGGTAGACGTCCTGGATTTCCTTGGTCAGGTACTGGGCCAGCGGTTCGACGCCGAGCAGGCGCAGGATGTCGTGCGGGTTCGGCTCGCCGTCGACGACGGTCTCGCCCTTCTCCACATGTTCGCCCTCGAATACGATGACCTGACGCCACTTCGGGATCAGTTCCTCGTGATCGTCACCCTCGGCATCCTTGATGACGAGGCGCTGCTTGCCCTTGGTGTCCTTGCCGAAGCTTACGACGCCGGAGACCTCGGCGAGGATCGCCGGTTCCTTCGGCTTGCGCGCCTCGAACAGGTCGGCCACGCGCGGCAGACCACCGGTGATGTCGCGGGTCTTCGAGGTTTCCTGCGGGATACGCGCGACGACGTCGCCGACGCCGACTTCGACGCCGTCCTGCAGCGAGATGATCGCTCCGGCCGGCAGGAAGTACTGCGCCGGAATGTCGGTGCCCGGCAGACGCAGATCCTTGCCCTTCTTGTCCTCGAGACGCACGATCGGGCGCAGGTCCTTCGCTTGGGTACCGCGGCGCTTCGGATCGGTGACCACGTTCGACTCCAGACCGGTCAGTTCGTCGGTCTGCTGCTGCACGGTGACGCCGTCGATGAAGTCGATGAAGCGCACCTTGCCCGCGACTTCGGAGACGATCGGATGGGTGTGCGGATCCCAGTTCGCGACGATCTGGCCGGCCTTGATCGAGGCGCCGTCCTTCGCTGCGATGGTCGCGCCGTACGGCACTTTGTAGCGCTCGCGCTCGCGACCGTGGACGTCCATGACCGACAGCTCGCCCGAACGCGAGACCGCGACGAGATGGCCGGCATTGTGGTGCACGGTCTTCAGGTTGTTGAACTTGATCGAGCCCGTGGTCTTGACCTGCACGTTGTCGACCGCAGCCGCACGCGACGCCGCACCACCGATGTGGAACGTACGCATCGTGAGCTGGGTGCCGGGTTCGCCGATGGACTGCGCGGCGATGACGCCGACAGCCTCACCCTGGTTCACGAGGTGACCGCGCGCGAGATCGCGACCGTAGCAATGCGCGCACACACCGAACGGAGACTCGCATGTGATCGGCGAACGCACGAGGATGTTCTGCACGCCCGCGGTCTCGAGTTTCTCGACCCATTTCTCGTCGAGCAACGTGTTGCGTGTGACGATCGGTTCGTCTTCGTTGCCCGGCGCGAAGGTGTCGGAGGCGACGACGCGACCGAGCACGCGATCGCGCAACGGTTCGACGACATCGCCGCCTTCGACGATCGGCGTCATCGTGAGGCCGTTCATCGTTTCGCAATCGACCACCGTCACCACGACGTCTTGGGCGACGTCGACTAGGCGGCGTGTCAGGTAACCCGAGTTCGCGGTCTTCAGCGCGGTATCCGCGAGGCCCTTTCGGGCGCCGTGGGTCGAGTTGAAGTACTGCAGCACGTCGAGGCCTTCGCGGAAGTTCGCCTTGATCGGCGTCTCGATGATCGAGCCGTCCGGACGCGCCATGAGACCGCGCATGCCGGCGAGCTGACGGATCTGCGCCGCGCTGCCGCGCGCGCCCGAGTCGGCCATGATGAAGAGCGAGTTCATCGACTTCTGCTCGACTTCCTTGCCCTCGGCGTTCTTGACCTTGTCGAACCCGATGCCCTTCATCATCGCGGCCGCGACCTGCTCGTTAGTACGCGACCAGATATCGACGACCTTGTTGTAGCGTTCGCCGGCGGTCACGAGACCCGAGGCGAACTGCTCCTGGATTTCCTTGACGTCCTTCTCGGCGAACTCGAGGATGCCGGCCTTCTCGGCGGGAATCTTCATGTCATCGATACCGATCGAGATGCCCGCGCGCGTCGCGTAGTGGAAGCCCGTGTACATCAACTGGTCCGCGAACACGACCGTGTCCTTGAGGCCCAGGCGGCGGTAGCACGCGTTGATCAGCCGCGAGATCGACTTCTTCGTCAGCTCGGTGTTGACCAGCGCGAACGGCAGGCCTTCGGGGATGATCTCGGCCAGCAGCGCACGGCCTATCGTCGTGTCGACGATAGAGGTCTGCTCGGTACGGTTCTTCTGCTCATCGACCTCGACCTGGCGCAGGCGCACCTTGACCTTGGCATGCAGGTCGACCGCACGGTTCTGATAGGCACGATGGACCTCGGCGAGATTTGCGAACACCATACCCTCGCCCTTCGCGTTGATCAGCTCGCGCGTCATGTAGTACAGGCCCAGCACGACGTCCTGCGTCGGCACGATGATCGGATCACCGTTCGCGGGCGACAGGATGTTGTTCGACGACATCATGAGCGCGCGCGCCTCGAGCTGCGCTTCGAGCGACAACGGCACGTGAACGGCCATCTGGTCGCCGTCGAAGTCCGCGTTGAACGCGGTGCAGACGAGCGGATGCAGCTGGATCGCCTTGCCTTCGACGAGCACCGGCTCGAACGCCTGGATGCCGAGACGATGCAGCGTCGGCGCGCGGTTGAGCAGCACCGGATGCTCGCGGATCACCTCTTCGAGGATGTCCCACACCTCGGCTTCCTCGCGCTCGACGAGCTTCTTCGCCGCCTTGATCGTCGTGGCGAGGCCACGGCGCTGCAGCTTGGCGAAGATGAAGGGCT
>JBDTYX010000183.1:0-6682 GCA_040005435.1 Rudaea sp. | reverse complement strand
GGCGATCGAGCGATCCCACTCGTTGCGCGGCTCGTGCGGGAAAATCGTGCTGCTGCCGAGCAGCTTGCCGGTCGCATCGACGATCGCGACCTTGACGCCCGTGCGGATGCCGGGATCGAGGCCCATGACGACGCGATGGCCGGCCGGGGCGGCCATCAGCAGATCCTTGAGGTTGCCACCGAACACGCGGATCGCCTCGGCTTCCGCCGCCTCGCGCGCCCGTCCGAACAGGTCGAGGGTGAGCTGCAGCGAAAGCTTGACCCGCCACAGCAGGCGGCGGCATTCGCGCAACCAGGCATCGCCCGCGCGACCACGCTCGGCGATGCCGAAATGCAGCGCGATGCGGCCCTCGGCGTAGGCGTTGCCCGCATCGACCTGCGCGCCGGGCTCGAGCGCGAGATCGAGCACGCCCTCATTGCGCGCGCGGAACAGTGCCAGCAACCGGTGCGACGGAATTGCCCGGATCGCTTCGACGTGATCGAAGTAGTCGCGATACTTCGCGCCTACGTTCTGCTTGCCCTCGACGACCTTCGCGCGGATCTGGCCGATACCGAACAGCCACTCCCGCAGTTCACCGACGAGGTTTGCATCCTCGGAGAACTCCTCGAGCACGATCGCGCGCGCGCCGTCGAGCGCAGCCTTCGGATCCGCGATGCCCCTCGTCGCGTCGACGTAGTCGCGCGCGAGCGCGTCCGGCGCGCAAGACGGGTCCGCGCGCAGCGCATCGGCGAGCGTCTGCAGGCCGGCCTCCCGTGCGATCTGCGCCTTGGTGCGGCGCTTGATCTTGTACGGCAGGTACAGGTCCTCGAGCCGCGCCTTCGTTTCGGCAGCGAGTATCTGCCCCCGCAACGCCTCGTTGAGCTTGCCCTGCTCTGCGATGCTTGCGAGCACCGCGTCGCGTCTTTCGTCGAGTTCGCGCAGATAGCCCAGCCGCTCTTCGAGCAGGCGCAGCTGGGTATCGTCGAGTCCTCCGGTGGCCTCCTTGCGATAGCGCGCGACGAACGGGACCGTGGCCCCCGCGTCCAGCAGTGCGACCGCGGCAGCGACCTGGGCCGGCTTGGCCGCGATCTCGGCGGCGATGCGATTTTCAATGGACAGCATTAAATAGCCTGATGGCGGGAGCAGGACATGGGGTGTGATGCTGCGTGCGTGGATCGGCCGCGGGCTTTCGCGCTCAGCGTATCCTGCCGAGCAGGAACGTACCGCCGCAGAACAGGCTGCGGTCGTGCGCGGCGCGATCGAGGCCGTAGGCCACGCCGACGTCGAACACGATGCGTCGCGAGGCATTGTAGTTGAGCGCGGCCAACCCCTGGTGACTGTGCCCGGCGCCGCGTTGCGCGTTGCCCGACATTTCGAGCGCCGCACCAAGCGCCGCGGTGATCGGATGCGACAACGCGACCGCCCACGTGCTCTGCCATGCGGAAGCCTGCGCCACATGGTCGCTGAAGTACGTGCCGCCGAGATTGAGGTCGACGTGCGCCGCGCCGAAATCGCTGCTGAAAATGCCGTTGACGATCCAGGCAGGCTTGCCAATGCCGATCGCAGCGGGCGCGGTCGGCAGCTCGACGCCCGCCTCGACGCCGAACGCGATGCCTTCCTGCACGGGCAGTCGACGCTTGTATTCGATGAACGTGTCGCCGAAGCCGGAGTCGCGTTGACCCGCTCCACGCACGCGCTCGAACGCGTTGCCGCCAACCAATATTCCGGAATTCTCGTCGAACGCATACTTGAGCAGCCAAGGCAGAGTGTCGACATGGCTCGCGTCCGCCTGGTGGTCGCTCGACGCTCCCGCCTCGAACTCGAGCCAGCCGGGCACCGGCAGGTCCGCGGGGTTGGAGACGGTCGGGCGATAGGGCGTAGCCGACGGCTGATCGCCGTCGTCGCCTGCGGTCGCTGCGCGGCCATCGAGGGCGAGCAGCAGCACGCAGCAGCATCGCGAAAGGCTGCGGGCTCTCAAGCGACGCGCCGGCCGTCCACGCGCCGCAGATGGACGAGCAGCAGCGAAATCGCGGCCGGCGTGACGCCCGAGATGCGCGCCGCCTGACCGATCGACTGTGGGCGCGCCGCCTCGAGTTTCTGATGGACCTCGGCGGACAGGCCGCGCACGAGCGCGTAATCGAAGCTATCCGGAATCGGCGTCTGTTCGTGGCGGAGCTGACGCGCTATCTCTTCGTTCTGGCGTTCGAGATAGCCGCAATACTTCGCAGCGATCTCCACCTGCTCGGCGACGCGCGGGTCCGCGACCGCGGGCTGCAGTCCGGGCACACGCATCAGCGCTGCATAGCCCAGACCCGGACGACGCAACAGGTCGAGCGCGTGCGTCTCACGCGACACCGACAGGTCGAGCACCGCGGCGATCTCGCGACCGAGTGCGTTCGTCGGCGCCGCCCACAATCCCGCGAGGCGTGTCGTCTCCGTAGCGACGGCCTCGCGCTTGCGGCAGAACGCCGCGTGGCGCTCGTCGTCGAGGCTGCCGAGTTCGTGCCCCTTGTCGGACAGGCGCAAGTCGGCATTGTCCTCGCGCAGCTGCAGCCGGTACTCGGCGCGCGAGGTGAACATCCGATACGGCTCGGTCGTGCCATTCGTGATGAGGTCGTCGATCAGCACGCCGATGTAGGCTTCGTGCCTGAGCGGCGACCAC
Organism: Rudaea sp.; assembly: GCA_040005435.1. Lineage (GTDB taxonomy): Bacteria > Pseudomonadota > Gammaproteobacteria > Xanthomonadales > Rhodanobacteraceae > Rudaea. The sequence continues at coordinate 4,041 of JBDTYX010000183.1, read as the reverse complement.
GGCGTCTCGCCGCGCGTCGCGCGCGCCGCGTTGATACCCGCGATCAGGCCCTGCGCCGCTGCCTCCTCATAGCCGGTGGTGCCATTGATCTGGCCGGCGAAATACAGCCCCTCGATCGCCTTTGTCTCGAGCGAGGACTTGAGCCCGCGTGGATCGAAATAGTCGTATTCGATCGCATAGCCGGGCCGCGTGATGTGCGCGTTTTCGAGGCCATTGATCGAACGCACGAGATCGAGCTGCACGTCGTAGGGCAGCGATGTCGAGATGCCGTTCGGGTAGATCTCGGTCGTGTTCAGACCCTCGGGCTCGATGAAGATCTGATGCGCGGCCTTGTCCGCGAAGCGCACGACCTTGTCCTCGATCGACGGGCAATAGCGCGGGCCGACGCCCTCGATCCTGCCACTGTAAAGCGGCGAACGATCGAGGCCCGCGCGGATGATCTCGTGCGTGCGTTCGTTCGTATGGGTGATCCAGCACGAAACCTGGCGCGGATGATCGGCGCTCGAACCCCAGTACGAGAACGTCGGCTGGGGCGTGTCGCCTGGCTGCTCCAGCAGGCGGACGTAGTCGATGCTGCGGCCGTCGATGCGCGGCGGCGTGCCGGTCTTGAGGCGATCGACGCGGATCGGCAACTCGCGCATGCGCTGTGCGAGTCGGGTCGCCGGCGGGTCGCCGGCGCGCCCGCCGGCATGCGTCTCGAGCCCGATGTGGATCTTCCCGGCGAGGAATGTCCCGGCTGTCAACACCACGCACGCGGCGTGGAATGCGAGACCCATCGAAGTGACGACGCCGGTCACCCGCTGGCCGGTTAGCGTCAGGTCGTCGACTGCCTGCTGGAACACGCAAAGGCTTTCCTGCGTTTCGAGGCGGCCGCGCACATACGCCTTGTACAGCGCGCGATCCGCCTGACAGCGGGTCGCGCGCACGGCCGGGCCCTTCGAGCCGTTGAGGATGCGCCACTGGATGCCGGCGCGGTCTGCCGCCTGGGCCATGGCTCCGCCGAGCGCGTCGATCTCGCGCACGAGATGACCCTTGCCAATCCCGCCAATCGCCGGGTTGCAACTCATCTGCCCGAGCGTCTCGATGTTGTGGGTCAGCAGCAGTGTGCGCGCGCCGCAGCGCGAGGCGGCGAGCGCAGCCTCGGTGCCGGCATGCCCGCCACCGACCACGATCACATCGAATTGTGCGGCACGAAGGGTCATGGTCTTCGATCGCCCGGACGGGCGAGCCTTTTCTGGATGAACGATGCGGTCGCGCAGCCGCGACAGCGCATTATATGACGGCGACCCAGGCGGTTGCCTGCGCCGCATCCCCGCGGCGGCTTCCGCGCACGGGCCCTCCCGCTGGCACGATTTCTGCTTTTATTCCCCCCGCACTCCACATCTCGCACGGCGCGCGCAGGCGCGCTGACATTGGGCTCAGGGGCCAGTCTGCGACGATGCGGAGGACGCGAAGGAGTGGTTGCGGTAGGGATTTCAGGAAGAAAGGCTGGCGCCCGGCGGTCTTAGGAACAGGGGGAATCCAAGAGGACCGTATGCCGGGCGCCAGTAACCCACAAAACAGTCGCAGCAAGATAGCTCCGACGTCCTGATCATTCAAGTGTTCTTTCCCGCGTTCGGGAGCCTATCCCCAGCGCCACGCGGGTTCTGTGATGTCACCCACATATCCGCCAGCACTCGCGCGCCAGTCCCGAGGCACGTGTATTTCTCGGCTATTTTTCGGCGTCGCACCCTGCGTTCCTTTGGCCGAGTCAGGTTTTGACCTTCAGCGTCAGTCGCGGTTCTCAGCACGCGATCGCACACTGCGGACGCGCGCACATTCGTGCAGGAATGGCGACGTGGTGCGGTTTCCAAACGGATCCGCTGCGCCATGACGCACCACCAGACGCCGCTTGGCACGATCCCTGCTACCTCTTCCGATGTTAGATGCAACGACATCCACAAACATATTCACGGGGGAATCCGCCATGCTTGCCGAAAACAACGCGACCGTCACCAATCCGCTGTTCCTGCGCCATGACCTGATGATCGAACTCGGTCGCCTCGAGATGGCGATGGAAGACGCGTGCAGCCGCCAGGGCGCGAACGACAGCGACATGCTCGAAAGCCTGCAGACCAAGCACGCGCGCATCGCGGCGGCGCTGAGCAAGCTCTCGGAACTGCACTGATCCTCACCTGAAGGAATCGCGCCAGGTTCTGGCGCGCCGTAACCGCCCGCGGTTCGCCGCGCCCGGTTGCAATCTGTAGCAGAGTTCGAACAACGCGCGCAGCAGCCCGGCCAGTTCCCGTAAAATCGCGGCATGGCCATCGCCTCCCCCGTCTCCAATCCCGCCGATGCCGCCACGTTGGGCATTGCCGACGTGCGTCTCGCCGCGGCGACGATCCGCAATCACGTCATCCACACGCCGATTCTCCACTCGCGCAGCATCGACGCGCTCGCGGACGCGCGGCTGGCGTTCAAGTGCGAGAACTTTCAACGCGCAGGCGCGTTCAAGTTCCGCGGCGCATGCAACGCGGTCTGGTCGATGAGCGACGCGTTGGCATCGCGCGGCGTCGTCACGCATTCCTCCGGCAACCACGGCGCGGCGCTCGCGCTCGCGGCGCGCACGCGCGGCATCGCGGCGCATGTCATCGTTCCCGACGGCGCGGTACGCTCGAAAGTGGCGGCGATCACCGCGTACGGTGCCACGGTGCATCATTGCGCGCCGACGTTTGCGGCGCGCGAGACCGCCGCGGAACGCGTTCGCGCAGAGACCGGCGCGACGCTCGTGCACCCGTTCACCGACCCGGCCGTTATCGCGGGTCAGGGCACCGCGGCGCTCGAGCTGCTCGCCGAGGTCGGCGATCTCGACGTGCTGATCGCGCCGATCGGCGGTGGCGGGCTCATCGGCGGCAGCGCGATCGCCGCGAGGGCGCATGACGCCCGCATCGCGGTATTCGCGGCCGAGCCCGACGGCGCCGCCGACGCGTTCGAGTCGTTGCGCCGTGGCGCACGCGTGACCGATATCGTGCCCGACACCATCAGCGACGGACTGCGCGGCATTGTCGGCGAGGTCAATCTCGCGTTGCTGCGCCGGCACGCGGTCGAAGTGCTGACGGTCAGCGACGAAGAGACGATCGCGGCAATGAGACTCGTGCTTGAGCGCATGAAGATCGTGATCGAGCCCTCGTCTGCGACCGCGCTCGCCGCCATATTGCGCCATGCCGCGCATTTTCGTGGCCTCCGCGTCGGCGTCATCCTCAGCGGCGGCAACGTGGACCTCGATCACCTGCCATGGCCGTGATGCGAACGCGCTGAAGGGTTCGAACAACTCCTCGCGTACCGTGATCGCGCGCTGATAGTTGTCTTGCCCGTCGACCGGAGTCGAATGTAATGAACACACCGCAGGCCCGCATTGCAGACCGCAGCAGCACGCTGATCCGGCGTTATTACGCCGCGTTCAACGCCGGCGACTGGCAGGGAATGCTCGATTGCCTCGGCGACGACGTCGCGCATGACATCAATCAGGGCAGCCGCGAGTCCGGCAAGGCGACCTTTCGCGATTTCCTCGCGCACATGGAACGCTGCTACCGCGAACGGCTCACCGACATCGTCGTGATGGCCAGCGACGACGGGCGCCGCGCATCCGCCGAGTTCGTCGTGCACGGCGAATACCTCGTGACCGACGAGGGGCTACCGCCCGCGCGCGGGCAGAAATACCTGCTGCCCGCCGGCGCGTTCTTCGCCATCGCGGACGAGCGCATCATGAGAGTCAGCAACTACTACAACCTGCCCGACTGGACGCGCCAGGTCTCGGGCCGAACTGGATAGACGCGATGGCCACGACGACCTCCCTCGACAAACGCAAGCGCTGCTCGTGGGCGCATGGCGCCGATGCGGCGATGCGCGAATATCACGACACCGAGTGGGGCGTTCCACTGCACGACGACAGCCAGCTGTTCGAATTCCTCGTGCTCGAAGGCGCGCAGGCGGGGTTGTCGTGGCGAACCGTGCTCAACAAGCGCGAGGCCTATCGCAAGGCGTTTCGCGGATTCGATATCG
>JBDTYX010000182.1:0-6725 GCA_040005435.1 Rudaea sp. | reverse complement strand
GCGCGGTGTCGACGATGATCCGCGATCTCGGCCACGACTACTGGACCGGCACGGTCTACACGACCAACCGCCGCGTCTGGGAGCACGACGAGGAGTTCAAGCTGCTGCTGCGTCGCACGCGCAGCATGGCGGTCGACATGGAGACCGCGACGATCTTCGCCGTCGGCTTCGCGAACCACATCCCGTCGGGCGCGCTGCTGCTCGTCTCAGACCAGCCGATGATTCCCGAAGGCGTGAAGACCGAGGCGAGCGACAAGGCGATCACCTCGAACTTCGTCGAGAAGCACATCAAGGTCGGCATCGAGGCGCTCAAGCTCGTGCGTCGTCACGGGCGCAGCGTCAAGCACCTGCGCTTCGAGGAAGGGGACGACCTCGCGGGCGAACACGAGGCCGACCTGTGACGCGGCGGATCCGTCATCATTACGAATCCCATCGCACCAACCGCGTCGGCTGGCTGCGCGCGGCGGTGCTCGGCGCGAACGACGGCGTCCTGTCTACCGCGGGTCTCATCATCGGCGTCGCAGCTGCCCATCCTGTCCTCGGCCAGGTTTTGGTCGCGGGCGTCGCGGGGCTCGTCGCGGGGTCCCTGTCGATGGCCGCGGGCGAATACGTGTCAGTGAGCTCGCAGTCCGATTCCGAAGCTGCGGCAACGGAAATGGAGAAGCGCGAGCTCGCCGAGGATGCGCACGGCGAACGCAACGAGCTCGTCGGCATTTACGTGGGACGCGGTCTCGACCGGCCGCTTGCAGAGCAGGTCGCCGACCAGCTCATGACGCATGACGCGCTCGGCGCGCACCTGCGCGATGAACTCGGGTTTACCGAGCACTCGCGGCCGCGACCGCTACAGGCGGCTGCGACGTCGGCGCTCAGCTTCGCGCTCGGCGCGCTGCTGCCGCTGGCCGCGGCCATGCTCGCGCCAAAGGATGAAATCGCGTGGGTCGTCGCGATCGCTTCGCTGGTCTCGCTGACGATACTCGGCGCGGTCGCCGCGAGAACTGGCGGCGCGGCGATCGCGACGGGCGCGTTGCGCGTGCTGTTCTGGGGTGCGCTCGCGATGGCGCTCGCGGCTTTTGTCGGCAGCCGCTTCGGGATCGGCGCGTGATGGCGCCGGACCGCACGCTGCAGGCGGGATGAATTCGACGATCGCACAACTCGTCGTGCTCGCGTGCTTCGGCAACGCGACGCTGCGCGCGCGTGCAGCGGTGCCGCGCGTATTCCCGGAGAACTCGACCTGCCGGTTCTGCGAGCGCGTCGCGTTCGTCGCGATGGGGGAGTCTTTTTTCGGTGCGCCGCGCATCAAGTCGGTGGCGGCAACGCCGGACAAGTGGTTCGCCCACCTGCAGCGACATCACGCGTCGCGCATACGGCTGACCTGGGCGCCGCGCAACGATCCGCGCATCGCGGATCACCAAAGCGCCGCATTCGCGGGCGGCGGCGGCGACTGGGCCCTCGCCGTGAGTTTCGCCGAATCGTCGCAGGTCTGGCGTTCGCGCTGGGAGGTGTTCGATCGCAACGCGCCCGAGCAACGGATCTGGCGCGTCACTTACGGCCCGCCGGTCGATGCGCCGCACTCCGGAGCAGATGCCGCAGCCGACGCGCTCGAGCCGGGCGCATTGCGGGTGGCGCTGACGCAGATCCTGGCCTTCTCGCAAACCCACGAGACCGGCGGGTTCTCGGCATCGTTTCGCGCCGCGCTCGACGCGCTAGACGGCATCGCGACTGAGCCTGCGACCTACGCCGATCTATATCCACCCGGCGCGCTGCCGTCCGCGGCCGGCGCGGTGCTCGCTGCGGCGCAGAAGGCCTGGGTGTTTGGCGGCATGGGTTCGTGGAACGACATGAGTTTCGACGGCGACGCAGCGATGGACTACGCGCGAGTCTCCGCGCAGTTGTACGCAGCACTCACGCGCTCGATCTGTGCGGCCACCAATCAGTCGGCCGCCTGAGAAAGTGCCGCGCGCAGGGTGATCAGTACGGCGTCAGCGACGTATCGATCTCGTTCGCCCACGCGTTGATGCCGCCCGCGACGTTGTAGACCTTCGTGTAGCCGTGCGCGCGAAACTGTTCGGCCGCATTCGCGCTGCGCCCGCCGGTGCGGCAGATAAACGCGAGCGCTGAGTCCTTGGGCAGGTCGGTGAGTGCGTCCATGCCGTCGTCGAGCGTGCGGAACGGCTGTTTGAGCTGCGCCTGTCCGCGCTCGGCGGCGGGACGCACGTCGACAATCGTTATCGCGTCGCCTGCGTCGAGGCGCGCCTTCAGTTCCTTGACCGATATTTCCTTCACCGCGGCCGGCGCGTTCGGGTTGTCGATCGCGAGGCCGCCGCCTTGCATCGTCTCGGCCCAGTCGATGCGGATACCGCGCGCGCGCTGCGCGGTGGCCACATCCATGAGGATGTCGATGCCGTTCGATTCGGCACGGATCTCGCCGTCGGCGGGCTCGCCTAGTTGGAAATGCGGCTGGAAACGCGCGTCGATAGAAAGGTGCAGCGCGAGACCGGGCTCGGCGTCGACCAGCGCGCTGCGGATCGCCGCGGCGGCCTGATCGGTGATCGTGATCTGCGGCGGCGTGCGGTCGGGCTTCGGCAGGCCGAACAGCGCCTGCAACTCGCCGCTGTTGTACATCGACTGCACGATGTCCGAGCCGCCGACCAGTTCGCCGTTCACATAAAGCTGGGGGATCGTTGGCCAGTTGCCGTACTGCTTGATGCCCTCGCGAATTTCGGCATCTTCGAGCACGTTGACCGTGTGGTAGTCCGGCAGCAACTCGTTGAGCATGCCCGATGCGGCCGCCGAAAAGCCGCATTGCGGCGCCTGCGGGTTGCCCTTCATGAACAGCACCACGGGGTTCTGCTGCAGCAGGGCCTCGATACGGGTACGCGTGGTGGGATTGAGCGACATGGGCAGTCCATCGGAAAATCAGGGGTCAATGATATGTCAGATGCGGCCACGCGCGCGCCTTCTCAATACCGCAGCCCGCAAACCCAGCGTTTAGGCCGTGGTCGGAAGCGGCTCGCGATCCGCGTCGAAGCGCGGCCGTGGCGACGCGGCGCTGAGCGCGAGGCGACTGTCGCGCTCGGTCCGTTGCAGCACGTCCATCGCGCCGTGGTCGACATCCAGAGGCTTCAGCGGCCTGTTCTCGAAGTCGACGATGTCGCCGACGAGTTAGCGTCTCCCGCAACTCGGCGAGCGCCGCAGCGAGCCGGTTGACCGCATGTGAGTCGGGCAATCCGCGATGCACTGCGCAGATGAAGATGCGGCGCCAGCGCCGCGACATGGCCGGCACCCGTCGTCTGGCCTGCGGGAGCCGGGCAAAAGGCATGAAGATTTCGTTGTGCGAATGCGTCATGCCGCATGCGCCTGCGCCGGGCCGATCGGTGTGGGGAACGCTGCGAGCCCAGATCGCGAGAGCGCGGTGACGGGACATTCGCGGCCGGTCGAACCCGACCCCGCGGCGCTCGTCAGCGCAGGATCGCGCGCTCGGCGGTCGGCAGGATCGCGTCGGCCCAGCGCCGATACATCGCGGCGGACGGATGCAGTCCGTCGGCGACGAGCATCGCGGGTTCGCTGCCGCCCGCGCGCGACAGCGCAGTGACGTCGACGTAGCGCGCGCCGAGCGATGCGGCGACCTCGGCATTGACCGCGTTGAACGCGTCGATCTCGCGCGCGACCCGGGCGAGGTCGCGACCGCTCTCGTGACCGAAGCGCGTTACGCCCCAATCCGGAATCGAGACGACGACGACGCGCTCGGGATGGTGAGACGTCAGCTCGGTCGCGCGATCGAGCAGTGCGCCGAACTCGTATTGGTAGTTCTGCAGGTCGCGGCCGCGGTACTGATTGTTGACGCCGACCTGCAGCGTAACGAGCGCGTACGCGGAGGCGAACCCGTGGTCCTTCATCGCCTCGGAGAGCTCGTCGGTGGTCCAGCCCGTCCGGGCGACGATCTCGGGCGCGCCGCCGTGGTATATCGGGCGCAGCGCGCGGGCGAGCAGCGCCGGCCAGCTCTCGCTCTCGGCGACGCCTTCGCCGATCGTGTACGAATCACCGAGCGCGACGAAACGCGGAGTTTGTGGGAGCGCGGTAGCCATCGGGGCGGTCAGCAGCGCGGCGACGAAGCGCCGCCGCGTCGCGGTCACGCAACCTGTCGCTGCGGCGGTTGCCCTGTCGCCATGCGTTCGAGCACGCGCTCGATGCGCGCGAATACGTCGCGCATCTGCGCGGCGAACGGCAGCAGGGTCGTGCGGAAGTGATGGCGCCGCGGGAAGTTGAAGCCGAACCCGGGCACGATCAGCACACCCTCGCTCTCGAGCAGCTCGAGGGCGAACTTCTCGTCGTCGAAGCCCGCGATCGCATCGCCGCGCACGCCCGGAAACGCATACAGCGCGCCACGCGGCGCGACGACGTCGAGGAAGCGGCTGTTCGCGCAGGCGTCGATGACCGCCTGGCGTGTGTCGTGCAGACGCCCTCCCGGCGCGGTCAGCGGCGAGATCGTGTCGGGCCCGGTCAGCGAAGGCACGATCGCCCATTGCCCGGGCACGTTCGCGCACAGGCGCAGACTCGCGAGCAGGTCGAGGCCTCGCTCGATCTCCTCGAGCTGCACCGGCGCGCCGGTCAGCGACAGCCAGCCGACGCGGTAGCCGCACGCGCGCTGCACCTTCGACAGGCCGTCGAAGGTCATGCAGGCGACGTCGCCTGCGAGGCGTGCGATCGGCAGGAATTCGGCCTTGTCGTAGACGATCTCGTCGTAGATCTCGTCGGACATCAGCACGAGATGATGGCGCTCGGCAATCGCCACGATCGCCTCGAGCACTTCGCGCGGGTACACCGCGCCGGTAGGATTGTTCGGGTTGATCACGACGATCGCGCGCGTGCGCGGCGTCACGAGCGCCTCGATCTCGGCGGGGTCGGGCACGTGCGCGCGCTCAGGCGGGCAGCTGTAGTAGACCGGCTTGCCGCCGTTGAGCACCGTGGCCGCGCTCCACAGCGGATAGTCGGGGCTCGGCAGCAGCACCTCGTCGCCGCTGTCGAGCAGCGCGCGCAGCGCGAGGTCGATCAGTTCGCTGACGCCGTTGCCGATGAAGATGCGGTCGACGTGCGAACTGTCGACGCCGTGCTCGCGATGCTGGGCGACGATCGCTTCGCGCGCGGGCAGGATGCCCTTCTGATGGCAGTAGGTCTCGCTGCGCCCGAGATTGCGTTCGATCGTTTCGCGCACGTGGTCGGAGACCGTGAAGCCGAACGCGCCGGGGTTGCCGATATTGACCTTGATCACCTCGTGCCCGGCGGCCTCGAGCTCGAGCGCACGCTGGGCGAGTTCGCCGCGAATCTCGTAGCGGACATCCTGGATCCGGCGGCTCGTGCGTACCGGCGTATGGGGAGAGGCAATGGGCATGGCGTGACTGGGTGGTTGCACAAACGCTTATTCGAACTGCGAATCCTAGCGGAATAGGGCGCGAATTCAAGCAATTCGGCGATTTGTGCGTGCTCCCCGCTAGAATGCGCGGGTGAGCGCAGCGACCATTTCCGACGACAAACTCCGGGCCATCGGCTGGCGCCCCGATACGCCGCTGCCCGGCGATGCGGCCGCAGACTGGCGCATCGCGCGTGTCATCGCGCAGCATCGCACGGGTTACGTGCTCAGCGACGGCAGCGCCTCCGACGATGCGAAAGAGACCAACGCGCGCCCCGCGCCACGCTTCCTCAAGCGCCAGTTCGATGCCGCGCTGCGTCCGGCGGTCGGCGACTTCGTTCTCGTCGAGGCGGGCGATCCGCGCGTGATCCAGGTCGTCCTGCCGCGGCGCACGACGCTGAGCCGCGCGGCCGCAGGCGAGCGCTACCAGCGCCAGGTCATCGCCACGAACATCGACACGGTATTCATCGTCATGGGCCTCGACGGCGACTTCAATCCGCGCCGCATCGAACGCTATCTCGCGATCGTGCACGGCAGCGGCGCGAAGCCGGTCGTCGTCCTGACCAAGGCCGACACGCTCGACGTCGCGGCGCTGCAGGCGACCGTCGGCGAGCTGCGCGAGCTATTGCCTGCCGACGTCGACTTGCGTCCGCTCAATGCGAAGAATCGCGACGACGTCGCGGCGCTGCGCAGCTACGTCGGACTCGGCGATACTGCGGTGCTGGTCGGCTCGTCGGGCGCGGGCAAATCGACGCTGACCAACACGCTGCTAGGACGCGAACGCCAGGCGACCAACGAGGTGCGCTCAAACGATAGTCGCGGCCGGCATACCACGACGCACCGTTCGCTGCTCGTGCTGCCCGGCGGCGGCTGCCTGATCGATACGCCCGGCATGCGCGAACTCAAGCTCACCGGAGACGAAGACGTCGCCACGGCGACGTTCGCCGACATCGAGGCACTCGCCGAGGAGTGCCGCTTCACCGATTGCCGCCACGGCAATGAGCCCGGCTGCGCGGTGCGCGCGGCGCTCGAGGCGGGCACGCTCGACCCCGGCCGCTGGGAGAGCTACGGCAAGCTGCGCGACGAGCAGGCGGCCGCGAGCGAGTCGCTCGCGGTGCAGCTCGAACGCAAGGCCAACGCGCGCGTACAGAACAAGGCGCTCGGCAAGCGGCTCGTCGACAAGTACGGAAGACGCTGATGCCGAGCGTCGTCGCGTGCGCGTTTCGCGCGCCTTCCGCTGCGCGTCGTGATCCGCGCGACGTGCGGGCAACCTGCGCGCGCCCGCGCGTGGCGAGAGCAAACGCATGAGCGCTCCAGC
>JBDTYX010000181.1:0-6762 GCA_040005435.1 Rudaea sp. | reverse complement strand
GCCGGTCTTGCTGCCCTCGCGCTTCATGCGGTCGGCGTCGATGTTGCTCGGCTGGCTCTTGTCGGTGTTGAGCCCGAACGCGCCGCCGGACGCAGCGATCGCGACTACGGCGCAGAGTGCTGCGAACGCGCGCACCCCCCGCGGCAGGGCAGGATCAACGTGACCCGACTTGCGCTTCTGCACGTGTCTACTTGCCCGCATTGTTTTTCCCCGGTAGCGAGATGATGTGAACGTCCGCCAATAGCTCGGTGGTCTTGAGATCGAGGTCGGCCTTCATGCCGACACCGTGCGAGACCCTGAACGAATCGTAGATCGTCGTCTGCGCGGCGGTCTCCATGCGCTTGTCGCGATGGCCGCCGCTGCCGGCGTTGTGGCCCTGTGCGTCCTTGGGTTTCGCATCGGTCGTGATCGTGAGGTCGCTCGACAGAAGGTCCACCTGTTCGACCTTGTCGGTCGGCACGCGATGCATCGCGACCTTGCCTTCGAGTTTCATGATCGTGCCGTCCTTGTTGACCCAAGCGGAGTCCGAAGAGCCCTTCCATGCGTTGCTGCTGTTGTCGATGATCTCGTAGTTCGGCGTCGTCACGTAGATCGAGCCGTCGTCGCCGCGACGCGAGAGGCGTGGCGCCACGACGGTGAACGAGTGCACGCCATCGGTGTCGAGCGCGTCGAGCGTGAAACGCGTGAGCGTGTAGTCCGAACGCGGCGGTCCGGCGAATTCGTTGGCCTCGTCGCGCGGCCGCAGCGCCCAGTTGAGCATCCACAGACCCGCCGCGACGAGCGCGAGCGCGACGACGATCAGGGAGGTGCGGCGCTCCATTACAGCCAGCGCGCCAGCTCGGCTTCGGCGTTGCCCTGCGCGATCATCAGCAGGTCGCAGACCTCGCGCGCGGCGCCGGCGCCGCCCGCGAGCTTGGTCTGCCAGTGCGCTCGCGCACTGACCCAGGGGTGCGCGTTGGCCGGTGCGATCGCGAGGCCGACGCGCTGCATCACGGGCAGGTCGACGACGTCGTCACCCATGTAGCTCACCTGATCCGGGAGCAGCTTGAGCGCGGAGATCAGGTGCTCGTAACACTCACGCTTGCTCTCCTGACCCTGGTAGACGTGGACGATGCCGAGTTCGGCGGTGCGTTCGGTCACGATGTGGCTCATGCGCGCGGTGATCACGCCGATCTCGACGCCGTTGGCCATCAGCCGCTTCATGCCGAGGCCGTCTTGCGAATGGAACGACTTCAGTTCCTTGCCGTCGGCCGAATACCAGAGCTTACCGTCGGTCAGCACGCCGTCGACGTCGAACAGTGCGAGCCGGATGCGCGCCGCACGTGCAACGATGTCTGCGGGGTAGTCTGTCGGGCTCACGGAGGTCGGGAATGTCGTCAAGGACAGGCGTCGGGCCGCCATTCTACAGCGTAGCGCCGTTAATAAGGTCTGCGCGGGCCGTTGCGAAACTGCGCGCGCCCGGCGTCGCGGGGTGCGGATCCGCCGCCGCGGCCACGGCGACCGCGGCGCGAAGCTAGACGACGCGTGCGCGCAGCAGGTCGTGGATGTTCAGCGCGCCCACAACGTTGCCGCCCGCGTCGACGACGAGCAGCGCGTGGATCTTGTAGTCCTCCATGAGCTTCGCCGCTTCGACCGCGAGCCTGTCGGCGGAGATCACCTTGGGGCGCGGATTCATGAGCTGCGTGACCGGCGTCAGGCGCAGGTCGATGTCGTCATCGTCGACCGCGCGGCGCAAGTCGCCGTCGGTGAAGATGCCGACGAGCTTGCGCGTGCCGGGTCCGACGATCGCGGTCATACCGAGGCCCTTGCCGGTCATCTCGACGAGTGCGTCCGAAAGGCTTGCGCTCGCCTCGATCACCGGGACCTGAGCGCCCGTATGCATGATGTCGCCGATGTGTAGCAGCAGGCGACGTCCGAGCGAGCCCGCGGGATGCGAGCGCGCGAAGTCCTCGTCGGTGAACCCGCGCGCCTCGAGCATCGCGATCGCAAGCGCGTCGCCCATCACGAGCGCGGCGGTCGTGCTCGCGGTCGGCGCGAGGCCGAGCGGGCAGGCTTCCTGCGGCACGCTCACGTCGATATGCACGTCGGCCATCGCCGCGAGCGACGAGTCCGGATTGCCGGTCATGAGGATCAGGGGCACGCCCTGGCGCTTGATCAGCGGCAGGATCGCGATCAGCTCGTCGGTCTCGCCCGAGTTCGACAACGCGAGCACGACGTCCTTCTGCGTGATCATGCCGAGGTCGCCATGACTCGCTTCGGCGGGGTGGACGAAGAACGCCGGCGTGCCGGTCGACGCGAGCGTCGCCGCGATCTTGCGCGCGACGTGACCGGATTTGCCCATGCCCGAGACGACGACGCGACCCGGGCAGTCGAGCATCAGTTCGCAGGCCCGCAGGAACGTGCTGTCGATGCGCGACTTGAGGATCGAGATCGCATGCGCCTCGGTCTCGATCACCGTAAGCGCGCTGCGCGTGAGTGCGGCCGTGTCCAGTGCGGGTCGCGCGATGGCAGGCGTCAGCGGATGGATTATGGCGTGCATCGAGCTCGGACGTAGCAGGGAAACTGCGGAATCCGCGTCGCTGGGGTTTCTGCGACCGGCGTTATTGAGTAACATTCGCAACCTCCTATTGTAGCTGGCAGCCCCGCTGCCAGCCTAGGGAACCCCGCAACGCCTCGGTAAGCTCGCCGTTTGAGTCGCCCGGCGCGCCGAAGTTCCCAGCCTCTTCAACCGCTTAACGCAGATGCGGGCGTCCGGCCGACAAGTTCGCCGCGGCGCCAGCGTAGCGTCAGAATTCGAGCCCGATATGGACAGCGCGACGATCAAGACTCTCATCGAACAAGGCCTGCCTGGCGCGCGGGCCGACGTGGCAGGCGCGGACGGGGTGCATTTCGAGGCGCTCGTCGTCGCCGAGGCGTTCGGCGGGAAACTGCCGCTGGCGCGCCACCGCATGGTCTACGCGACGCTCGGCGACCTCATGGGGGGAGCGATTCATGCGCTGTCCCTCAAAACCCTGACCCCGGCGGAAGCCGCAGCACGCGACGAGAACTGATCGAAGATGGCAAAGATCGTGATATCGGGCGGAGAGCCCCTCAACGGCGACGTCTGGATCTCGGGCGCGAAGAACGCTGTCCTGCCTATCCTCGCCTCGAGCCTGCTCGCGGATGGCCCGGTGTCGATCAGCAACGTGCCGCACCTGCACGACGTGACGACGACGATGGAACTGCTCGGCCAGATGGGCGTGCAGCTCACGATCGACGAGCGCATGTGCATCCAGATCGACCCGCGCACCGCCGACCGCTATTTCGCGCCTTATGACCTCGTCAAGACGATGCGCGCATCGATCCTCGTGCTCGGACCGCTCGTCGCGCGCTTCGGCGAGGCCGACGTCTCGCTGCCCGGTGGCTGCGCGATCGGATCGCGCCCGGTCGACCTGCACATCAAGGGACTGCAGGCGCTCGGCGCGGAGATCACGGTCGAGAACGGCTACATCAAGGCGCGTGCGAAGCGACTCAAGGGCGCGCGCATCAACATGGACATCGTCACGGTCACCGGCACCGAAAACATCATGATGGCCGCGGCGCTCGCGAAGGGCACGACGGTGATCGAGAACGCCGCGCAGGAGCCCGAGGTCGTCGATCTCGCCAATTGCCTCATCAGCATGGGCGCGAAGATCGATGGCGCGGGCACGTCCACGATCGTCATCGAAGGCGTCGATCGCCTCGACGGCACGCACTACGAGGTGCTGCCCGATCGTATCGAGACCGGCACGTTCCTCGTCGCCGGCGCGATCTCCGGCGGCCGCGTGATGGCCAAGCGCGCGCGGCCGAAGACGCTCGACGCGGTGCTGCAGAAGCTCGAGGAAGCCGGCGCGGACATCACGACCGGCGACGACTGGGTGCAGCTCGACATGCACGGCAAGAAACCGAAGGCGGTCAGCGTGACGACCGCTCCGTATCCTGCGTTTCCGACCGACATGCAGGCCCAGTTCACCGCGCTCAACGCGGTCGCCGAAGGCGTCGGGCTCATCACCGAGACCGTGTTCGAGAACCGCTTCATGCATGTGCAGGAGCTGCATCGTCTCGGCGCGGATATCCGCGTCGAGGGCAATACAGCGATCATCCAGGGCGTCGACAGGATGACCGGTGCGCCGCTGATGGCCACCGACCTGCGCGCGTCGGCCTGCCTCGTCCTCGCGGGTCTCGCCGCGCACGGCGACACGACGGTCGACCGCGTCTATCACATCGACCGCGGCTACGAGAACATCGAAGAGAAACTGTCGGGACTCGGCGCGCGCATCCGCCGCCTGCCGTCGTAGCGGCGGCGCACGCGTTCTACGCGATCCGCGTTCGTGGGCTAGCTCGGCTGAAGCTCGAGCACGATCTTTAAACCGCCGCGTTGCGGCGCCCCGGCGACCTCGTCGCGTCGCAGCCTAGCGCGACTTCAGTTCAAGTAGGATCGTCGAACCGTCGCCTTGCGTCTTTTCGATGCGCAGCGGCAGCGTGCTCGTCGGCGAATACCAGGTACGCGCCTTGCCGCGCATGTCGACGCGTTCGAACGCAATTGCCTTGAACTTGCCGGCCGGCACGCTGATTTCCTCTTCGGCCTGCGCGACGAAATGCTGCTGTTCGACATGGTCGCGGCCCGCGACCGGAACCGTGAGCTCGCGATTGCCGATCGCCGCCGCGTGGCCAAGCACGAGATACAGGCTCGCGCGATCCATCGTTCCCGGCGGGATCGCGTATTCGAAATGACCCTTGCTGTCCTTTACCTGCGCCTGTCCACCGGCCTGGTCGAAATCGATCGTCTGCGCGCTGTGCTTGAATGTCGCGTCCTGGCGATAGTCGTAGCGGATGCCGGCGGCGCTGTCGTTGCGCCAGTTGAACATCGATTCCTCGCGCACGTCCAATCCGGCGAGGCGCGCCATGCCTGAGGTGCCATGCGTCTCCGAACGCAGCGTCCACGTGCCGTCGGGATTCGCGGCGAGCGAATAGGTCGAGTCGCCAACCTGCTTGCCGTCGCGCGCTACGGTGTAGGTGGCGGTCAGCGGCTTGAGTGCCGCAGCGTGGGCGCCGACGCTGAGCGACGCGGCGACGAGGAGCGGGAGGACATTGCGCATGAGCGGGAGATTCTCGAGGCGGGAATCGTCCGCATTCTCGCGAGCGCCGACTGAACGAACGCGATACGGCGCACGCGCGGGGCCGTCTACTCAGCCGGTGCGCAGACGGCCTCGTTCGTCCATCTGCAGCGGCGTCGCGAGCGGCGCGTCGCGGTAGCTGACGCGGTCCGCGTCGAGGCGGATCGCGCCCGCCGCCAGCAGCGCGACGCTCGCGACGAGCAGGCGGTGTTCGAACGGTAGCAGCCTCGTTGCGAGGTCGGCGGTGCTATCGCCCGCATGGACCGGGATCGCGACCTGCGCGATCACGGGGCCGCCGTCGAGTTCGGGCGTCACGAAGTGCACGCTCGCGCCGTGCCGCGTGTCGCCCGCGGCGAGCGCGCCGGCGTGCGTGTCGAGACCCGGATGATTCGGCAGCAGCGACGGATGGATATTGATCATGCGTCCCTGCCACGCGCGCACGACGGCGGCGTCGATGATGCGCATGTAGCCGGCGAGCACGATCAGTGCCGGGTCGAAGTCGCCCGCGCGCGCGAATAGCGCCTCGTCGAACTGCCTGCGCGCGGCGAAATCGCGCGGTCGCATCGCGTCGGTAGCGATGCCCGCCTTGCGCGCGCGCTTGAGCGCGGTGCAGCCGGGCCTGTCCGAGAGCACCGCGCGAATGCTGATCGGCAGCGCGCCCGCGGCTGCGACGTCGATCAGGGCCTGCAGGTTGGAGCCGCGCCTCGAGCAGAGGACGACGATCGGAAGGGATGCCACGGCGGCCGCGATTTGAAAAAAAGGGTGTCGCAGACTACTGCAAGTGTCGGCGCGTGTGAATCACGCGCGGCGCGCACGTCGGCGCGCGACCGATCTGCATTCGTACTTGCGCCGACACGGCGGCGCGTGCCGCGAGGGCGTCGGTCCATGCGCCGACGCAGTGCGAATCGCCGCCGGGACTTCAGGACGTCGCGTTGGCAGGCAGGCTCGGCGTCGCCGGCACCGGCCCCGCGGCGGTGCGCCGCACCCAGATCCACGACCCGGACTGCAGGCGCACGCGGAACAGTTCGGGCGTCGCCTTCACTTCGCGGATCGTCATCGCGCTCGCGTCCTCACACATCTCGTGCAGCCGCAGCAGGCTCACGCAGGCCTGCAGGTTGCGATGCTGCAGGCTCAGAGAGAAAGTCCTCGGCACGAAGAAGTATTCGCCGTCCTGCTGGAGCGTCACCGATTCGAGCATCGCCGGACCCGTGCCGCCGACGCGGCCGTTCCACGAGCGCACGATTTCGCTGCGCTGGCAGCCGTCGACGCAGCGCATCAGGAACAGCGAGTCGTGGTCGATCAGATACGGCGAAAGCACCTGCAGGCGGTCGCCCTTGCGCAACGGCTGCGCGGGATAGAACGCGCTGCCGTCGGACGTGACGCGGAACTCGGTCGGTACCGCCGCATTCGCCGCGACGCTAGCGACGGCGAGGAGCGCGGCGAACATCGATCTGCCGATCAGTCTGGCGATCATCGTGAACCTCCGGGGCTCGCGGCCTGCTGGCGTGTGTCAATCGAGGCTACGCCGCCGCTCTCGGAGTCGCAAGGCGTTTGAGGTCAATGTTCGCTAGCAAACGCAAGCCGATGTGAGCGATTGTCTTTCGCGCGCCGCGAGAAGCCGCGCGGT
>JBDTYX010000180.1:0-6803 GCA_040005435.1 Rudaea sp. | reverse complement strand
GGTGTCGCATGGCAAGTCAGCGCAAGACCCAGACCTTCCGTCGGCGGGGGAGCTCGCCGTATAGAGCGCGCAGGTGGGGTCGCATGGCAAGTCAGCGCGAGACCCCCACTTCTCCCGCTGGCGGGGGAGAGGTCGCCGCACGGGTGCGCGGCGGGTGAGCGTGGCGCTCGAAGGTAGCGTAGGCCGCAATCGTCGCCGCGGAAGGATGCGCGGCCGTGGAGAACGCGCTGGCCGCGCCACCCTCACTCCTTGCGCTCTCCCGGCCAGCGGGAGAGGGGGAGTGATCGTCGCGCGACGCGCGACATCGTCATCTTATTGAAGATGCGCTTCGAGGAACCACAGCGCCTTGTCGAGGCCACGCGAGATGCCGGTGAACAGGTCCGAGGTATCGGCGTCGCCGGCGTCGCCGGCCGCGCCGATCGCCGCGCGCGTCGACGCGCCGAGCGTCGCGAATCGATCGGCGAGCAGCGCGACCGCCTTGAGTCCGTCGAGGCCGTCATGCGGCAGTTCCTTTAGGCGCGACGCCCCCGCCGCGATGCGTGCGGTACCGAGAGCGACTCCGCCGAGCGAGGTGACGCGTTCGGCGATGTCGTCGACCGGACCTTCGAGATCCTCGGCGAGCTTGTCGAACAATTCGTGCAGCGCGATGAAATGCGGCCCCTTGACGTTCCAGTGCGCCTGCTTGACCTGGGTATACAAGTCCAGCGTGTCGGAGAGCTGCGCGTTGAGCAGCGCAACCATGCTGTCGCGCAATTTGAGCTTCAGATCGTTGCGTGTCGGACTGCCGTTCTTCTTGGACATGGTCGTCTCCGGTAAGGGCAGCAAAGAATATAATGCAGGATCACGACAATTAGAAATCGATGGCAACGATGCGATCGATAGCGCCAGCCTATCGATACGCGGCCTACCCAAAGTGAAGTCTGCCCCCCGCCATCCCGAGCTCACGGCCCTGCGCCGCAGGCTCGACGAGACCCTGCTCGCCGAGCGCATGCGCCTGCGCCGCGCGCTCGATCGCCTCGATGCCGCCGAGCAGGTCGATCGCGCCGCGCTCGCGCGCTGGCGCGTGCAACTCGACGGCGCGATCGCACGGCACGCCGCGCGCGTCGCGATCGTGCCGAAGGTCGAGGTAGACGCGGCGCTGCCGATCGCCGCGCGCGCCGACGAGATCGTCGAGCTGATCCGCAAGCACCAGGTGCTCGTGCTCGCTGGCGAAACCGGCTCGGGCAAGAGCACGCAGCTGCCCAAGCTTTGCCTCGCGGCGGGACGCGGTCGCAGCGGGCTGATCGGCTGCACCCAGCCGCGCCGCGTCGCTGCGCGCAGCGTCGCACGTCGCGTGGCCGCCGAACTCGGCACCGCGCTCGGCGATCTCGTGGGCTTCCAGGTCCGTTTCACCGATCAGGTCAGCGAACGCAGCCTGATCAAGTTCATGACCGACGGCATCCTGCTCGCCGAGACTCAAGCTGACCCATGGCTCAACGCGTACGACACTATCATCCTCGACGAGGCGCACGAGCGCAGCCTCAATATCGACTTCCTCCTGGGCTATCTCAAGCGCCTGCTCGCGCGCCGGCGCGACTTGAAGCTGATCGTCACGTCGGCGACGATCGACACCGCGCGTTTCGCGGCCCATTTTGACGATGCGCCGATCGTCGAGGTCGAAGGGCGCAGCTTTCCGGTCGAGGTGCGCTGGCGAAAATGGGGTCAGGTTCATTTATCCGCTGCGGAAGCAGCCGTTCAGGCCAAACCGCCGTCGCCGAAAAATGAACCTGACCCCATTTCGCAGATTCTCGCCGCGGTCGACGAGATCACGCAGGAAGATCCGCGCGGCGACGCGCTGATCTTCCTGCCCGGCGAGCGCGAGATTCGCGACCTTCACCTCGCGCTGGCGCGGCGCAAGTATCGTTCGACCGAGGTGCTCGCGCTGTATGCGCGTCTCTCGGCGAGCGAGCAGGACCGCGTGTTCAAGCCTGGGTCGCAGCGGCGCATCGTGCTCGCGACGAACGTGGCGGAGACCTCGCTGACGGTGCCGCGAATAAAGTACGTGATCGACCCGGGCACCGCGCGAGTCAAGCGCTACACCCATCGCAACCAGCTCGAGCGCCTGCACGTGGAGCCGATCTCGCAGGCCGCCGCCGAGCAACGCAAGGGGCGCTGTGGACGCGTCGGCCCGGGCGTGTGCCTGCGCCTGTACAGCGAGGAGGACTTCAATGCCCGGCCGAAGTTCTCCGACCCCGAGATCCTGCGCTCGTCGCTCGCGGGCGTGATCCTGCGCATGCTGAGCCTGAAGCTCGGCGAGGTCGAGAGTTTTCCGTTCGTCGAGATGCCGAACGCGCGCACGATCGGCGACGGCTATCGCCGCCTCGCCGAGCTCGGCGCGGTCGACGAGCACAAGCAGCTGACCGCGATGGGTCGGCAGATGGCCACGCTGCCGATCGACGTCGCGCTCGCGCGCATGCTGATCGAGGCGCAGCGCCTCGGCGTGGCGCGCGAGATGCTGATCCTCGTCGCATTCCTATCGGTGCAGGATCCGCGCGAGCGTCCGCCCGACGCGCGTCAGGCCGCGGACGCCGCGCATGCGCAATTCATCGACCCCAAGTCCGATTTCGTCGGCGTGCTCAATCTGTGGCACGCGCACGCGCTGGCGCATGAAGAGCTGACCCAGTCGAAGCTGCGCGACTGGTGCGCGACTCGATTCCTGTCGTACCTGCGCATGCGCGAATGGCGCGAGCTGCATCGGCAGTTGCTGCTGATCGAAGATCGCGGCGAGAGCCGGCCCGCGAAGTCGAGTCCGGCGGACGTGGCCAATCGCAGTGCAGTCGTTGTCCCTGCGGTCGCGCGCGCCGCCGCCGACGACAAGCGGCAGGCCGAGCGCGAATACGAATCCGTGCACCGTTGCCTGCTGTCGGGCTGGCCGACCCAGGTCGGGCTCAAGGACGAGAAGAATCTGTATCGCGGCACGCGCGAACGCAGGTTCCAGATATTCCCGGGCTCCGCGCTCGCGAGGAAGCCGCCACGCTGGGTTCTCGCGGGGCAGATCCTCGACCTGCAGAAGGTCTACGCGCTGCTGTGCGCGGAAGTGGCTCCGGAATGGATCGAACAGCAGGCCACGCACCTCGTCAAACGCAACTGGCGTGAGCCGCACTGGTCGCGCAAGCGCGGCGCGGTGCTCGCGTTCGAGCAGGTGAGCCTGTTTGGACTCATCGTCGTCGAGAAGCGCAGCGTGCAATTCGCCAGGCAGGACGTCGCCGCCGCACACGCGGTGTTCGTGCGCGAGGCGCTCGTGCGCTGCGACATCGACTGCGACGCCGATTGCGTGCGCGCCAACGCCGACGTGCTCGCGCAGGCGCACGAGACCGAGGCCAAGCAGCGGCGCAGCGGGCTCGTCCGCGACGAGTCCGAGCTCGTTGAGTTCTTCGCCGGCAAGCTGCCCGAGGACATCAGCACGACCGCCGCATTCGACGCCTGGTACCGCAGCGCGCCCGCGAGCGCGCAAGCCGCCATGCGCTGGTCGCTCGACGACGTGCTCGCGGCCGTGCCGGGCATGCGCGCGAGCGATTTTCCGACGCGGCTCGATAGCGCGGGACACAAGCTCAAGCTCGAATACCGTTTCGTGCCCGGCGACGAGGCGGACGGCGTCACGCTCGACGTGCCGCTCGCGTTCGTCAACGCGGTGCCGGCGGCGCGCTGCGAATGGCTCGTGCCTGGGCTTCTGGCCGAGAAGGTCGCCGAGATCATCCGCGGCCTGCCGAAGCCGCTGCGGCGCAATTTCGTGCCCGCGCCGGACTTCGCGCGCGCGTTCGCCGAGGCGGAGACTCCACGCGACGAGCCGCTCGCGGCGGCGCTTGCGGCGTATCTCAAGCGCGTTACCGGCGTAGACATCGGCGCGCGCGACTGCGCGGAAGTCGAGGTGCCCGTGCACCTACAGATGCGCTTCCGCGTGCACGACGATCGTGCCGACACGAATCGGGGGGTGACGCTCGCGGCGGGTCGCGACATCGAGACGATCCGCATCCAGTGGGGCGGCGCCGCAAACGCCGCGTTCTCGCGACGCGCCGATGCCGAGCTCACGCGCGACGAGGTCGCCGCGTTCGAATTCGATGAGATTCCCGAGCGCGTGGTCAGTGCGGCGGGGCTCGTGGCTTTCCCGGCGCTCGTAGATCTCGGCGAAAGCGTCGCGCTGCGCGTGTTCGAGCGGCGCGACGAGGCGCAGACATCGCATCGCGCGGGCGTCCGCCGGCTGCTGCGCCGTGCGTTGCACGAGAAGATCAAGCAGGCGCGGCGACAGCTGCCGCGCTCCAATCGGATGATGCTGTTGCGCGGAGCGCAGCGATCACTCCCCCTCTCGAGCAGCAGCGGGAGAGGACACGCTGCG
The DNA here is from genome assembly GCA_040005435.1 of Rudaea sp. GTDB lineage: Bacteria > Pseudomonadota > Gammaproteobacteria > Xanthomonadales > Rhodanobacteraceae > Rudaea. Next base: position 2,431 of record JBDTYX010000180.1, on the reverse strand, counting down.
GGAGTGCTCCAATACGCGTCGTTGGCCAGCGTCGACGAGCTGCGCTGCGACATCGTCGAGGCCGCGCTCGTCGAGCTGCTCGACGCTCGCGACCTCGACCTGCGCCAGCGCGTGGCGTTCGCGCACGCCGAGGCCGAGCTCGGCGCCAAGCTGTTCGCGACCGCGGTCGAGTGGCTGCGTCTCGTCGAGGATGCGCTCGCCGCATATGCCGATCTCGCGCCGTGGCTCGAGCCGCCGCTGATCGGCTACGCGAAGGCGAATTACGACGACCTGCGCGAGCAGCTCGCGGCGCTCGTCCATCCCGGGTTCGTGCGCGCTATTCCGAAGGCGCGCATGCAGCACCTGCCGCGTTACCTCAAGGCGATGCGCCTGCGCGCCGAACGTCTGCGCCTAGACGCGACGCGCGACCAGGCGCGCATGCTGACCGTGCGCGGCTACTGGCGCGAATACCTCAAACTCAGCGCGAGCGGCGGCGTCGACGCCGACATGCTGGCAGAGTTACGCTGGCTGATCGAAGAATTGCGCGTGTCGCTGTTCGCGCAGGAGATCAGGACCGCGGAAACGGTATCGCCGAAGCGCCTAAACAAACTGCTCGAAACGCTCGCGGCCGGCGCCGAGCGCTGACGGCCAGCGCACGCGCGACGGATCGCTACGTGTCCGCGGCGGGCGTGTCGGCACGCCGCGTGCGCGGCGTCTCGCTACTTCGTGCGCTCGACGCGGATGCTGCAGCCGCACGGCTCGACGAACATGAGCCAGCTGCCGAGCAGCATCGGCTTGATGCGCACTTTGGGATGGTCGTACTTGCCGTTCGTGAACTGCCCGGACTCGGTCTGCGTCCACTCCTGACCGTTCTCGAGCTTGAACACGGTCTTGCCATACCAGCCGATGAACTTGCCGTCGATGCGGCTCTCGACCGGTTCACGCGCCTGGTCGACGTAGAACGCCGGCTTGCCGCCCTCAGTGACGATCTTCGTGACCACGGTCGTCGCCTCGTGTTTGGCGAGCCAGTCGTTGAGAGTCTTGAGCTCGGTCGGAGTGAGCTTGTCGAGCCCAGCGGCATGGAAATCGCCCTTCGACATGCGCTCTTCGAGCGTCGAGGTTTCGCCGGCGATCGCGGCGGCGGTAACGGACAGCGCGAGCACGAGCACGAGCGCGAATTTCAGTCGCATGGGCCGGAAAACCTTTCAGTGGCGTCGGTGCCCGATTGTAGCCGCTTGAGCGCCGGCTGCCCATGCGCAGCGATGCTGCCCCCGACTCAGCGCGCTAGCCAGCCCCCATCCACGGGCAGCACCGCGCCGTGCACGTAGTCGGCCGCGGACGACGACAGGAACACCGCTGCGCCGCCGAGATCGGACGGATCGCCCCAGCGCGCCGCGGGAATGCGCGCGAGGATCGCCGCGTTGCGCGTCTCGTCGGCGCGCAGCGCTTGCGTGTTGTTCGTCGCGAAATAGCCCGGTGCGATCGCGTTGACGTTGATCCCGCGCGCGGCCCATTCGTTCGCGAGCAGGCGCGTGATGCCGAGCAGGCCGCTCTTGCTCGCGGTGTACGAAGCCACGCGGATGCCGCCCTGGAACGACAGCATCGAGGCGATGTTGACGATCTTGCCGCCGCGCTTGCCGGTGACCCACCAGCGCGCCGCGGCCTGGGCGAGGAAGAACGCGGTCTTGAGATTGACGCCCATCACGGCGTCCCAGTCCTCCGCGCTGAAATCCAGGGCATCGTTGCGGCGGATCGTGCCGGCGTTGTTGACGAGGATGTCGATCGCGCCGAGTTCGCGGACCGCTTCGGCGACGATGCGACCGAGTCCGTTCGCTTCGCCGAGGTCGGCCTCGATCCAGAAGCCGCGCCGGCCCGCAGCGCGAACCGCGGCGAGCGTCTCGTCGGGCGCGCTGCGGCCGACCGCGACGATGTCGGCGCCCGCCTGCGCAAGCGCGAGCGCGATGGCCTGGCCCAGGCCGGTATTCGCGCCGGTGACGAGCGCGACCTTGCCGCCGAGATCAAACGGGGAGGACATGGCGATGGCTTTCCTTGTGGGCAGTCGCGATCACTTGAGCTGGCAGATGTCGAGCTGGTTCATGTCGGTGTAGTCGAGGTTTTCCCCGCCCATCGCCCAGATGAAGCAGTAGTTTGCGGTACCGGAGCCCATGTGGATCGACCACGGCGGCGAGACGACGGCCTCGTCGTTGGCGATCACGAGATGGCGCATTTCGTCGGGCTCGCCCATGAAGTGCATGACGCGCTGGTCAGGCTTGAGGCCGAAGTAGAAATACACCTCCGAGCGTCTGTCGTGCAGGTGCGGCGGCATCGTGTTCCAGACGCTGCCGGGCTTCAGGATCGTGAGGCCGAGCAGCAGCTGCGCGGACTGGCACGTCGCGGGCACGATGTACTGGTAGATCGTGCGCTCGTTCGAGGTCTCGAGCGCGCCGCGCTC
>JBDTYX010000179.1:0-6804 GCA_040005435.1 Rudaea sp. | reverse complement strand
GCACCGTGATCCTGCCGAGCCTGTCGCGGCATCACGTCAACACCGATCACGCGGGATTCTCGCGCGCGCTCGACTGGGGCCTGCGCACGACGCTGCTGATCTCGATTCCCGCGATGCTCGGGCTCGTGCTGCTTGCCAAGCCCATCGTCGCGACGCTGTTCGAACATGGCCGGTTCGGCGCACACGACGTCGACATGGTCGCGCTGAGCCTCGCGGCGTTGAGCTTCGGCCTGCCCGCGTTCGCGCTGGTCAAGGTGCTCGCGCCCGCGTTTTACGCGCGCCAGGACACGAAGACGCCGGTGCGCGCAGGCGTCGCCGCGATGACTGCGAACATGCTTCTCAACGTGTTGTTCGTGGGCGGACTCTACGTCGCGTGGGGCGGCGCGGCCGAGGCCGGCGGCGGCTTCCTCACGCGCCTCGCGGCGATACCCGGGCTGCACCTCGGCATCGCACTCGCGAGCAGCGTCGCGAGTTACCTCAATCTGTGGTTGCTGTGGCGTGGCCTGCGCCGCGACGGCGTCTACCGGCGTGAAGCGGGGTGGGGCAGGCATCTGCTGCGACTGACGGCGGCCTGCGCGACGCTCGTGGTCGTCATCCTCGTCGGCCTGCACTGGTGGCCACAATGGAGCGGAGCGTCGATCGGCGCGCGCGCCTGGCATCTCGGCGCGATCATCCTCGTCGGCGGCGTCGCCTACCTCGGCTCGCTGCTTGCGTTGGGATTGCGCCTGCGCGACCTGCGCGGCGGCTAGCATTTCCGCATCGGCTGCAGCTTTGTGCGATGCAGCGCAACCGGTATACTTGACGCGATGAACGACCGCCGCCACGAGCGCAACTCAAGCCTGCTCGGATCCGCTCCGCAGCGCGCTCGCGGCCGCGCGGCCGACTCGCGCCACCGACGTTGATGATGGCCTGTCGCCTGTTCCGCGATGCCGCGGGCTCGTGCATCGCGCCGCGTGGCAGCATCGTCTGTATCGGCGCGTTCGATGGCATGCATCTCGGCCACCGCGGAGTCCTCGCGCGCGTGCGCGAGCGCGCGATCGCGCAGGGCCTCGACGCCATCGCGGTCAGCTTCGAGCCGCTGCCGCGCGAGTTCTTCGCGCACGCGCGCAAGGTGCCGCGTCTGTCGAATGTGCGCGAGAAGATCGCGCAATTCGCCGAGGGCGCGCTGGATAACCTGTTGCTGCTGCGCTTCAATGCGACGCTGGCAGCGATGCCGGCGCAAGAGTTCGTCGAGCGCGTGCTCGTCTCGCGGCTCAACGCGAAAGAGGTATGGGTCGGCGAAGGGTTCCGCTTCGGCCATGCGCGCGGCGGCGATCTCGCGCTGCTCGAGCGGCTCGGCGCGCAGCACGGATTCGCCGCGCATGCGCTGGCGCCGGTCGTGCTCGAGGGTGAACGCATCTCGAGCTCGACGATCCGCGAGGCGCTCGCGGGCGGCAGCTTCGAACTCGCGGCGCGCTGGCTCGGTCGGCCGTTTTCGATCGGCGGACACGTGGTGCGTGGCCAGCAACTCGGGCGCAAGCTCGGCTACCCGACCGCGAACGTGCGTCTCGGCCGACGCACGTCGCCGGTGGAAGGCATCTTCGCGGTGCGCGTGCACGGCGTGAATCCGGGGCCAATGGCAGCGGTCGCGAGCCTCGGCGTGCGGCCGACGGTCAACGGCAAGGAACCGCTGCTCGAGGCGCACTTGTTTGATTTCGACGGCGACCTCTACGGCAAGCGCATAGAAGTGGAATTTGTAAACAAGCTGCGCGACGAGGAGAAATTCTCCGACCTCGACGCGATGGTGAGGCAGATAGACCGGGACGCAGCGCAGGCGCGCGTGATCCTCGGCGCGTGAATCGAAACATTCGTCGCGATCCCGCGGTGAATCCCCAAAGACTGTAGAAAAGCCCCGCAGATGCCCATCGACTACAAGAACACGATCAACCTGCCGCAAACCGATTTCGCGATGAAGGCCGACCTCGCGAAGCGCGAGCCAGGCATGCTCGCGGACTGGGAAAAAACCGATCGCTACGGAGAGATCCAGAAGCGCACGGCGTCGCGCGCGCATGCGTTCATCCTGCATGACGGGCCGCCGTACGCGAACGGCGCGATCCATCTCGGCCATGCGGTCAACAAGATCCTCAAGGACATCGTCGTCAAGTCGAAGCTCATGGCGGGCTTGCGTTCGCCGTATGTGCCCGGCTGGGACTGCCACGGCCTGCCGATCGAGGTTGCGGTCGAGAAGAAGGTCGGCAAGGTCGGCGTGAAGGTCGATGCGGCCGAGTTCCGCAAGCTCTGCCGCGAATACGCGGCGAAGCAGATCGACTTGCAGCGCGCCGATTTCAAGCGCCTCGGCGTGCTCGGCGACTGGAGCCGTCCGTACGTCACGATGGACTTCAAGTTCGAAGCCGACGAGATCCGCGCGCTCGCGAAGATCTACGCACGCGGCCACATCTGGCGCGGTTTCAAGCCGGTCTACTGGTGTTTCGACTGCGGCTCCGCGCTTGCCGAGGCCGAGATCGAATATCAGGACAAGAATTCGACGACCGTCGATGTCGCCTACGACGCGTTGGATCCGCAGCTGCTCGCGGGCAAGTTCGGCGTCGACCTCGGCGCCGATGAGGACGTCATTGTTTCTGTGCCGATCTGGACCACGACGCCGTGGTCGCTGCCGGGCAGCGTCGCGGTGACGCTCGGTCCCGATATCGACTACGTGCTGATCGAAGGTCCGCGTCCGAATGAGGGTGCTCGCGCGGGCAAGCGTCTGCTGCTCGTCGTCGCCGCGCCGCTGCTCGAGAAAGTGGCAAAACGTTACGATCTGGAGAATACCGCGGCGCTCGGCCACATCAAGGGCGCGGGGCTCGACCTCATCAAGCTGCGCCATCCGTTCCACGGGGACGGCGTGTTCGAGCGCGAGATTCCGATCATCCTAGGCGATCACGTGACGACCGAGGACGGCACGGGCGCGGTGCACACCGCGCCGAGCCACGGCGTCGAGGACTTCAACGTCGCGCGCGAATACGGCATCGACACGATCAATCCGCTCGGCCCGAACGGCGTCTACACGCCGCAGACGCCGATCTTCGCGGGCCAGTACATCTGGAAGGCCAACGATGCGATCGTCGATTTTCTGCGCGAACGCGGCGTGCTGCTCGCAACCGAGAAGATCACGCACAGCTATCCGCATTGCTGGCGGCATCGCACGCCGGTCGTGTTTCGCGCGACGCCGCAGTGGTTCATCGGCATGGAGACCGCGGGTCTGCGCGCGGGCGCGCTCAAGGCGATTCGCGACGACGTCGACTGGTACCCCGCGTGGGGCGAGGAACGCATCTACGGCATGATCAAGGACCGCCCCGACTGGTGCATCTCGCGCCAGCGGACCTGGGGCGTGCCGATCGCGCTGTTCATCCACAAGGCGACGAGCGAGCCGCATCCGCGTTCGGTCGAGCTCATGCAGAAGGTCGCGGATCTCGTGGAAAACAGCGGCGCCGACGCGTGGTACGCGCTCGACGCGCGCGAACTGATTGGCGCCGACGCCGATCACTACGACAAGGTCACCGACATCCTCGACGTCTGGTTCGATTCGGGCACGACGCATTTCTGTGTGCTCGACCAGCGCGCCGAGCTTGCGCGCAAGGACGGCGACAAGGTCATGTATCTCGAGGGGTCTGACCAGCATCGTGGCTGGTTCCATTCGTCGCTGTTGACCTCGATCGCGATGCACGGCCACGCGCCCTATGACGAGGTGCTGACGCATGGCTTCACGGTCGACGCGCAGGGTCGCAAGATGTCGAAGTCGCTCGGCAACGGCATCGAGCCGCAGGACGTCATGAAGAACTACGGCGCCGACATCCTGCGCCTGTGGATCGCGTCGGCCGACTATCGCAACGAGATGGCGCTGTCGGACGAGATCTTGAAGCGCGTGGCCGATTCTTATCGGCGCATCCGCAACACCGCGCGATTCCTGCTCGGCAATCTTTCGGCGAGTGCCGATCATTCGAACGAGAATGCTGCGGCGTTCGATCCCACCAAGCATCTGGTTGCCGTCGAAGAAAGCCTGCTTCTCGATCAATGGGCGCTGCAGCAGGCGCACGAAGTTCAAGAGGCCGTGAAGACGGCCTACGCGGAATACAACTTCCCCGAGGTCGTGCAGCGCGTGCAGAACTTCTGTACGAACGAACTCGGCTCGCTCTATCTCGACATCACGAAAGACCGTCTCTACACGATGCAACCCGACAGCCATGGCCGGCGCAGCGCGCAGAGCGCGATGTACCGCATCCTAGAGGCGATGGTGCGCTGGCTCGCGCCGGTACTGTCGTTCACCGCCGAAGAGATTTGGCCACTGATCCCGGGTGAGCGAGGTGAATCAGTGTTGTTCGAGACGTTCTACGACGGGCTCCAGCCCACGCAAGCTACGCCGGAGCAGCGACAGTTCTGGGCGGTCATCCTGGACATCCGCGGCAACGTGGCGAAGAAGATCGAGCTCATGCGCGCCAACAAGGTCGTCGGCGCGTCGCTCGAGACCGACGTTCGCCTGCATGTCACTACCGCTCTGCGGGAGCAACTGCAGCCTTTCGCGGCGGAGTTGAAGTTCTTCTTCATCACGTCGCAAGTACATCTGGAAGACTACGACCCGCGCATGAGCATGAACGACGGTATCTCGGACGGCGGCGTGGTATTGGGCCCTGACAAAAAGTACTACGCCGATGTGTGGGTTGATAAGACGGCGAAGTGCGTGCGCTGCTGGCACTACATGCCTGAACTGAAGCCGCTCAAGCCCGGTGATTCGTACAACATGACACGCGCGCCGCACGAGGAAATCTGCGATCGCTGCGTGTCCAACCTGCCGGACGGCCCGGGCGAAGACCGGCGCTATTTCTGATGGAACCGATGTGCTGATGAACCGCAGTGTTGCGAATCACGCCAGCGCGCTGCCCTGGCTGCTGTTGTCGCTGTTGGTGATCGCACTCGATCAGCTGACGAAATACATCGTGCTGCAGGCGCTCGAACCGTATGTGCCGCAGCCGGTCATCCCGGGTCTGCTCAACTGGACGCTCGCGTTCAACACCGGCGCGGCATTCAGTTTCCTGCACGATCAGGCGGGCTGGCAGCGCTGGCTGTTCTCGCTGCTCGCGGTCGCGGTCAGCGCGATGCTGGTGCGCTGGCTCTCGAAAATGTCGCGCGGCGACTGGCGCAACGCGCTGCCCGTGGCGCTCGTGATCGGCGGCGCGCTCGGCAATCTGATCGATCGCGTGCGCGCAGGGCAGGTCACCGATTTCATCGAGGTGTATTTCCGAGCGTGGTCGTTCCCGGCGTTCAATGTGGCCGATTCGGCGATCACGGTCGGCGCGATCCTGCTGCTCTGGTTCGGATTGCTTGGCCACGCCGAGAAGAAAGCGGGATAATCGGAAGCCATGGACATCCTGCTCGCCAACCCCCGCGGGTTCTGCGCCGGCGTCGACCGCGCGATCGAGATCGTCGAGCGCGCGCTCGAGTCGTTCGGCGCGCCGATCTACGTACGTCACGAGGTGGTGCACAACCGCGTCGTCGTCGACGGCCTGCGCGCGCGCGGCGCGATTTTCGTCGACGAGCTCGACGAGGTTCCCGATGGCGCGACCGTGATCTTCAGCGCGCACGGCGTGTCGCAGGCGGTGCGTGAGCAGGCGCAATCGCGCGACCTGCGCGTGTTCGATGCCACGTGTCCGCTCGTGACGAAGGTCCACATCGAGGTCGCGCGCTACGCGAAGACCGGCTATGACGTCGTCCTGATCGGCCACGCGGGCCATCCCGAGGTCGAGGGTACGCTCGGGCAGTGGGACAAGGCCGGGGCCAGCGGCGAGATCCATCTCGTCGAGACACCCGACGACGCGACTCTGCTCGTGCCGAAGAATCCGCGCCAGATTGCGTATGTCACGCAGACGACGTTATCGGTTGACGACACTAAGGCCGTGATCGTCGCGTTGCGGGCGCGCTTTCCCGAGGTCGTGGGCCCGCGTCACGACGACATCTGCTACGCGACGCAGAACCGCCAGGACGCGGTGCGCAAGCTCGGCCAGCAGTGCGACCTCGTGCTCGTCGTCGGCTCGCCGAACAGTTCGAACTCGAATCGCCTGCGCGAACTCGCGCAGAAGCAGGGCGTGCCGGCCTATCTGATCGACGGCGCCGACGACATCGACCGCGCCTGGCTCGACGGCAAGTCGCGTGTGGGCGTCACCGCGGGCGCGTCGGCGCCCGAAGACCTCGTGCGCGGCGTCGTCGACCGGCTGCGCGCCTGGGGCGGGGCCGCGGTCACCGAGCTTTCGGGCGACCCCGAGAACGTCACTTTCGCGCTGCCCAAAGAGCTGCGCGCCCGACTCGTAGGCTGAAAAACCGCGCTCGACTATACCGGCCATCCCCGGATTCGCCCGCGCCACGCCGTTCGTCGGCTGCCTATGGCCGGATGTCCGCACGCTGCTGCGGCCTTGCAAACAACGATGTAGCGTGGCCCACCTGGATAGTCCATGGGGGTTCTATGCGTTCGTCTCTTCCGCGCAATTCCGGGTTTACCCTGATCGAGCTCATGGTCGTGGTGGCCATCGTCGCGATCCTCGCCGCGATCGCGCTGCCGAGTTATCGCGACTATGTCATTCGCGGCAATCTCGTCGAGGGCACGCAGCAGCTCGCGGCGCAGCGCGCGAAGATGGAGCAGTACTATCAGGACGCGCGCACCTACGCGACCAGCGGGGCCTACACTTCTCCTTGTGCAGCCATGCCGACGGCTCCCAACTGGACGTTCTCATGCGGCGGCACGCAGACGGCGGCGGCCTACACGATTACCGCGAC
>JBDTYX010000178.1:0-6804 GCA_040005435.1 Rudaea sp. | reverse complement strand
ATTCGATGATGGAGGACGTGTCGGTGTACAAGGCGCGCCTGCGCATGGGCGAGCGCCTCGCAGAGAAGATCCGCCGCATGCGGCCGGACCACCACATCGATTCAGTAATCCCGATACCCGACACCGCGCGCACGGCCGCGAGTTCGCTCGCGCAGGCGCTCGGCATTCCGATGCGCGAGGGCTTCGTCAAGAATCGCTACATCGGGCGGACATTCATCATGCCGGGGCAGAGCGAGCGCGTGAAATCGGTGCGCCGCAAGCTCAATCCGGTGCAGCTCGAATTCCGCAAGAAGAATGTGCTGCTCGTCGACGACTCGATCGTGCGCGGCACGACGTCGAAGCAGATCATCCAGATGGCGCGCGACGCCGGCGCGCGCGAGGTGTACTTCGCCTCCGCCGCGCCGCCGGTGCGCTACCCGAACGTCTATGGCATCGACATGCCCGCGGCGGCCGAACTCGTCGCGCACGGCCGCACCGAAGAGGAAGTCGAACGCTTCATCGGCGCGGACTGGCTCGTCTATCAGGACCTCGACGATCTCGTCGCCGCGGTCGCGGACGGCAACGAGGACCTGCGTCATTTCGATACCTCGTGTTTCTCCGGCGAATACGTGACCGGCATCGAATCCAGTTATCTGCGCGATCTCGAATTCTCTCGCTCCGACGAGGCCAAGGCGCTGCGCGGCGCCGTCGCCTGATTCGCCCCGCGCGCCGACGAAGTTTCACATCCCTGAACGCACGACTGTGTTCTAATCTGCGCGGGGGATATCGCGAATGGTGCATGGAGATCGACCACCTTGGATCGGCGAAATCTTTTCCTCGCTGCAGGCGAGTGTCTCGGCTGCGTTGACGTAGACGAGAAACTTGCGCTGACCGATGCCACGGCTGCCCGTTTCGCCGCTGGCGATCTCGAACCGCTCCGGTCTGGCGCCGCGGCGCCCGTCGCGGCACCGGGGCGACCCGCGCGACCGCAACTCGTCGGCCCTCGCGATCTTCCGCGGCGCGGACTCGGTACGCAGGAGGGGCGCGCCGCGCTCGTGCATGCAGTCGCCCACATCGAATTCAACGCGGTCAATCTCGCCTGGGATGCGGTGCAGCGGTTCCGCGACATGCCCGACGAGTATTACCGCGACTGGATCGGCGTCGCGGTCGATGAGGCGCGCCATTTCCGCTTGCTGCGCGCACGGCTAGCCGACTTGGGTTATGCCTACGGCGACTTCGACGCGCACGACGGCCTCTGGGAAATGGCGATCAAGACCTCCTCGTCCTGCATGGAGCGCATGGCGCTCGTGCCGCGCGTCCTCGAGGCACGCGGTCTCGACGTGACGCCCGCGATGATCGCGCGCCTGCGCCAGGTCGGTGACGACCGCACTGTGGCGATCCTCGAGGTCATCCTGCATGAGGAAGTCGCGCATGTCGCGGCCGGATCGCGCTGGTTCTCCTGGTGCTGCGAACGCGCTGGCGCCGACCCGGCAGTCCTGTTTGCGCGACTCGTCGAGCGACATGCCAAGGGCGCGGTGCGGCCGCCGTTCAACGAGCCGGCAAGACTCGCTGCGGGATTCACGGCGCAGGAACTCGCATGCCTGCGTTCCGGCTTCGCCGCATGATTCGCGGCGTCGTCTTTGCGATCGCGCTCGTCGCGATCTGGCTCGGCGTGTTCGCGCTCACCGCAGGCTTGCCGTGGGACGCGCCGCTCAATTCCGGCAAGCGGCTGACGCTCGAGGGTCGGGACTTCCTCGTCCGCTCGGGTACCGGCAAGCTCGGCGCGCGCGGCCTCGAGATCAGCGCGTTCGGCGCAGACGGTACGGCGCTGCAGACGGCGCGCCTCGGTCGCGCGCGTTCCGAACAGACGCCGATCCTGCGCTATCGCATCAGTGACTTTCCGAAGACGCTCGAACTCGCGCTGATATTCCGGCGCAGCGATGCGCCCGAGGACGTGCAGTCGATCTCTCTGCCAGCGCCGATCCTGCCCGAGGCCGCGGTCGACCTGACCCGCTTGCCGCAGTGGCATGGCGAGATACTCGAGGTGGGATTCGCCGAGTACGCGGCGGGGCAGGTGGTCGCGCCCGATAACGCGCAGTTCGCGCCGTTCCGAATCGAGCGCGTCTCGCTGCAGGCGCGCTCGTGGAGCGAGATATTCCCGCGCCTGCTGAGCGATTGGTTCGGCTACCGGCCGTGGGCGCTGCTATCGATCAGCGCGCTCGGTCCTCAGCTCGAGACGTTGCCGACGTCGTCGATGACCGTGGCGATCGGCATCGGCGGCGTGCTCTCGCTGCTCGCGGGCTGGCTGACGCTCGGCTGGTCGAAGCGCAGATTGTTGCAGGCGTCCTGCGTGACCGCGCTCGGCGCGTGGCTGCTGCTCGACCTGCGCTGGCTCGACGACTTCCTCTCGAAGCATCGCGTCATCGAGACGCTGTACGCCGACAAGTCGTGGGAGGAACGCGCGAAGATCCAGCCCGACGACGACACGCTCCGCGCCGCCGCCGAGTTGTCGAAGTTCGCCGCCGAAGTAGGCGCCAAGCGCATTCTCGTGACGGGAGACTCGCAATACACGACGCTGCGGCTCGTGTATTTCCTGTTGCCGCTGAATGCCGCGCCGATGGTGTCGGTGCTCGCGGCGTCGCCCGGTGGAATCGTGCCGGCCGACACCTTGATCGCGGTACTCGGCAACGACGCGAAGTACGACGCGGAGAAACATTCGCTGCAGGTCGCTGCGACGACGCTGTCGGTCGTGCCCGTGCATGAGCAGGGCGCTCTGCGCGTCTACAGGCCTTCGGAATCCGCGCGATGAATGTCGCGACGCTGTTCGCGTGGCTGCTGCCGCTGCTGGTCGGTGCGGCCGTCTACCTCGCAGCGTCGCCCGAGCGCCTGCCGGGATGGCGGTCGGCCGCGGGTGGCTACGGCATCGTGATCGGCTTGCTGCTCGTCTCCGCGTGCACGGCGATCGTCGCGAGGTCAGACACCGCCCACGCGTGGTTGCGCGCCGCGCCGCTGCTCGCGATCGTCGGCATCGGCGCGGCGCTGGTCTTTCGGCGTCGATCGCGAAGCCTCGCGGCTGCGCGAGACTCCGACGGCAACGCTCGCGCGGAGATGCCGCGCTGGAAGCGCACCCTGCTCGGCGTGCTGTTCGCATCGCTCGGCCTACGCGCGGTCGTCGCTTTGCGCGAGATCTGGCTGCGGCCTTTGTACCCGTGGGATGCGTGGTCGGCCTGGGCAGTCAAGGCCAAGGCCTGGTTCCTGCTCGGTCACCACGTGCGTTTCGTGTCGCTGCACGACTGGCTCGTGCAGTCCGGCAAGGAGTACTACACGAGCATCGCGTGGATGTACCCCGTGACGCTCGCCTGGGTCGATATCTGGTTCGCGAGCGCCGCGGGCGGCTGGGTAGAACCGCTCGTGAACCTGCCGTGGCTCGCGCTGTGGATCGCCGTGTTGCTCGCGCACTATGGGCAGTGGCGCGCGCTCGGCGTGTCGCGCGACCGTGCGCTGTTCTTCGTCTACGTGCTCGGTTCGCTGCCTCTGCTGCTCGTGCATGCCGCGCTCGCGGGATACGCCGACCTGTGGATCGCCGCGGTATTCGGACTCGCGTTGCTCGCGTGGGTGCGCTGGCTGCAGTCGCGCGATCGCGGGCAGCTCGTGCTCGCGATCGCGCTCGCCTGCGTGCTGCCCTGCCTCAAGGTCGAGGGCTGGATCTGGGCGTCGTGCCTGCTCGCGACGATCGTGTTCGGCGCGCTGAGCGCGCGCTGGCGTTGGCTCGTGCTGGCTGCGGCGGCGATCTTCGTCGGCGTCCTCCTCGGCGGCGGGCTGCGCTGGCTGCTTGAGCATGTCGGCTGGCTCGATGCGGCCGGCGGCATCGTCGATGCGCGCGCGGGCTCGTTCGTCCTGCTGTTGCAGCCGCAGTGGCACGGCGCGGCGGCGCGGGACATCGCGAGCGCGCTCTTCGCGCTGCCGAACTGGCATTTCCTGTGGTGGCTCGTACCCGTCGCGCTGGCGTGCCGATGGCGCGAGATCGGCGCACGCACCTGGCTGTGGTTGCCGGCGTTCCTGCTGTTGCAGTGCTTCGCCGCGCTCGCGTTCCTGTTCCTTGCGACTGATGCCGCGCAGTGGGCGAAGAGTTTCACCGCGATCAATCGTTTGATTCTGCAGCTGACGCCCGCGGTGGTAACGCTCGTCGCGCTCGCACTGCGCGACGCCCAGTTGCCTGCTACAGCGAGCGGTACAGCGCCAGTATCTGTTGCACGCATCGATCGAGCGTGAACTCCTCGCGCCAGCGGGCGTGACCCGCCGCACCCATCTGCGTGCGCGCCGAGGCGTCGGCGGCCAGCGTGCCGAGCGCGCGCGCGAGCGCCGGCGCGTCTCCGGGCGGCGTCAGCAGCCCGGTCTTCGAGGCGGCGACGACGAAGCCGACGCCCGAGCCGGAAATCGCGCTCGCGACTACGGGCAGGCGCGCGCGCATCGCTTCGAGCAGCACGAGGCCGAACGCCTCGCTGCGCTCGATCGACGGCAGGCAGAATATCTGAGCGCGTGAATACGCCGCGCGCAGCGACGCGTCATCGACGACGCCAGCGAAGCGCACGCGCGCCTCTATGCCGAGTTCGCGCGCGAGCTCGCGCAGCGACGCTTCGCATTCGCCGCCGCCGATCAGCAGCAGGCTCGCCTGCGGCAGCTGCGCGATCGCGCGCAGCAGGACGTCGAAACCCTTGTAGTAGCTGAGCCTGCCGACCGCGAGGACGCGAACGCCCGCGGCGGGCCAGTGCACGCGCGCGGAAGCGACACCGTCGGGTGACGATTCGTCGCGCGCGCCCGCGCCCACGGGTTCGTCGGCGGAAGACGCTCCGAGCCCGAGCGGGATCACGCGGATCTTGTCGTGCCAGGCGGCGAGCGACGTGCTCGCATCGCGATACGCAGCGGAAGTTGCGATGACTGCGCGGGCGCGGCGCAGCAGCGCCTGTTCCCAGGGTCGATAGACGCGGTACAACGCGCGCACGCCCGCGCTGCGCGCATCGAGCGGGATGTCCGCATGCCAGTGGATCACCCAGGGCAGCGCTCGCGCCGCGGGCGAGAGCAATGCCCAGAACGCGGACGTGTTCGGCAGATGCAGATGCAGTAGCTCCGGCCTGAAGCGGGCAAGCATGCGCGCGAGCTGGATCGGGAACGAGGGGCTGACCGGCGCGTAGAACAGCTGGCCACGGCACGCCGCGAGAACGACCTCGACGCCGTCGTCGTTGAACGCGCGCCGATCTTCGCCCGGAGACGCGTGCGCGAGCATCGCCGTCGCGACGCCGCGTCCTGCGAGCGCATGGACGAGGTCTGCGCTGAAGTGCTCGATGCCGCCCGCGTGAGGCGGATAGAACTTGCCGATGTGCAGTACGCGCATTTGCAGCGTCGCGCGGATCAGCGCCGGATGTCGCGAACCGGCGTGGCGTCCGGCCGGAGCTGTTCGGAAGCGACGCCCGCAACGCTCGCCTGAGTTTCCAGTGCGTCGAGCTTCTCCCTCGCTTCGCCGAGTTCCTGATCGAGGATCGCGAGGCGCTGGGTCAGGCGACGCAACGAGCGTTCCTGACGCGAGCGGTCTATGTCCATCTGCAGCATGCGGATCAGCGTGAATGCCATCGCGATGACGATCGCGAGAATCGGCGGGTAGGCGATGCCGAGCGTCGCGCCCAGCCAGTCGACGATGTGCGGAAATATCGACAGCACCAGCGTGACGATCGCGACAGCGAGCCACCAGACGGCGTAGCTGCCATGCAGGTGGTCGCGGCGCACGAGGTACAGGATGGAACCGGCGAGCGCGAAGCCGACGACCATCGAAACGATGAGGACGGTCATGCGGCCGCCGCGACGCGCGCGCGGCGCTGCTGCCGGATCCGTCCGCGCACGCTGATGCGAGAGAAGCACAGCACGGTCGTGTGCAGCATGTAGCGCGCGACGACGAACCACGAGGCGAATACGCGCGAGCGGCCGACCCGGCGTGGCGACATGATCGCGGGCGACTCGCGCAGGCGAAATCCCTTCTCGTAGAGCAGCATCAGCACTCCCATGTCCTGATAGTCGAGCAGGCTCGCTTCGCGGGAACACAACGCGCGAACGGCGCGGCGGTTGTATGCGCGCAGGCCGGAGGTGAAGTCCTGCACGGGCAGCCCGGTCAGCAGTCGAAAGTACCACCACGCGACGCGCTTGGCGAACGACAGGCGCTTCGAATAGGTGCCTATGACGACATCCGTTTCGGGCTGTTCGAGCGCCGCGAGCAGGGAGGGCAGCGTCTCCGGCAGATGCTGGCCGTCGCCGTCGAGCGTGATGACGCTGCGGTAGCGATTGCGCTGCGCGTAACGCATGCCGGTCTGCGTCGCACCCCACGCGCCGAGGCTGAGCGGCAGGTCGATCACCGTGGCGCCTGCGTCGCGCGCGACCGCAGCGGTGAGATCTGCGCTCGCGTCGTTGACGACCAGAACGTCGCAGGCGACGTGGTCGCGAACGCCGCGCACGACCTCGCCGAGCGTCGCCGCCTCGTTGCGCGCCGGAATCACGGCGAGGATCGGTCGCGGATTTCTAAGCCTGAGTGCCAAGGAAGAATGCCCTTTAAAAACAATGCATTATTCATTCAAGCTCGCGTGATGTCAACGCGAGCGCGCGCCGCCAGGCAGACGTCGCGCGCGGCCGCCTGCGCGCGCGGCGCCTGACCGAACTGCCGCGCGCAACCGCTGTCGGCGCGTATCGCAAAGCCGCGCGTGTCGCACGGTCTTCGGGCGCATAGGCGACGTCGACGCGCGCGCGCGGCCAGCGCCCATCGATGGCGCCGGTTTCGGAAAT
>JBDTYX010000177.1:0-6806 GCA_040005435.1 Rudaea sp. | reverse complement strand
TAACGTGACCCGCCAGGCATTTTCATACGGCTTCAGACTTTCTCCGTTTATAGCGCCATCACCTAGCTCGATAGTGGGTTTGGCGTCATCGCGAGGGATAGGAGCAACCGAACTTTCGCTGGACGCGACAGAGGATGAGACGGCGGTCGCTAGAATAAAGGGAACAAACCACATAAGTAACTTCCTCTTCTAGTGCGTTGTAGGTCTAAATCCCAATTTACAGCGGTCCGCATAGAGCAATCACCCAACCCGTATTCGTCGCGCCGGATCTATAAATATTTTGTTTGAGCTCACGCAGAAAACGTCATCCAGGCTACGCCCATTTTTCGACGCGTAAAAATCCTTACTCGCCTTGACCGACGCATCGCGATCGGCAAGATCCCAAGATTCCGAGATCCCACTGAAGTCACTGAACAGATCGCGTGCTTGATCAGTCGAGCCGCATGCCTTCGTCCCGGTATGGGGAGAAAATCCCAACCGGGAGTCATGTTCTATATGCACACTAAGCGCTACTAGCATGGCCCGGGGTTTTGATGAGTGCTATCAGAATCCTGCCCTAATTGCAGATTCAGATATGCCTCGGGGCATCGCAGATACCCGCGGCGATCGCGACGAGGTCGTCGTGGGATTTTCCGACAAGGTGTCCGGGACGCCGTAGCTGGTGAGGCCGGCAAGGCGTGCTGATTCCGTGTCTGTCACATCCGTCTCGGTCATGGCTTTCCGGCAGAGATTCGTCGGAAGGTTCAGCGATGCGTAATGGGCACGGCGGCCCGCGAACCGCAACCTGACCAATATTTTCCTGGGGCGCCGACCCGCAAGGCGTCTCGAACGTCTCGTCGCGGAACCGCGCCGCGATTTGCAGAACTTCTGCTTCGACCGCAAGGAAGGCATCCAGCACGACTGGATCGAAGGGCGTCGCGCAGATCGTGCATCAGCGTCTTCGCACGCAGGTCGGATATACTTCCTGCGTTGGAACGTTGTCAGTTACTAGGCGAATGCGAATGCCCGGACCGTCGCTCGTAATGTTCATCCGCCACGGAGAGAAGCCACCGCCCGGTGGTGGACCGCCGGCCGGCGTTACGATGGACGGCTCGATTGACCAACACTCTCTCACAGTGCGCGGATGGACGCGCGCTGGCGCGCTGATTGGCTTCTTCGGGTCCGCGCATGACGGCGTTGAAAGTCCGACGAAGATTTTCGCAGCGGGCGCAAACGATGTGACCGGACCACACGGTCGCCGGCCTGCCGAGACGGTGACACCGCTCGCAGAGGCCAGAGGCATTCCTCTCAATACAACGTTTGCAGTTGGCGACGAGGCTGATGTGTCCAAAGCGATTCTGCGCGAGCAGGGAGTGGTCCTTGTGTCATGGGAGCATCACAACATCCCTCGAATTGTCCACGGCATCGGTGTCGAGGACTTCGCGGGCGACTGGCCCGACGGGCGTTTCGATCTGGTATGGGTCTGCCGAATGACAAGCGGCGGCTACGCATTCTCGGAGATCGGACAGAACTTGCTCCGCGGAGACCTTACTCCGTAGCGCAATGTCTTCCATCAAGATGGCCACATAGTTCGCAATCACTAGTCGAGCGGCGGTGCCAGACAGCAGACGACACCGCGCAGTTGGCCAAACTCAGCCTGCCACCCGATAGGCTCGATGCGGCCTGTTCAGTGTTTACGATGAGTGGCCGAAAACTGACATCAGGTCGATGGAGGCATAGCCACGATCCCGACGTCGCGGCTCGCACAGCGCGGCCTCCGCGCTAGCCGATGCTGATCATGGCGGTCGCGCCTTCGAGGCCGGGTGACGAGGCCTCGAGCCGGGCCGATCCCACGCGACGGGTTGCCTGCACGATGGCCATGCACAGGCCGTTGAAAGCGCGTCGCCGGTCCGCCTTGTCGCTCTCGTGGCTCGCCGGATTGCCGTTGCCCACGCCGATCAGGCGCCCGGGTGCAGCGATCGAAAACGTCACCTCGTTGTCCGCGGTCGGCACGATGCGTCCATTCGCGTCGAGGATCGCGACGCGGACGACGCAGAGATCCTGCGCGTCCGCTTTGATCGCCGCGCGGTCCAGCCGCATCGCTATTCGCGCGGGTGGGCCGGCCGTCTCGCGCCGCTGCGTGAGCACGAGATTGCCCGCGCGGAATCCGCGCGCCTCGATCACGCCAGGCGCGTAGCGCACCGACCATTCGACGTGGCCGTACTGCGGCACCTTCTGCTCGCCCTGGCTCACGCCGTTGACGAGAAGTTCGACGCTGTCGAGGTTCGTATGGCACCAGACGTCGACGCGGCGACTCTCATCCGGCGCGAACGCACCGTCCCAGTTCCAATGCGGAAACAGATGCAGCACGGGCTCGCGCGTCCACTGCGCGCGGTAGTACCAGTAGTTGTCCTTAGGAAATCCGCACGAATCGAGGATGCCGAATTGTGAGGCGACATTCGGCCAGCGGTTGAATGGCGTAGGCTCGCCTCGGTAGTCGAAGCCGGTCCAGACGAATCCGCCCGCGATGTACGGACGCGCCGCGACGTAGCTCCACCAGGCCTCGGCGGTGCTGCCCCACCAAGGATGATCGACATCGTAGGCGCGCACGAAGCCGCGCGCCTCGGCGCGCCGGTAGACGCCGCGCGTCGCGACCGTGCTCGCGGTCTCGGTGCCGATCACGGGCTTGTCCGGAAAACGGCGATGGAACTCGTCGATGCCGTCGGTGCGGTAGTTGAAGCCGAGCACGTCGACGACGCTCGACACGCCGCTGCCGAATCCGCGGTCCATCGCGAACGTGCACAAGCGCGATGGGTCGATGCGATTGACGAGGCCCTTCATGCTGCTCACGATGCGCGCCCCGCGCTCGGTCACCATCTCGGGCTCTTCGTTGCCGAGCGACCAGAGCATCACGCACGCGTGATTGCGGTCGCGTCGCACCATGCGCTCGAGCTCGCCCATCGCCTCGGCGCTCGACGACATGCGCCGCGTCTCCGCGATGACGAGCATGCCGAGGCGATCGCAGGCGTCGAGCAGTTCGGGCGTCGCGGGATTGTGCGAGCTGCGATACGCGTTCGCGCCCATCCCCTTGAGTTGTTCGATGCGCCACTCGTGCAGGCGGTCGGGTATCGCGCTGCCTACGCCGGCGTGATCCTGGTGGTTGCAGGTGCCCTTGAGCTTGACGACCTCGCCGTTGAGCAGGAAGCCGCGCTGCGCATCGAACGCGAAACTGCGCACTCCGAAGCGCGTCTCGATCGCATCGACGACCGCGTCGCCGGACACCGCAGCGCCCGGTGCCGCTGCGTCGGTCAGCAGCTGCGCCTCGAGGCGGTGAAGTTGCGGATTCTCGATCGACCACAATGCCGCAGCGGCGAGATCGACCTGCGCAGTCGCCACGCCATGTTCGCCTGCGGCGATCTTCATGCGGGTGGATGCGACACGCGCGATTTCGCGACCGTCGGGCGCGAACACGATCCAGCGAACGCCGCATTCCCGCGCCTGCGTCCCCTCGTTGCGAATCTCGCTGACGAGCTGCAGGCGCGCCGCGCCGTCGCGCAACTCGCTGCGCACGCAGGTGCCGTCCTGCGGCAGATGCAGAGGAGCGGTTTGCAGCAGCCACGCGTGCCGATAGATGCCGGCACCCTCGTAGAACCAGCCCTCGCCGAGGGTCGCATCGACGCGCACCGCGACGACGTTGCGTGCGCCATAGCCGAGCACGTCCGAAATTTCGACCGAGAAACCCGCATAGCCGCTCTCGTTGCGACCGACGATATGACCGTTGCAGAACACGACGCAGTCGCGGAATACGCCATCGAACTGCAAGACGATGCGCTTGCCGAGATCGCTCGCGGCAACTTCGAATACGCGCCGGTACCAGCCGACGCTCGTGTCCGGATAGTTTCGGCCGATCGGCTTGTAGCCGTGCGCGGCCGCGACGTCCTCCTTCGTGCGCGGCACCGGCGTTGCGCTCACGAACGGCAGCGCGACGACCCAGTCGTGCGGCAGGTCCACCGACTCCCACGCAGCGTCGTCGAACGCGAGCTGCGCGGCCGCGGCCGTGTTCGCGCCGGCCTTCGCAAACGTGCGCTGATCGGCACCGAAGCCGAAATCCCTTGCCGGGTCCTGAGCGTGGCCCAGATGAAAGCGCCAGTCGCTGTCGAAGCGCTGACGTTCGCGCTGGCCGGCTGCGACGCGCGCCGCGCGCGTCGCGTCTGTCCGCGATACCGATGTCGGTTCGGCGTCGAACGCCGCAGTGCCGCGCGTCGCCGCGCCGCCGCCGGCGGCGAGCAGCGCCTGCAGTAGCGCGCGGCGCGTCAGCTCCGGCACGTGGGCGACCCAACCACGAATTCGTTAGGCGTGTGCCACAGGCGGCTCATTTCGGTCGACCCGCGTAGTCCTGTCGCATGAAATCGATGCCCGGCAGTAGCTCGTTGCGATGCGAGAAATCGAAGAACGTCGCGTTCTCCCATGCCGAGCCGCGACCCCAGCGCGTCGCGCACCTGCTCGTCACCCAGGCAGGCTCCCAGTACACGACGCCGCTGCCGCCGCTGTCGACGACGGTGTGCGTCAGGTCGACGAGATAGCGCAGCTGTCCCTCCGGCGTCGGCGGGTATTCGGCGATCACGGAACTCTTGCCGAGCAGGTTCGGCATCGCATCGGCGCTGCCGAGCGTCCATGGGTAGGCGGTCTCGGCGACGATCACGTCCGCCCGGTAGGTCTGGCGCAGGCGCGCGATCGTCTCACCGAGTTGCGCGATCGTCCGCGTCGACCAGCGGTGGTAGTAGCTGATGCCGATCAGGTCGAAGTCGGTCACACCCGCTTTCGCGGCGGCGGCGAACCACGGCTCGACATTTTCGGGCTGCGCGACGTGCAGCATCACGCGCGGCTTGATATTCGACGCGGCGCCGGCCTCACGCACCGCGCGGATTCCCGCGTTGAGCAGCCGCGCGTTCCTCGTCCAGTCGATCGGTGCGTTCTTCGCCGGCTTCTTCCTGCCGAGCATCTCGACATTCGTTTCGTTGCCGACTTGCACGAGCTCGGGCATGAGCCCCGCGCGGTCGAGTTCGGTCAGCGTGTCGTAGGTGAAGTCGTGCAGCGCGCGCGCGAGGTCGTCGATGCCATCGATGTCCTCCCAAGCCTTCGGGATGATCTGCTTGTCGCCATCCGCCCAGTCGTCGGAATAATGGAAGTCGAGCAGCACCTGCATGCCCTGCGCTTTCGCACGCCGGATCGTCTTGCGCACGTCGGACAGGTCGCTGTAGCGCGTCCATGCGGCGTCGTTCCACAGGCGCACGCGGACGAGGTTTGCACCGTGCTCCTTGAACAGCGCGAACGCATCCTTCGCGATGCCTTGCTCGCGATAGGTCGCGCCGCAGTCCTCCATCTCGTTGACGTAGGACAGGTCGGCGCCGAGGTAGAACTCGCGCGCGCCCGCGGAGTCCGCCGCGAGCAGCGCCGCCAGGAGCGCACACGCAAGACGGCCCGCGGACCCGAGTCGCGCGCGCAGCACCTGCGCAATGCCCTCTCGCTGGAAAGCCGCCGGCCTCAAAATCTCACCGTCGCCTCGAGCGCGTAGCGCCGGCCGAACGACTGGTAGCCACCCGCGCCGTCCTTGTTCGCGAGACGATTGGGCTGGTTGTCGATGTAGGCGCGCAATTTCTCATTGGTCAGGTTGCCGAGCTGCAGCTTGAGGCCGAGGTAGTCGGTCATCTGCCAGCCGCAGCTAAAGTCGACGATACCCTCGCTGTCGAGCCGTGACAACGCGGTTTCGTTCCAGCCGTAGATGATCGTGTACGGGCTGTGATACTTGTAGCCGAGGCGAACCTCGAAGCGCCCTGCGCTGTACCACAGGTCGATTGCGCCCGTGTTCTTCGCAAGCCCGCTCAAGGGCAGCGGATTGCCGGTCGGCGAGAATTCCTTGAGGTTCGAGTCGACGTAGGAATAGTTCAAGTAGATGCCGAAGTTTTCCATGTGCGGAAATGAAATAGAACGGCGTCTGGAACGTGATCTCGACGCCGTTGATGAATCCGCCGCCGCCGTTTAATGGGCCGCTGATCAGGTAGTCGTGCCCGTCTATGATCTCGTGGCCGCTCTTGTAGCCGATGCTCGAATCCACCCATTTGCGATAGGTCGATACCGCGAGCAGCGACTCCTTGTGGAAATACCATTCATAGGAGACGTCGAGCTGCTTGGCGCGAAATGGATCGAGGCCCGGATTCCCGCCGCTGCCGGTCAACTGCCCGATCGTCGTCAGTGGATCGCTCAGATAGCGCCCGGTGCGCAACTCGTCGAGCGGCGGCCGCGCGACGACCTTCGCGGCGGCCAGGCGCACGTCCGTGTACGAATGTCCCTGCGTCGTCGGCGCGATCGTGCTGCCGACCGAGTCGAAGCCAGTGCTCGTCGTATCGGTGCCGACGACGCGCACGCCGACGTTGCCCATCACGTTGCTGCCGAACAGGCTCGAGTCGTAGACCGCCTTGAGGTAGGCCTCCTTCACCTTCTCCTTCACGCTCCAGTGATCGAGCGGCAGGTCCGCGGCGAGCGCCGGATTCCAGCCGCCAAATGCGATCTTCGATATCGCGTCGAGATCGCCGCCGAGCATCGCAGGCACGCGCAGATCGGGCATCGGGTAAGAGTAGGTCAGCCCGTCGTAGGCCGATATCGGCGCTTCATATCCGGACTGGCTCCAGGAAGAATTGCGGTGCTTCTTATCGCGATCGGACGCGCGTGCACCGAACTCCAGCGCGGTGAATACGCCACCGGAGATCTGGCGCGTGGCCTTCAGTGCGAGCGCGTCGATCTCGTCATGCAGGCTCTCCGGACCCGCG
>JBDTYX010000024.1:0-22804 GCA_040005435.1 Rudaea sp. | reverse complement strand
CGCACATGTCCGAGAAGCGGCGCAGCTGCGAGTACTGCGTGATCGGCATGATGCCCGGCACGATCGGCACCGCGACGCCATGCTTGCGCGCGTCGTCGACGAAACGGAAGTAGGCGTCTGGATTGTAGAAATACTGGGTGATCGCGCCATCGGCGCCCGCGTTAACCTTGGAGATGAAATTCTTCAGATCCGAACGCGCATCGCCAGCCTGCGGATGCATCTCGGGATAGCAGGCGACCTCGATGTGGAAATCGCCGTTGCACTCCTTGCGGATGAACTCGACGAGCTCGCTCGCGTAGCGGAAGTCTCCGTAGCTCGCCATGCCCGAGGGCAGGTCGCCGCGCAGCGCGACGATGCGCCTGCAGCCCATCGTCTTGTACTGGCCGAGCAGGCTCAGGATCTCCTTGCGCGTGCCGCCCATGCACGACAGGTGCGGCGCAGCGTCGAGCGCGTGCTCGGCGCGCAGATGGCGCACGGTTTCGGGCGTATAGCTCAGCGTCGAGCCGCCCGCGCCGAAGGTGACGCTGACGTACTCGGGGCTGAGTGCCTTGAGCTTGGGCAGCGCCGCTTCGAGCGTCGCCTTCTGCTCATCGGTCTTCGGCGGAAAGAATTCGAAGGAAATCGGAATCATGTGCAACGTCGCCAGGGTGTCCAGTGCCGCAACGGCGACGGACGCGTTGCCGCGCCCGCCGACGTGTTCATTGCGTCGTGAAAAAAATCAGTAGCGATAGTGCTCGGGCTTGTAGGGGCCCTCGATTGGCACGCCGAGGTACGCGGCCTGCGCGTCGGTGAGCTTGGTCAGCACGACGCCGATCTTCTCCAGATGCAGACGCGCGACTTCCTCGTCGAGCTTCTTCGGCAGGCGATAGACGGTCTTCTCGTAGCTGTCCTTGTGCGCCCACAGGTCGATCTGCGCGAGCGTCTGGTTCGAGAACGAGTTGGACATCACGAAGCTCGGATGGCCCGTCGCGCAACCGAGGTTGACGAGGCGGCCCTCGGCGAGCAGGAAGATCGCGTTGCCATTGGCGAAAATATACTTGTCCACCTGCGGCTTGATGTTGATCTTCTTCACGCCCGCCATCGTATTGAGCGCCTCGACCTGGATCTCGTTGTCGAAGTGGCCGATGTTGCAGACGATGGCCTGGTCCTTCATCGACTTCAGGTGATCGAGCGTGAGCACGTCCTTGTTGCCGGTCGTGGTGACGTAGATGTCGCCGCGACCGAGCGTCGACTCGATCGTGTTGATCTCGAAACCTTCCATCGCCGCTTGCAGCGCATTGATCGGATCGATCTCGGTCACGACCACGCGTGCGCCGTAGGCGCGCAGGCTGTGCGCCGAGCCCTTGCCGACGTCGCCGTAGCCGCAGACGACCGCGACCTTGCCCGCGAGCATCACGTCCATCGCGTGCTTCAAGCCATCGGCCAGCGATTCGCGGCAGCCGTAGAGGTTGTCGAACTTCGATTTCGTCACCGAGTCGTTGACGTTGATCGCAGGCACGAGCAGCTTGCCCTGCTCGGCGATCTGATAGAGGCGGTGCACGCCGGTGGTCGTCTCCTCCGAGACGCCCTTCCAGTCCTTGACCACGGTGGTCCAGAAGCCCGGACGCTCCTTGGCGACGCGCTTCAACAGGTTCTTGATCACCTGCTCCTCATGCGAGGACGAGGCCGAGTCGACCCACGCGTCGCCCTGCTCGAGCTCGTAGCCCTTGTGGATCAGCAGCGTGACGTCGCCGCCGTCGTCGACGACGAGCTGCGGGCCGAGGAACTTGTCGCCGCCCTTGCCCGGAAACGTCACCGCTTCGAGCGTGCAGTCCCAATATTCCTCGAGCGTCTCGCCCTTCCAAGCGAACACCGGCGTGCCGGTGACCGCGATCGCGGCGGCCGCATGGTCCTGAGTCGAGAAGATATTGCACGAGGCCCAGCGCACGTCGGCGCCGATGTCCTTGAGCGTTTCGATCAGCACGGCGGTCTGGATCGTCATGTGCAGCGAGCCGGTCACGCGCACGCCCTTGAGCGGCTGTTGCGTGGCGTACTGCTTGCGGATCGACATGAGGCCCGGCATCTCGTGCTCGGCGATGTCGATCTCCTTGCGGCCCCAGTCGGCGAGCGACAGGTCGGCAACCTTGAAATCGTCTTTGTTTGCGGCTTTGACTACGGCGTTCATTGGCTTCTCCAGTAGGTTCACTGGGCGCAGTTTCGGATTGGAACCGAAAACCTGCCGAGCCTGATTCCGCCCGAAGCGGACTTGCAGCGCCCCTCGGCAGGGAGGGCGTGGATTATATCGCTTATTCGCGATGAAAGGATATATAGACCCGGCGTCGTGATATATCGGCTATTCCGCGCGCCGGGTGTGCTTCGGAATAGCTAGCGTAAACAATTAATTACATGCTCTCGAATCGCGCGATCTCGTCGAGCTCGCCCTGCACGCTGCGCAGGCTGCGGCCGGTAATGGCGTTGTCCACCGCGCGCGCCATACGCGGGCGCTGCGGGTTGCGCGACCAGCGCCGAAACGCGAGGGTCGCGAACAGTCCCGCGATGCCCACGGCGACGTTGATCCAGACAAAGGCCGGCGCCGTGATGAACAAGTCGACGCCCACATTGGACATTGCCTCGAGCACCAAAATGGGAATCCACAGCAGCCACCAGGGCAGGCCCGCCCACATGCCGGTGAAAACATAGGTGCGCCGCAAGGAACCGACTTGCTTCTGGATATCGACCACCGCTGCGGAATAGTCGATGCGGCTGATCCGGCTCAGGGTCACGCCGCCGCAGACGACGATCAGCACGCCGTAAAAAAGGACGCACAGGCCGCAGATGAGCAGATGCGGCACGCTGTGATAACGCATCGAGGAAAGGATGCCAAACAAGATCATCGCGTCACCGAAGAGAATCTGCACGATCTGCCCCCAGTACAGTCGCCGCAAACCGGAGCGCGCCTTGTCGAGCTTGCTTTCCCTGAATTGAGACAAGTTGAGTGCGTTCTGCAGATCGAGGCGTCGATCCAGCGTCTGCCATGCGAGTTTCATATCGTCGAGTTCCATGGGGAATTCCTTACGGTTTATCGGTCGCCATATCGGCGCGGATGCGTTGTTTCAGGCGGCTGATCTTGCTTGCCACATTGGTCTCTGAAATGCCCAGGACGTCGGACATCTCGCGATAACTGCGATCTTCGAGATAGAGCAGCAACAGGGCGCGGTTAAGCGGGTCGAGTTGATCGATGAAGCGATACAGCGCGCGCACGCGTTCATCGGTTTCGGGTGCGGCATCGATCGCGACGTCGTGCAGTGTTTCGTCGAGCGCGACCGAGTGTTTGTCGCGATATATGGCGCCGCGCGCGAACGAAATCGCGACGTTCAGTGCGATGCGATACATCCAGGTCGAGAACGAACGAGACGTGTCGTAGCCCGGAAACGCACGCCAGCATTGGGTGGCGATTTCCTGCGCAAGATCGGCGCGGTCCTCGGGCAGGCGCGCATAGGTATTGGCGACCTTGAACACGATCTTGCGATGGCGTTCGAGCAACTCGTGGAAGACCGCCTCGTCCGCGTCCGTGTGCATCATCGTATCCGCCCGTGCGTTCATGTCGTATGCGCCGATTTTCCCTTGGTTGCAGACATGATTCGCACGTCCGCGGGGAAAATCACACACGATCGCCTGTCCGCCGCCGCGGCCGCTTGCCGCCGATACGGCCTTGAACGAGCGTGCGGCCAGGACCAAGCGCAGCCGCCGAATCGCCTGAGGTCGACGCGACCCTTCAATCCTGCAAATGCATGCGCGCCGAGTGCGGAGTCACTCAGTTAGTCGAGCCGCACCTCATCGCA
Source organism: Rudaea sp. (assembly GCA_040005435.1). GTDB lineage: Bacteria > Pseudomonadota > Gammaproteobacteria > Xanthomonadales > Rhodanobacteraceae > Rudaea. The sequence continues at coordinate 18,983 of JBDTYX010000024.1, read as the reverse complement.
GCCGAGCATCGTCGGCGTGGCATGGCCTGCTGGCGTGATGCTGGCGGTCGGGCTCGTGTCGAACGTTGCGCCCAGGCCGGTAGATCGGCGGGACGAGTCTTCCGCCATTGGCCGACGCAAGATCGCCCTGCAGCCTACCCCATCGCTGGTCGAGCGGATCATTGCCAGTGCCAGCACCGGCCGTAGGTGAACAATGCGGCGAACAGCGGCCCGGCACTGCCACCGCGCGGCGGCAGTACCGACATTTCGATTCGCGTTACCGAGGCGCTCGCGCGTACCAGATCCGGATTGCGCGGCGTCGCAGCCGCGGGCGCGCTCGCGGCCCGAGGCGCCGCGAAGCTGCCGTCGGCGAGGCTGCAGTTTGCGGTCAGCGCCGGCAGCCGCGCGAGCGTGATCGCGCCTGTCGCCCCAAGCTTGCATGCGGCGACGACGACAATGCGGATGCAGCGAGATCAGCTCTTGTTGCCGAACCGGTACGAGAAGTCGATGAACCACGCGCGCCCAACCGGGCTGAACCAGTTGCGCGAGTAGTACGGGTAAGACGTCCAGGTCGAATCCTTGCCGGGCTTGGAGTCGAGCAGGTTGTCGACGGTCAGGCTCAGCGTAGCGCGGTCGTTGAACTTGTAGCTCAGCGAGCTGTTGTAGACGAAGGTGGGCCCCAGGCGCTTGTCGCCGTCGTAGTTCGGAATGCCGCCGAGCCGGGCACCGTAGAGCGTCGTCGTCAGCCCGCCGAGCATCCACGCGACCGAATAGTTGGCCTTGCTGCGCGGGATCACGTAGTAGTAGTAGTCGGTAAGGATGTCGTCGACAGGCACGCTCGGCGAGAGCTGCACCTCGTGAGTCACGACGTAGGTGTATCCGAGGTTGAAGTTGAAGTTGCCGATTCGGTCGGTCTCGAGCAGGTAGTGCGCCGCGAAATCGATGCCCGAGGTGCGGTCGGTCGCCGCGTTGATCGGCAGCACGAGCACCGAGGTGATCCCTTCGGGGTTGCTCACGGCGGTCGCCGGGTTGCGTACGACCTGGCCGATGATCTGCTGGCAGAACGCCGAACTGATGTCGAGCGTGCCGAGACGGCAATCCGCCTCGTAGCGCAGGATGTCATCGCTGGACTGGTATTCGACTTCGTTCTTCAGGCGGATGATGTAGTAGTCCGCCGTGAAGTCGAGGCCGCGCATCGGCGAGTAGACGAATCCGTAGGTGAACGACTTGCTCGTCTCGTTCTTGAGCGACGTGCTGCCGTGGCTGCGACCGTTGAAGCCCTCGTCGCCATAGTCGCAATCGCTGAAGTCGACGCCGGGTTCGTCGCGACGGCAGCGATAGTAATCGATGCCGCCCGAGCTCGAACCGCTCAGCCCGGCGTAGAGGTAGGACAGGTCGGGCGCACGAAAGCCAGTACTCGCCGAACCGCGGATCAGCAGGCTGTCGAACGGGCGATATTCGAGGCCGAACGCGTAGGTAAGCTTGCTCGCCGCGTTGCTGCCGTATTCGTAGCGGTCGTAGCGGCTCGCGGCGCTGAGCTTGAGCTGCGAGAACACCGGCACGCTGATCTCGACGCCGGCGCCCGAGTGGCTGCGCGAGCCGGTCGCGCCGGTGTTGTGCAGGCCGTAGTAGGTGCCGTCGAGCGACAGTGGATCGACCTTCTGGCCGAAGTACTGGTTGCCGTATTCGGCGAGCGCCGCGAAGCCTACCGGGCCGGCGGGCAGGGCGAACAACTCGGTGTTGTTGACGGTCAGCGAGTAGTTTTCGGCACGGCTCTTGTCGTTGTCGATCGAATCCTGCGTGATGGAGCGGAACTGCGCGACCGTCAGCGGCGTATACAGGCGACTGATCGGCGCGTCGTAGATGTCGAGTCCACTGTCGGGGTCGATGCCGAGCGATGGACCGAGATAGAGCGCCTGCGCCTTCGCCGCGACCAGCGCGGGATACTTGCTCTCGAGCTGGTTTTGCGAGTGGCTGAACAGCGCCTCGTAGTTCCAGCTTTCGCCGAGAGATCCCTTGATGCCCGTGTTGAGCGACAGCGTGTTATTGATGTTGCGAATCTGCCCGGCGCTGAATCCGCCGTTCTCCTCGATCGTGAAGTAACGGCGCTGCCACTGCTCGATCAGGCCGGTCGCCTGGTTGAAGAACGGGATCGGCGTCGAGTCGCCGTTGAGCTGGTAGCTGTTCTCCCATTGCAGCGGCGTGTTGTAGCTGTCCTGGTGCGAGGTGCTGTACTGCAGGTCGGCGAAGAAGTCGACATGATCGGCGAAGTGATAGGTCGCCGAGCCGTAGAAATTCGCGGCCTTGCGGCCGTTCTCGAGCGTGCCGTAACCGACGTCCTTGTTGCTGCCGCAGTAGTAGCCGTAATTCTTTCGATAGGCATAGAACACCGAGCCGCGGTCGAGCGACGACAGCGCATCGCAGGTCGCCTTGCCCGGGTCGATGTAGTTGTCGTCTTCGTCGATGCGCACGAAGACCGGGCTCGGCACGACCGTGCCAGGGCTGTCCTCGCGCGAGTCGGTGAACTTGCGTTGATACGCCCACAGCGGCTTCTCGTTGTACAGCTCCACGCCGAACACCGAGTCGAAGCGGTCATTCGACCAGCCGCTTGTGATCGTGAGCCGTTGCGAGGCGCCGCCGCCATGCTGCGTGTCGCCCGTGCGCAGCGCGATCGTCGTGCCGTCCACCTTGGTCTTCATGATGAAATTGATGACGCCCGAAATCGCGTCGGATCCGTAGACCGCGGACGCGCTGCCGGAGAGGATCTCGACGCGATCGATCAGTGAGGCCGGAATGTTCGTGATGTCGGTGAAGTTGCTGTTGCCGCCGTAGGACTGCGGGTAGTCGGCGACGCGCCGCCCGTTGATCAGTATCAGCGTGTGATTGGGTCCGAGGCCGCGCAGATCGACGGCCTGCGCGCCCGGTGAAAAGCCGTTCGTGAACTGGTTGTTGTCGAGCGCGCCGAGGTTCTGCGTCAGCGAGGTCATGATGTCGGCGACGGTCGCGAATCCGCGGCCGCTGATGTCGGCCGCGCTGATGATCGTGATCGGTGCCGGGCCTTCGACCTCGGCGCGTGGGATGTGCGAGCCGGTCACTGTCACTTTCTGAAGTTCGGCCGGCGGCGGATCGCTGTTCGACGCGCCCGAGCGCGTCTCGCTTGCACGCGTCGCCGCGGGTGCGCGCGCGGGCGCGGGCTTGACGACGACCGTTGCAGGGTCGGTGAATTCCTGCGTGAACGGTGTGCCTTCGAGCAGGCGGCTCAACGCTTCGGCGGCGCTGTAGCTGCCGCTCACGCCGTGCGTGCGCGCGCTTTCGAGGTTGCTGCCCGAGGTCAGCACCTGGACGTTTGCCTGCTTGGCGAACTCGATCAGCGCACTCGACAGCGACTGCGGCTGGATCGCGAATTCGACGCGCGGCGCGGGCGTCTGAGCGACAACCTGCGACGCGGCGAGACAGACGACCAGGAGGAACAACGCCCCGCAACGGGCGACAAGCGATTGACGGCTCATGTCTTCCCCAATGACGCGCGGAAAGGGCCGCGCCTTGTCCTAGACGCGCGAGCGTCGCGAAATTGAAATGACCTCAGCGCGCCTTGTGCTCAGTTGCTGCCGACAGCGCGACGCCGTCGGCCGTGGTCGTCACGCGCACCGGCAGGATCTTGCCGAGCGCGCGCAGCCAGCCGTCGAGCGCGTCGGGTCGAACCGTGCCCGTGAACGCGAGCATGCCGACCTGCGCGTCGACGATGCGCAGCGGCCGTGGACTGTAGCGATTGATGTTCGCGACGACGACCTCGAGCGGCTCGTTGACGAATTCGAGGCGATGATCGCGCCAGCCGGTCGCCTGCGCAGGCGAGATGCCGACAACCGCGAGTCCGGATGCACGCGGATCGTAGGAAACCTGCTGGCCGGCGACGGCTTCGAGCGCGTCCGCAGCCGAAGTGCGGGCCATCGAGTCCCCATCGCTGCCCGCGATGCGCACGCGGCCCTCGGTGACCGCGATCGTCACGCGATCGCCGGTACGCCGCACGTTGAACGCGGTGCCGACCGCTCGGATCGACACGGGCCCGGCCGAGACGATGAACGGCCGGCGGGTATCGTGGGCGACCTGGAAATAGGCCTCGCCTGCAGCAAGTTCGACCGCGCGCACGTCGGTCGCGAAGTGCGTGCGCAACTGGCTCGCGGCGCCGAGCGCGACGCGCGAACCGTCGCCGAGCGCGAGGTCGCGCTCCACCGCGATCGCGGTCGCGTAGGTCTCTCCCTCGGCGGTCGGCGGGACGAGGCGCGGCCACGCGAGCAACGTCGCGCCGATCACCGCGACCAGGCACGCGGCCGCGACCAGTCCGGTCGCGGGCCATGCGCGGCGAGCGCGCGCAGCGGGTGCAAATTCGCGCAACAGGTCATCGCGCGCTTCGTCGTCGAGCGCGACGAGACGGCTGGCGAGCTCGTCGATGCGCTCGAACGCGTCGATGCGGCGTGGATCCGCGCGGGTCCATTCGAGCCAGCGCGCGGCTGCGTCGTCGCGGCGGCGTGGATCGCGCAGGCGAGTCCACCAGTCGGCCGCCGCCTGCAGCACGCCGTCGTCGGCGTCTTTGTCGTTCATGATTCCTCCCCCGCGTCCAGACGCGCGCGGCAATGGCCCAGCGCGCGCGCGACGTGGTAGCGCACCATGCGTTCGGTCAGGTGCATCGCGTGCGCGATCGTGCAGAAATCGCGTCCTTCGATCACGTGCAGGACGAATGCGGTGGCGGTCTTGCGCGGCAGCTCGCGCAGCGCTTCGCGTACCGCGCGCAGCTGGTCGCTCGCGAGCGCGCGCCGCTCGGGTAGCGGCGTGTCGAGCCAGTCGGCGAACAACTCCTCGTTCGGCGCATCCTCGCGCACGCTGCGCTGGCGCAGGCGGTCGACGGCCAGATTCTGCGCAATGCGAAACAGGTAGGCGCGCAGGAAGCCGACCTGCTCGGGGCGCTCGAGCCGCAACAGCCGCACGTACGCCTCCTGGGCGACCTCCTGGGCCTCGGCGAGCGAGTCGAGCCGGCTGCGCAGGAACGCGACCAGGCTGCGGTTGTGCTCGCGAAATAGCCCCGCCACCTCGGCCGCGTGCGCGGCCGTCGTCTCGCCGATCGGCGTGGTGTCGTGCTCGCGTGCGGACTTGATCAGGGAAATGCCCAGAGGTTGCGTCGCTGATGGCCTAGACGTTCGGCCGCCGCGTTTCGGAAACGTCGCGCCAAGCCTACCGGGCGCATTCTAGGCCTGCGCCCGGCGAATCCCAAGCAAGCGCCATTTCCGCCTCGACGCGGTAGAACGTCTCGGGACGAACGGGCAGGGTGCCCCAGGCAATGGAGCTCACGCATGAGCATGCGACAGGCGACACCGATTTTCTTCCTGAGCCGCTGGCTCGGCGGCTGCGCGTTGCTGCTGGCGTCGGGTGCGGCGCTCGCTTTGTCGGCACACGACTATCGCGACCCGAACTTCGACTATTTCGTCAGCGGCGATCCCGCGTTGCCGCGAGCGGCGCACACCGAGTTCGGACTCGCGCTGATGGGGGGCGGCGGCAACGTCGACGCGGCATTCCGCTTCATCGCGACGCGAGCGGGCCACGGGCACATCGTGATCCTGCGCGCGGTCGGCGATGACAGCTTCGACGCGAAGGACGGAAACTACGGCGAGTCCTTCGTCAAGAAGTGGGGCCCGGTCGTCTCGGCCGAGACCATCGTCTTCCACAACCGCCGTGCTTCCGCCGATGCGCGCGTCATCGCGGCGCTGAAGAACGCGGATGGCATCTTCCTCGCGGGTGGAGACCAGTCGAACTACGTCAGGTACTGGAAGGGCACGCCCGTGCAGGAACTGCTCGATGCGCACGTGCGCGCGGATCGCCCGATCGGCGGCAGCAGCGCGGGCCTCGCGATCCTCGGTCGCTATTGCTACACCGCGCTGGACGGCGGCAGCATGGAGTCGAAGGTGGCACTCGCCGATCCCTTCGACGCGGGGATGACGCTCGAATCCAACTTCCTCCACTACCGTGGGCTCGACGACGTAATCACCGACACGCACTTCTCGACGCGCCATCGACTCGGTCGTCTGATCACGTTTCTCGCGCGTCTCAACCACGACCTTCCGGCAGGCGGCCGCGTCTTCGGCGTGGGGATCGACGAGCGCACCGCGCTGCTCGTCGATGCGGACGGCAGCGGCAGACTGGCGCGTGGCTCGGCCGGCAGCGCCTGGTTCGTGATGCCGCAGCAACCACCCGGCGTGCTCGCGAGCGGCCAGCCGCTGTCGATGGCACGCATCCACATCGAGACGATCGACGGTGGCGGCAGCTTCGATTTCTCGACGCGCCGTGCGGAACACCCCGCCGCGACGGCGACGATTTCGATCGAGGGCGGCAAGCTGACCGAACGCTCGATCGCATCGCCGATCATCGCCCGCGACCAAGCGCCACAGGACGAGGGCTGAAGGCGCCGCGCACGGAAGCGGCCTGATGGCGTCGGCGGCGTTTGGCCGTGAAGACGGCCGATCAGGATGGTGCGGCGCACCAATTCGTGGCACATTACGTCTCCTGCGCTGAACTAGGGGCGAAATGGCAACCGACAAGCGGCGCGACATCGACTTCCTGCCCCACGACGGCCCGTTGCGCGAGGACGTGCGCCGGCTCGGCGCGATCGTCGGAGAGATGCTTGCGGAGCAGCAGGGTGCGGAATTTCTCGAGCGCGTTGAAGCGATCCGCACCGCGGCGATCCGCCTTCGCGACGCGGGCGAGAAGCCCGGGGCACTCGCAAGTGAAGTCCATCAACTCACGCCGCAACTCGCGGCGCTGCTTACGCGCGCGTTCGCGGCTTACTTCCAGGTCGTCAACATCGCCGAGCGCGTGCACCGCATCCGTCGCCGCCGCGACTACGAGCGCGCGGGTGCCGCGCCGCAGCCGGACAGCCTGCGCGACGTGCTCGGCAAGCTCAAGAACGAAGGCGTCGACGCGGACGAGCTCGCCGAATATCTCGAGCGTCTCGACATCGAGCCCGTGTTCACCGCCCACCCGACCGAAGCGGTGCGTCGCACGCTTCTCGAGAAGGAGCAGGTGATCTTCCGCTGTCTCGTCGACGACCTCGACGGCAATCGCACGCCTGGCGAGCGCGCCGTCGACATGGCGCGCCTGCGCATGGCGCTGACCGCCGGATGGCAGACCGCCGAGAGCGCGCAGGCAAGGCCGAGCGTGCAGGACGAGTTCGAGCACGTCGGCTTCTACTTGTCCGATCCGATCTATCGCGTCGTGCCGGTGTTCTACGAGGTGTTCGATGAGGCAGTGCGCGAGGTTTACGGCAAATCGCTGCCGCTGCCGACGATGCTGCGCTTCGGTTCGTGGGTCGGCGGCGACATGGATGGCAACCCGAACGTCAACGCGGAGACGATCGCGGCGACGCTGCGCGGGCAGCGCGCGCTCGTATTCGACCGCTATGACGCCGAATGCGGCGTGCTCGGGCGCGAGCTCAGCCAGTCGTTCGGCCACGCCACGTTCGACGCGGCGCTGCTCGATCGCCTCGAGCGCTACCGCAGCGATCTGCCGTCCGTCGCCGCGGCGCTCAATCCGCGCTATGCGGACATGCCGTATCGGTCGCTGCTCACGTTCGTGCGCGAGCGCCTGCGCGCGACCGCGGAGGAGAAGTCGTTCGCCTATGCGTCGCCCGAGGAACTGCTAGCCGACATAGAGGCGATCGCGCGCAGCCTCGAAGCCAATCATGGCCGCAACGCGGGCTGGTTCGCGGTGCAGCGCCTCGTGCGCCGCATCCACACGTTCGGCTTCCATCTTGCGCGTCTCGACGTGCGCCAGGATTCGCGCGTGCACGCGCAGGCGCTCGCGCAGGCGCTCGAAGACGCGGAATGGGAAGCCAGGGACGTCGCGGCGCAGTCGGCCGCGCTCGCCGCATTCGCGCGCGGCGACGCGGAACTGGCGGAGCCGGCCGATCCGACTGGCGCGATGCTCGACGCGGTGTTCGACGAACTCGCCTACGCGCGCGACGCCTACGGCAGCAACGCGATCGGGCTCTACATCATCAGCATGGCGCGTAGTGCGGCCGACGTGCTAGCCGTACTCGCACTCGCGCGCCGCGCGCAGTTCGTCGACGGCGCGGCGCACGTGCCGCTCGACATCGCGCCGCTGTTCGAGACCGTCGACGACCTGCGCCACGCGCCCGCGACGCTCGCCGCGCTGCTCGCCGATCCGGTCTATCGCGCGCATCTCGGCGCGCGCGAAAACCGGCAGACGGTCATGCTTGGCTATTCCGACTCGAGCAAGGACGGCGGCATCGTCGCCTCGCGCTGGGCGCTGCAGGCCGCGCAGGTGGAACTGCTCAAGATGGCGCGCGAGGCGGGCATCTCGATCGCGTTCTTCCACGGTCGCGGCGGCTCGATCAGCCGCGGCGGCGGCAAGACGTCGCGCGCGGTGATCGCCTCGCCGCGCGGGTCGATCGCCGGCCGCCTGCGCGTGACCGAACAGGGCGAGGTCATCCACCGCAAGTTCGGCATCCGCGCGCTCGCGTTGCGCACGTTCGAGCAGACCGTCGGCGCAGTACTGCGCGCCTCGCTGCGCCCGCGCGCCGCGGAGCCTCGCGAGGCGCAGTGGCGCGAAGCGGTCGATCTCGCCGCGCGCCATGGCGCCGCGGCGTATCGCGAGCTGATCCGTGCGAACGGTTTCATGGACTACTTCCGTGCCGCGACGCCGATCGACGTGATCGAGCGCATGACGCTCGGGTCGCGACCGTCTCGTCGCGGTTCGGGCAGCATCGAAAACCTGCGTGCGATTCCCTGGGTATTCGCGTGGACCCAGAACCGCGCGGGTCTGACCGGCTGGTTCAGCGTCGGCAGCGCGCTCGAGCGTGCCGCCGCCGAGATTGGCGAGGACGTACTGCGCGACATGGCGCAGTCGTGGCCGTTCTTCCGCACGCTGCTGGACGACGTCGAAATGGTCATGGCGAAGTCGGATCTCGCGATCGCGGCGCTGTTCTCGCAGCTCGCTGGCGACGCACATGCGCAGTTTTTTCCGATGGTCGCGGCCGAGTTCGAGCGCACCGAGCGCTGGATCCTGCGCCTCAAAGGCACCGACCGGCTGCTCGCCGAGGATCCGCGCCTCGCGCTGTCGATCCGCCTGCGCAATCCCTACATTGATCCGATGAGCCTGATGCAGGCCGACCTGCTCGCGCGCTGGCGCGCGGGCGGGCGCGAGGACGAGGCACTGTTCACCGCGCTCGTCGCGACGGTCAACGGCATCGCGCAGGGGTTGCAGAATACCGGCTGAGCCTTCGCAGAGGCGCGGCGAATTCCCGACAGCGGCGTGAGCCCTCCGCAACCGGGTTGCGCAGACTCGCGCTGTTGCCGCTTGGTCGCACTTCGCGGGAGGGTTGTTTGCGGAGTTCGACTTTTTTTAGTTCTCGGTCGTACGCAGCAGCGAGCCGAAGGTCAGATACGCCACACTGTGTCCGCCCTGCGCATAGCCATAGCCGAGGAACATCGGTCCGAGGAACGTGTCGATGCCGAGGAACATGCTGCCCGCCGCGATCAGGTGATTTCCGAACTCGCTGCGCTCATTCCATATTCCGCCTGCTTCGAGACTGCCGCCGGCGTACACGGGCACGCTGAACAGGCTCGTCGCACTCGTGAGGCGATGGTAGTAGACGACGCGTGCGAGACCGGTCTGCGCCGCGTACAACTGGTTCTCGGTGTACCCCGACAGGTTGGTCAACCCGCCGAGGGGGCTGAACGCGGCGATCTGTGTGTTGGTGCCGTTGCCGCTCGCGGTGCTGAAGCTCGCACCGACGAGCCAGCTGTTGGCGCCCGATGACAGCGCGGTGTCCCAGCGGCCGCGCAGGATGCGCGTGTCGTTGGTTGCGCCGAGGCTCGCGAACAGCGCCTCGTACGAGACGTCCACGCGCGAGCCGCGCGTCGGGAAACCCGAACTGTCGAGGTCGTCGTAGACGGTGCGCAGCAACACGCCGCCATCCTTCGAGGAGACGTCGGGCGGAAACAGGTTGGTGAGGCCGATGCGCAGATGCGCAGAGTCGTTGCCGTACTCGAGCGCCGCCGACAGCTGCCATTCCGCGCTCGGCGTATAGCCGAACTCGAGCGCGCCGAGCGAGCGTGCGCGGCGGTACTCGGCGAGGTCGATGCCCGCACCGCCGTTGACCGGAAAGTTGTAGGCCTTGTACTGCAGATACGGCGCGACGTAGAACTGCCCGGTCGCGCCCCAGGGCTGCAGGAACTCGCTGTAGAGCTCGGTCACCTCGCCGAGCTGCACGCGGTTGCGACTCTCGCCGCCGCCGCTGTTGAGGCCGGTGAAATTCGCCTCGGTGAACAGCTGGTAGCCGTTGCGTCCAGCGAAGTTGTCCGACAGGCGCAGGCCGAAGCGCAGGAAGTTTGGCCCCCAGCCCTTGTCCACGGGCAATACGGACAACCCGGTGGTCCCATCGCGCTGCACGAGGTCGTACGAGATGCGCTCGTAGCTGCCCTCGCCATAGGCGTTGCCGATTTCGCGCTCGAGCTTGTCCGCATCGAACGGCTTGCCGGCGAGGTCGGAGAGACGTTGCTGCACGTACGCCGCGGTGCGGCTGCGGTTCGTCAGCACGTCGAGGAACGCGACCAGCGGCGGATCGAACGGCAGCGGGTGATGGTGTGCGCTGAAGCGCGCATAGGCCGCAGGATCGACCGCGAGCGTCCGCAAGTCGCGCAGCTTTTCTTCGGCCGCCTGCTTGCCGATCGCGACGGCTTCGGGCGACCGGTCGAACGCGGCGCTGCCGAGGTCGCCGAGCGCGGGCATGATCAGCACGTCGCGCGGGCCCATCGTCGCGACCTGCTCGTCGGTCGAGCGCTTCATCATCGCGGTCAGCATCTGATTCGCGATCGCGAACGGCGAGTTGAGCTTGTCCTCCGGCGCCAGCGGTTCGCCGACGTTGACGACGATCAATCGCGTCGCACCCATGTCGCGCGCCACGTCGATCGGCAGGTTGTCGGTGATGCCGCCGTCCACGAGCAGCTTGCCCTGGAAGCGGATCGGGGCAAACGCCGCGGGCACCGACATGCTCGCGCGGATCGCGAGCGGCAGGTCGCCCTCGGCGAACACGACCTTCGCGCCACTGCCGATGTCGGTGGCGACCGAGCGGAATGGGATCGGCAGGTCGTCGAATCGCTTGGTCTGCAGGGTCGACAGAAGCAGTCGGCGCAGCAGCAGCTGCAGCTTCTGCCCCTGTATCACTCCGCGCGGCAGGGCGATCTTGCCTTCGTGCAGGCCGAGTTCAATGCCGCCGAGAAAGCGCAGCTCGTCTTCCTTGCGCCGCATTGGCAGGTCCTCGCGCGGCGGATCGTCGAAAAACGTGTCCTTCCAGTCGATGCCCTTGAGGATCGCCTCGATCTGACCCGCGCCGTAGCCCGCGGCATACAGTCCGCCGACGATCGCGCCCATCGAGGTACCGGTGATGCAGTCGATCGGGATGTGCTCGCGTTCGAGCACCTTGAGCACCCCGATATGCGCCGCGCCGCGCGCGCCGCCTCCGCCGAGGACGAGACAGGTTTTGGGAGGCGCTTCGGCTGCGACCAGCGTGACGGGAAGGAGCAGTGAGAGCAATGCAAGAAAGGCGAGAGCTCGGAGCTGCATGGTCGCGAAGTCGTCGGTGGCCGTGGCCGAAGCTTAGCGGAATCGGCGCGACGATGGCCAACCGCTCGCGGGCACGCGCGCTGACGCCAGGCTAGCCGTCCAGCGCCTGCCAGCGCAGATAGGCGCCGTCGAGTTCGCTCTGCAGCGCGGCCACCGCGGCGTTGGCCACGCCGATTGCCGCGGCGTCCTGCTTGTAGAAGTCCGGCGCGTGCAGCGCCGCGCTGCGCGCTGCGATCGCGCGCTCGAGCGCATCGATGCGCGCGGGCAACTGTTCGAGTTCGCGCGCATCCTTGTAGCTGAGCTTGCGCTTCGGCGCAGGCGCGGCTGTCGAGGCCACGAGCGTCGCGGGAACGACATCGATGCGCGTGGCATTCTGCGCGTCGCGGCGTACCGCTGCGGGGCGCTGCCGTACCCAGTCGGCATAGCCGCCGACATATTCGCCGGTGCGACCCTCGCCTTCGAGCACGAGCGTCGAGGTCACGACGTTGTCGATGAACTCGCGATCGTGCGAGACCAGCAGCAGCGTGCCGCGATAGGCCGCGAGCAACTCTTCGAGCAGCTCGAGCGTCTCGACGTCGAGGTCGTTGGTCGGCTCGTCCATCACGAGCAGGTTCGACGGCTGCGCAAAAAGTTTGGCGAGCAGCAGGCGATTGCGCTCGCCGCCCGACAGCCGCGTGATCGGCGCGCGCGCCCTTTCCGGCGAGAACAGGAAGTCCTGCAGGTAGCCGAGCACGTGCTTGCGCTGGCCGTCGAGCTCGATGTATTCGCTACCCTGGGCGACGTTGTCGAGCGCGTTCCAGTCGTCACGCAGCGCGGCGCGATGCTGGTCGAAGTAGGCGATCTCGAGACCGGTGCCGAGGATCACTTCTCCGCGCTGCGGCGCCAGCTCGCCGAGCAACAACTTGAGCAGCGTCGTCTTGCCCGAACCGTTCGGGCCCATGATGCCGATGCGATCGCCGCGCATCACGGTCGTCGAGAAATCGCGCAGGATCATCTTCTCGCCGCGGGCTTCGCCGGCGCGACTGGCGGCCTCGCGCCATGCGTAGTCGACATGCTTCGCCTCGATGACCTTCTTGCCGGACGACTGGCCCGTCGCGAGCGTCATGCGCGCGTTGCCGCCCAGCTCGCGGCGCTGCGCGCGTTCGCGGCGCATGTCCTTGAGTGCGCGCACGCGCCCCTCGTTGCGGGTGCGCCGCGCCTTGATGCCCTGCCGGATCCAGACCTCCTCCTGCGCGAGCTTGCGGTCGAACAACGCGCTCGCCTGCGCTTCGGCATGCAGTCGCTCCTCGCGACGGCGCAGGTAGTTGTCGTAGTCGCCGGGCCAAGAGGTCACCTGACCGCGGTCGATCTCGACGATCCGCGTCGCGAGCGCGCGCAGGAAACTGCGGTCGTGGGTGACGAATGCGATGCTGCCCTCGAATCCGCGCAGGAACTCCTCGAGCCACGCGATCGCCTCGATGTCGAGGTGGTTGGTCGGCTCGTCGAGCAGCAGCAGGTCGGGTGCGCGCACGAGCGCCTGGGCGAGCAGAACGCGTCGCTTCATGCCCCCCGAGAGCGCGGCGAAGTCGACGTCCTCGGGCAGGTCGAGGCGCGCGAGCACCTGCTGCACGCGGCGCTCGAGGTCCCAGCCGTGCAGCGCTTCGATCTTCGTCTGCACCGCGCCGAGCGCGGCGAGGTCGCCAGGCTCCGCCTCGTGGTGGCCGATCAGATGATGGTACTCGGCGAGCAACGCACCGAGCTCGCCGAGACCGAGCGCGACGACGTCGAAGACGCTGCCTTGCGTGCCTTGCGGCACTTCCTGCGCGAGCCGCGCGATGCGCACGCCGCCCTGCACGCGCAATTCGCCGTCGTCGGCCCGGATTTCGCCCGCGATCAGGCGCAGCAGCGTCGACTTGCCTTCGCCGTTGCGGCCGACGATGCAGACGCGCTCGCCCGGCTCGATGACGAGATCGACGCGCGCGAGCAAGAGGGGGCCGCCGACGCTATAGTCGACGTTCTGGAGCTGGATCAGGGGCATCGCGCCATTGTAGCTGGCGTGGTGATCGCGCCGCCTGCTTTCGTTCCCGCGCGAAGAAATAGCGGGTCAGGCCAGATCATGGCGCTCGCGCATCGGTGCCTGCTTCACGCGTCGCAAAAGAAAACGGGCCGCACGTGGCGGCCCGTCGCTTGGGTGTTGCCGATCCGCTCGCGCGGAGACGTTTACTTCAACTTGGCATCCGCGCGCAGCGCCTCGGCCTTGTCGGTCTTCTCCCACGAGAACGCCGTGGCCGTGTGGCTCTTGCCCGCGCTGTCCTTGTAGCTGAACTCGCGAGGCGCACGGCCGAAGTGGCCGTAGCTCGCGGTCTGCTGGTACATCGGGTGGATCAGATCGAGCATCTGGATGATGCCGTACGGGCGCAGGTCGAAATGCTTGCGGATCAGCTTCTCGATCTGATGATCGGAAATCTTGCCCGTGCCGAACGTGGTCACCGAGATCGAGGTCGGATGGGCGACGCCGATCGCATAGCTGACCTGGATCTCGCAACGCTCGGCCAGGCCCGCGGCGACGATGTTCTTCGCGACGTAGCGCGCGGCATACGCTGCCGAGCGATCGACCTTCGACGGATCCTTGCCCGAGAACGCGCCGCCGCCGTGGCGCGCCCAGCCGCCGTAGGTGTCGACGATGATCTTGCGTCCGGTGAGGCCGCAGTCACCCACCGGTCCGCCGATCACGAACTTGCCGGTCGGATTGATGTGGAACTTCGTGCCCTTGTGGATCCATTTCTTCGGCAGCACGGGATCGAGGATCTCCTCGCGCACGGCCGCGACGAGATCCTTTTGCTTGACCGAAGGATCGTGCTGGGTCGACAGCACGACTGCGTCGATCGCGACGGCCTTGCCGTCCTCGTAGCGCAGCGTTACCTGCGACTTCGCATCGGGGCGCAGCCACTTGAGTACGCCCTTCTTGCGCACCTTGGCCTGTTGCTCGACGAGGCGATGGCTGTAGAAGATCGCCGCGGGCATCATGTCGCGCGTCTCGTTCGTCGCGTAGCCGAACATCAGGCCTTGGTCGCCCGCGCCCTGTTCTTCGGGATGCTTGCGGTCCACGCCCTGGTTGATGTCGGGCGACTGCTTGCCGATCAGGTTGAGCACGCCGCAGGTCGCGCCGTCGAAACCGACGTCGGACGAGTCGTAGCCGATGTCGAGGATGACCTTGCGCGTCAGCGCTTCCAGATCGATCCACGCCGATGTGGTGACTTCGCCGGCAACGATCGCAACGCCGGTCTTCACCATGGTTTCGCAGGCGACGCGCGCACGCTTGTCCTGCTCGAGGATGGCGTCGAGGACGGCATCGGAGATCTGGTCGGCGACCTTGTCCGGATGGCCTTCGGACACCGATTCTGAGGTGAAGAGCGTGCTGGTCATTGTTGGATATATCCTTTAATGCGAATAGAAGGATTTAACAGCCGCGCATGATACACGCCGCGGCGGGTTTTTGCAGCCGTGCGGTGGCGCCCACCATACGCTGTTCAGCTTGCCTTTAATTGGACGGCTAGACGGCCAGAAATTGGCAGCGACCTATCTGCGGCCCGCGCCAGCGGAGAGTCCCTAACGCTATTGTCCGCGCCTGAGCGCAATGCGCAAGCGGCGGCGCTAGCGCCTGCGCGCTTGCAGGCTGCGTGCACTGCAGTCGGCATGTCACAATCGCCGGAATTCCCACTGACGGAAAGCCATGGCCAGCGTTCACGTGATCGATCATCCCCTCGTCCAGCACAAGCTCACGCTGATGCGGCGCCAGGAGACTTCGACCGCGGGCTTCCGTCGTCTGCTGCGCGAGATCAGCACGCTGCTCGCCTACGAGGTCACGCGCGACTTGCCGCTCGAGCTCGTGACGATCCAGACGCCGCTCGCGCAGATCCAGTCGCCCAAGCTGTCGAGCAAGAAACTCTGCCTGATCTCCATCCTGCGCGCTGGCAACGGGCTGCTCGACGGCATGCTCGACCTGATCCCGTCGGCGCGCGTAGGCCACGTCGGCCTGTACCGCGACCCCGACACGCTGCAGGCCGTGGAGTACTACTGCAAGCTGCCGACCGACATCGACGAGCGCCTCGCGATCGTGCTCGATCCGATGCTTGCGACCGGCCATTCTGCCGTTGCCGCGCTCGAGCGGATCAAGCAGCGCGGCGCGAAGGCCATCAAATTCGTCTGCCTCGTCGCGGCGCCCGAGGGCGTAAAAACCCTGCAGGCTGCGCATCCCGACGTGCCGATCTATGCGGCGGCGGTCGACAGCCACCTCAACGACCATGGCTACATTGTGCCCGGACTCGGCGACGCGGGCGACCGGCTGTTCGGCACCCGCTAGCGCCTTTAGGCGGCGCGTGCGAGCGGGGCTTCGGGCATCACGAAGAACTCGCGCGTAAGGCGCAGCTGTTCGGTCGCGGTCTCGGCGCGGTTGACGACTGCGCGGAACGCGGCATTCTCGTCACGGTCCTTCGCGTACCAGCCGAGATGCTTGCGCGCGATGCGCACACCTTGCGGCTCGCCGTAGAACGCGTGCAGGTTTTCGAGATGCTCGATCAGGATCGTGCCGATCTCGGCGGCGCTCGGCGGCGCGAGCAGCAGACCCGTGGCGAGAAAGTGCGCGATCTCGCGGAAGATCCACGGACGTCCCTGCGCCGCACGGCCGATCAACACGCCGTCGCACTTCGTATAATCGAGAACCGCGCGCGCCTTTCGCGGCGAGTCGATATCGCCATTGGCGAATACGGGAATCGACACGGCAGCCTTGATCGCGGCGATCGTGTCGTATTCGGCCTCGCCGTTGTACTGGTCGGCGCGTGTACGCCCGTGCACGGTCAGCGCCGCGATGCCGCAATCGTCGGCGATGCGCGCGATGCGCACGCCGTTGCGGTTGTCGCGATTCCAGCCTGTGCGGATCTTCAGCGTCACCGGGACCGCCACCGCCGCTGCGGTCGCCGCGAGGATGCGCGCAACGAGCGGCTCGTCCTGCAGCAGCGCCGAGCCCGCGTACACGTTGCAGACCTTCTTCGCGGGACAGCCCATGTTGATGTCGATGATCTGCGCACCGTGATCGACGTTGTAGCGCGCGGCGTCGGCGAGCATCGCCGGGTCGTAGCCCGCGATCTGCACGCTGACCGGGTCGGGCTCGCCCGCGTGGTCCATGCGCTGCACCGATTTGCGCGTTTTCCACAGGCGCGGATCGCTCGTCGTCATCTCGGATACGGCGAGGCCCGCGCCCAGCTTCTTGCACAGCTGGCGGAACGGCTTGTCGGTGACGCCGGCCATTGGCGCGAGGCCGACGATCGGATCGATGAGGATGGGCCCGATGCGCATCCGCACATTGTATACCGGTTCGGCGCGCGTCGCGGCGTAGCGCTCGCAAGCGCACGCGAAAGGCGCGTGTGAACCGCTGCAGCGGGCGGCGCGCGCCGGCCGACCGCGCAGACGCCCTCCACGCGGCCGCGCTCGCTACGCCGGGATCAGATAGGTCTGGATAGCGTGCGCGGGGATGCGGCAGCCGCGCTGGTCGGCGCCCGCTGCGAGCGCGAACGCATGCTCGGTATCGCCGTCGTTGACGACGATCGCGGCGATGCCGCCGTCCGGGTTGACGAACGCGATCGCGCGCAGGCCGTCCGGAATCGCATCGGTCGAGATGCGCCGCGCCCCCGGCTGCACGTAGCGACTGAAGTGACCGATGTAGTGGAACGAACTTTGGTAACGCACGGTCTTCGCGTGCGTGTCGACGAGCACGGGCGCATCGCAGAAGTTGCCGACGTGGTTCGGGCCGCCGCGCAGGTCGAGTGCGATGTTCCAGTCGATCCACGCGCTGACGCCGTGGCTGAGGTCGCCGATTATATTGCGCGCGTAGCGTTCGCCGACCGCCCATTCGCCAGGTTTCGCGCCGCCCTCGACGCAGCCCTCGGTGAAGATCACCTGCTTGCCCGGATACTTGTCGACTACGCGCTGCGCGGCGGCGTAGTCGTCGCTGACGTACCAGTGCACGGCCATGCCGGCGAGATACTTGGCGGTCGCCGGGTCGCCGAGCATCGCGTCCGCGCGGCGCTCGATGAAGTCGCGGTTGTGGTCCCAGCCGAACAGTTGCACCCCGTCGAGATTCGCGGCGTGCAATGCAGGTCCGAGGTGGTCGCGCACGAAGTCTCGCTCGGCTTCCGGCGTGTAGATGCAGGACTCCCAGCGTTGCTCGGCCTCGGGCTCGTTCTGCACGGTCAGCGCCCAGATCGGCAGCTTCTCGGCGCGCATCGCCTGTATGTAACGCACGTAATGCCGCGCCCAGGTCGGTGCGTATTCCGGACGCAGCGTGCCGCCGTCGTCCATCTGGTTGTTCGTCTTCATCCAGGCCGGCGGGCTCCAGGGCGAGGCGAGCAGGCGCAGCCGATCCGCGCCGGCGTCGCGCCGCGCGTCGTGCAGCAACGGAAGCAGCCAGCGGTGCATCGGCGCGAGCGAGAAGTCGAGCAGTTCGTAATCGCCCGGCGTGTTCGCGAGCGTCCACATGTTGAGTGAGAAGTCGCAGCTGCCGATGTGCGTGCGCGCGAGCGTGTAGCCGATGCCATGGTGCGGGTCGAAGTAGCGTGCGAGCACGTCGTCGCGCAGCGCGGGCGGCAATTGTGCCAATACGTAGGCCGAGCTCTCGGTCAGCGCGCCCCCGAAGCCGGTCATGCGCTGGAAACGGCGGTCAGGATCGCATTGCAGGACCCGCAACGATTTTTCCAATGCGATTTCGGGCATCGTCGACGCGGCGAGGCGGTTGCCGTTGTCGCGCGCGGTTTCGATCAGCGACCAGTTGCGCTTGCCGCGCGCGGAATTCGCGGTGGAGGCGTGGGCCCTGCCGCAGGGCAGCAGCGCGGCGCCGAGCGCGACGGCGCCGCCGCGCAACACGTCGCGTCGGCTGAGCCGCGTGGAAAACGTCAATTTGTCGTCATCGCGTGCGTTCACTGGATCGGGCAGGTCTCGGTTTGATGCAGTGACGGCGGCTCGGCGGCGAACGCATCAGGGTTGATTCAATTCTTCGCCGAGCGGCAGATGCACGTTCGGATCGGCGAGGTTACGCGGGTCGTGCTTGTGCTTGAACACCAGCGCGAACGCGATCGCGGTGACGAGCGCATAGCCGGCGAAAGTCAGCCAGATGTGGAACCAGTCCTTGTCGCCGTTGGCCGCGGTGAAATAGCGATCGATCAGAACGCCCGAGATCGAGCTGCCGAGCACCGCGCCGATACCGTTCGTCATGAGCATGAACAGGCCCTGCGCGCTCGCGCGGATCTTCGGGTCGCACTGGCCCTCGACGAACAGCGAGCCGGAGATGTTGAAGAAATCGAACGCCATGCCGTAGACGACGCAGGACATGATGATCATCG
>JBDTYX010000176.1:0-6860 GCA_040005435.1 Rudaea sp. | reverse complement strand
CGACGTGAGTCATCGAGGACATGTAGGTCGGCGACAGCGACAGCGTGTGCAGGATATGCAGGTCGCGCGCGCCGAAACCTACCTCTTCCTTGAGCTCGCGATCCGCGCCCTGCTCGACGGTCTCGTCGCGATCGAGCCGCCCCTTCGGCAGCCCGAGTTCGTAGCGGTCGATGCCGGCACCGTATTCGCGCACGAGCAAAACGGTGTCGTCGTCGAGCATCGGCACGATGATCACGGCGCCGAGGCCCGAGCTCTTGAGCCGCTCGTAGGTACGCCGCTGACCGTTGGAGAATTCGAGATCGAGCAGTTCTACGCGCAGGAACTGGCTGCCTTCGCCGGGCCGGCGGGCGTGGATGATCGGAGGTTTGGGCATGCCCCATTGTAACCCCGATCCCATCGCCGTTCTCGGCGCACGCGCAAAGCTCAGGCGAACAGCGCGAGCGCTTGCGCGTGCAGCGCGGGAGTGCCCGCGAGCACGCTGCGCGTGTCGAGATCGAGCGGCGCGCCCACGAGGTCGGTGAACACGCCGCCGGCCTCGCGCACGATCACCGCCAGCGCGGCGATGTCGAGGATGTTGACGTCCGACTCGAGCACGAGATCGAGGCTGCCGCACGCGAGCAGGTGGTAGTGGTAGAAGTCCCCGTAGCCGCGCGTGCGCCCGCAGCGCTGGATCAGCGCCGCGAGTGCCTGCCAGCCGGGACCGCGCGCGAGCGTCTTGACGTTGCCGAACGAGATAGCGGTGCCTGCGTCGAATCCGTCGGTCGCCGCGACGCGGATCGGTGCGCCCATCGAGAAGTCCTTGCCGAGATAAGCACCGCCACCGCGCCGCGCCCAGGCGACCTCGCCGAATTCGGACGCGTTCGACACGCCGAGCACGAGTTCGCCACGATGCATCAGCGCGATCTGCGTCGAGAACATCGGATAATGCCGCACGAAACTGCGCGTGCCATCGATCGGATCGATGAGCCAGAGGAAGTCGCCCTCGCCCTCGCGGCCTTCCTCTTCGCCGTAGAACGCGTGCTCCGGAAACGCCGCCTTGAGCACGCGCTTGATCGCGACCTCGGCCTCACGATCCGCGACCGTGACCGGCGTCTGGTCGGGCTTGGTCTCGACCACGACGCCCGCACGGTAGTGCGCGGCGATCACGTCCGCGGCGGCCGCGGCGGCGTGGCGTGCGACGTCCAGCGCATGGTCGAGGAATTTGTCGTCGGGCATCGCGTTGGCTGGCATCGTGGAATCGTACTAGAACACGTTGAGCAGGTGGCCCCGGATCTTGAGCAGCACCGAGCCGTCGGCCTGCGGCTGCCCCACGTACTGCAACGCGTCGAGCACGCGCGCGTCGCCAGCGCGCGCCGCAAGGCGCACCTCGGCGTCGTAGGCGCCGGCCTTGAACGTGCAATGTCCTTGCGCGGAGAGCGGTCCGCCGAGGTCGCGCACGCTGCAGCCGATCGTCCCGTCCGCTTGCGTCGCGAAATCGACGCGCAGGTCGCTCAGCCGGGCCTGCGCGGCGCCGAACACCGCCGCATCGCGCCAGACAGCGCTGCCCTCGAGCGCCTCGACCCAGATGCCGCGCAGGCGCGCGTGCGCGAGCGAGACTTCGACCGTGCCGCGCAGGTGCAGGCTCGGCACGCCGAGCGCGGGCTCGATCGTCGCCGCGGGCAGGCTGATCGCGGCGTCGCGCACGTCGAGCGTCTGATCTGCCGTCTGGCTGAGCGCGCCGCTGCCGGAGCCGCCGGCGCCGCTCACC
This sequence comes from Rudaea sp., assembly GCA_040005435.1. Lineage (GTDB taxonomy): Bacteria > Pseudomonadota > Gammaproteobacteria > Xanthomonadales > Rhodanobacteraceae > Rudaea. The sequence continues at coordinate 5,113 of JBDTYX010000176.1, read as the reverse complement.
TCTGCATTCGCCTGCAACTCGCCGCGCAGCAACGGCCACGCGCGCAGATGCCATTCGAGCTTGCCGATGTCGCGACCGAGCACACGCAGGTTGCCGGCGTGACCGTTCCAGACGTCACCGCCGAGGTCGGAGAGCGTTGCGGGCTGCAGGCGCTTGCCGAACCACGCGTATGCAACATCCGCGGGCAGCGTGTAGACGGCGATCGCGACGATGGCTAACAGCGCGACGGCGGCAAAGAGAACTTTCCGCATCGCGTTACGGGTCTTCGAGCGTCACGCGCGCGTTGACGAGGCCCAGACTCTCGACGCGTTCGACCGACAAGTCGCTCGCCTGCACGCCGTAGTCGCGCGCGAGCGTCTCGACCCAACCGACGAGCGCATCGAAGTTGACCTTCTCGAGGCTCACGCGCACGCTGCGCGGCCCGGTCGGCTCGACGCGCGCGGGCGCGCTGCCGAGACTGGCGCCGCGCGCGGTCACGTCCGCGAGCGCGAGCAGCGACTTACCCTGTCGGTCGACCGCGCCGCGCGCGCCGTGCGCGGATAGGCCGGGTACCTCGCCTTGCGCCGCGCGCATCCACGCCAGCGCGGAGCGGCCACCGGCGATCTCGCGCTCGAGGCGTTCGCGCGCGAGCGCGAGCGGATGCCACAGGAACGCCCAGCCCAGCAGCACGACCACGACGATCGCACCGCCGCCGAGCATGCGCTGGTCGCGAGGCGAGAACGCGTCCCAGCGCGCGGCGATCATGACTTTACCAGCGTGATGCGCAGCCGGCCGTCGACGCCGTTGTCGTTGCGGTCGGCGGCGGTCAGGACCGCGTTGATCCCGTCGAGACCCGAGAGACGTTCGCGCACGAGGTCGAGGGCCTCGACGTCGGGCGCGCGCAGGCTCAGCTCGAGCGTCGCGTTGTGGTATTCGATGCCTCTGACCATGATCCTGCTCGAGCTGCCGAGGATCGGTGCGACCTCGCCGAGTACACGCAGCAGCGCCGTGCCCTCGCCCGCGCCGCGCAGCCGCGCGATCTCGCTGCGCATCAGCTGCTGGGGGTCACCCGCGACGTTGTCGAGCCCCGGGAAGCTCGTGTGCAGCACCTCTCGCATCGTGGCATCGAGGCGTCGCGACTCGGCGGACTTGCGCATCCAGTCGCCGCCCGCGAGCGCGCCCGAGAGCAGCAGCGCCGCCGCCGCGAGCGCGGCCGCGATACGCCATAGCCGCTGCGCCGGCAGCTGCCGATGCGTGCTCGCGAACTCGCCCTGGAGCAGGTTGAGCGCCGGCTTCGCGGGCAGGTGCGCCGCGAGGAATGCCAGCACGTCGCGCTGGCGTTCGTGGTAGCGCAGCACGTTGCCGTCCAGCGCCAGCGGCGCGGCGACGCGGAAATCGAAGACCTCGAGCGGCGCGTCAATCGTCGCGGTCCAGGCCGGCAGCGCGCGCAGGTCGCAGGCACTCGCCTGCGTCGCGTCTGTACGCAGCAACGCGCGCTCGCCGTCGATCAGCAGCGTCGACGCGCCCGCGGCTACCGGCAGCGCGAGCGTCTCCGGCACGAGCAGGTCGGCGCGGATCGCGCGCGCCGCGAGCAGCTCCTTCCAGCGCGCCAGGGTCGCGCGCGCGACGACGGCGACGCCGATCGAGTCTCCATGGATTTCGTCGGGCAGCGCGATCAGCAGGTCTTCGACGGGACTCGCGAGGCGCTCCTCGATCGCATACGGCAACGCCTTGGCGAGCTGCGCGCGCTGCTGCGAGACCGCGGGCGCGTTGAGCAGCAGCACGTCCTCGGCCGGGACGAGCACAATGACGTGCGTCGAGCGCGCGAGCGTCTCCGCGGGCGGCGCGCCCGCGTTCGCGGCCGAAAGCGCGCGCCCGCTCGCATCCTGGGTCAACCAGGTCATCGATCCGTCGGCGGACAAGCGCAGCAGCAGGCGATCGGGCATCGGGCGTGGGCACGGAGAACTGGACGGGATTCTAGCAGCTGCGGGACGCCCGCCGGCCTAGAAATCCGTGCCGCGGCTGCGCTCGATGACGCGGATGCCTGCGCTGCTGCCGCCCGAGGAGCGCCGCTCGATGAGGCTGAAGAACGTGAACGGCAATTCGTCGAGGATCACGTCGCCGCGCGCGAGGAAATAGCTGCTCTTCACGTCGTAGCACTGGCTCACCGGGATCTCCGGACCGCCGCATTCGATCAGTTGCCCGGGAAGTTTGGCGCGGATCTCGTCTATCGACGCGTACTGCGCGCGGCCGTCCTGCGCGAGCCCCTTGGCGGTCTGGAGGTCGACGATGCTCGACAGCGTGATCAGCACCGCGGCGCTGGCCGTATTGATGTTGATCGGCGTGCCGCGCGGCAGCACGCAGACGTCCTTGGCGAGGCGCGCATAGACCTCGGGCGTGATGCCCTTGACGAGGCGCAGCTCCGACACGTGTACGAACGCGCGCTTCGCAGGCCGGTACGGAACCTCCTGCTGCAGGTAGTAGTTGTCGTCGGGAGAAGTGCCGGAACGCATCCAGCTGACGATGCCCTCGGCGAGCGTCTCGTCGACATTGAGCGCACGCAGCAGGCGGCGGAATTTCGGCCCCCAGATGTCGCTCGGCGCGCCGCTCGCATCGATGAGGTTGTTGAGATTGAAGCAGCCGTTGCGATCTCTCATCGACGCGACGATTTTTCCGCCGGGCACGCTCGTCGGCGGCAGCGGCACCGCCCAGGGCGAGTCGTTCGAGTCGACCTCGTTGTCGCTCGCGGACGCCTGCGCGAGGACGCGCGCGGCATACGCCTCGAGACCCTGCGAGTACGCCTGCGCCTGCGCCTCACGCAACTGGTTGCGCACGCGCGCGACCGCGAGCTCGCCGCGGTCGAGCAGGCCCGCGATCAGCACGACTGCGAGCGCGACCACGAGCAGCGCGATGATCAGCGCGACGCCGCGCTGGCGTCGAGCATCGCCTACCCGCGGGCGCTGCATGCGCGACTTCGGCGACCCGCGCTGCCCATTCATCGCGCGCTCCCGCCGAAGTCGGCGACGAGTTCGACGATCGCGGTGATCTCGCCGTAGTCCTCCGTGTCGAGGCGTATCTCGACCGCGAGCGGCAGGATCGCTGCGTTCGTGCCGGCGTCGACGACGGGCCAAGCGCCGATCCAGCGCCGGTCGGCGTCGAGGTAGCGCAGGCGCAGCGAACGCACATGCTCGCGCAGGGTGCGCGGCACGGCCTGCGTGCCCGCGGCGCGATCGAGCACCGGATAGCTCGCTCGTATGAGCCGGCCGCCGTCGACCGCGTAGGCGACGCGCTCGAGGTTGGAGCGACGCTCCGCGAGCGGATTGGCGAATCCGAGACGTGAGAATTCGAGGCGGTCGCCGCTGCCGAGAAAACCCGCGACGCTCTCTGCGTAGTTGCCGCGCACTGGCCGCGCGACGGCTTGGCGCAGCTCGCGCTGCAACGAACCGACCGCGAGCATGAGCGAGCGCAGGTCGTCTTCTGAGCGCGCGAGTGCGGCGCGAGTGCGCGCGACCGAATCGAGCGCGCCCCAGGCGATTCCCGCCATCGTCGCGAACACCGCGAGCGCCACGAGCAACTCGATAAGGCTGAAGCCGCGCCGGGACGCGTTGCAGGACGCGCGGGTCGCTCTGACGCGATCTACGGCGGCCATCAGCGCGCGAGGTCGAGGCCGCTGAAACCGCTGAGCTGCGCGACCGTGTCGCGCGGCGCGGCGGCCGGGGCGACACGCACGTCGATGCGGCGGATGCTCGGCACCAACGTGCCCTGCACCTGCACCTCCCAGCGCCAGTCGCGATCGCCGAAGCGACGCAGGCCGCTGTTGCGCCCGGGATCGGGCAGCGGGTTCGCGAGGCGCGTCTCGGCGAGCACGTCCTGCGCGAGCCAGCCCGCGAGCGTGCGTTCGCGCAGGTCGGCGAAGCCCTGCACCTGCAGCGCGGCGGTGCGGGTCAGCGCGAGCAGCGCGAGCGCGAGTACGAGCAGCGCGATCAGCACCTCGAGCAGCGTGAATCCGCGCACGCGCGGCGTGCGGGCGCGGCGTCGAACGCGCTCAGCGCGCACGCGCATCGACCGCCGTCAGCAGTACCTGGCCGTCGCCGCGGCCATCGATACGATAGCGGCGCGCGAGATCGGGCAACGCGAGCTCGAGCCGGAATGCGGTCAGCTCGCCCGACGAGTAGCAGAGCAGCTGCGGCCGGTCCGGAAATTTTTCGTCGAGCGCGATCGCCTGCGCGTCGCGGCTCAGCGCGATCGAAAAGCTCGCGGGCCAGTTGCGCGCGCGCAGCGATTCCTCGCGATACGGGATCCACACGTCCTGGTCGAAGTGACTGAATCGATAGCCCGTGCGCGCGACCGAGATGCCGATGTCGCGCCCGCTGAGCTGCGCGCGCTCACAGGCGAAATTGAGCAGCGCCTGCGTGCGTTCGGCTTCGCGCGTGAGGATACGCTCTCCGCCCGCGCCGACGATCGAGAGGCTCACCGCGCCCGCGACCACCGCAAGTATCACGAGCACGACGAGGATCTCGATCAGCGTGAAGCCGCGCGCCGCGCGCAGATCCGCTACCGCCGCAGCACGGCGCGCAGCGCGTGTCTCGAAAGCGCGGCGACGGCGTGCGCGGAGTCGCATGCGCCGACCTACAGATCCCAGTTGCCGACGTCGCCGTCTTCCTTGTCTCCGCCGGGCTTGCCGTCCGCACCGTAGCTGAACACGTCGATGTCGCCGTGCGCGCCGGGACGCAAGTACAGGTACGGATGGCCCCAGGGGTCCTTGGGCAGCTTGTCGAGATGCTGATGCCAGTTCGGCGCGTCGGGCGTGCCGCTCGGCTTGCTGACGAGCGCTTCGAGCCCCTGCTCGGTGCTCGGATACGCGAAATTGTCGAGCCGGTACATGTTGAGCGCGGTGACGACCGCCTGGATGTCCTGCTTCGCGCGCACGACGCGCGCCTCTCCCGGGCGTTCCATCACGCGCGGCACGACGATCGCGGCGAGGATGCCGAGGATCACGACGACGACGAGAATCTCGATCAGCGTGAAGCCGCGGGCCGCACGGCGCGCTCTCGCGCATGCACCAGCACGGCCGCGCACGAGTCCGCGCGGAGAGTTGCCGGCGGCAAAAAGCGGAGCCTGCGTTTGTCGCGTC
>JBDTYX010000175.1:0-6860 GCA_040005435.1 Rudaea sp. | reverse complement strand
CGCAGCATCGCGTGCACCGGACCGTCGCCGAGCGCGCCTTCCGTCTCGCCGACGCTGCGCCCGTCGTCGTTGCGCAGCCGCACCGACGCGGACGCGCCGCCGCCGAGATGCGAGGTCGCGTGCAGCTGTTCGAGCCTCCACGGGCCGAGCGTCGCCGGATCCTGGCCGAGCACGAGCGCATCGAGATCGCTGTCGAACACTTCCTTCTTCTTGTCCGCGAGCGCCTTGAAGCGCGGAAACAGGTCCTCGAGTTGCGCGTCCTCGATCTCGTAACCGAGATTCTTGAGGCGGTCGCGCAGCGCATGCTTGCCCGAATGCTTGCCGAGCACGAGCTGGGTCTTCTCGACCCCCACGTCCTCGGGACGCATGATCTCGTAGGTCTCGCGGTTCTTCAGCATGCCGTGCTGATGGATGCCCGACTCGTGCGCGAACGCGTTCTCGCCGACGATCGCCTTGTTGCGCGGAATCGTCGAGCCGGTGACGTTCGCGAGCAGGCGCGAGGTCGGCACGAGCAGCTGGGTGCGGATACCGGTGTCGACGTTGAAGCGGTCGGCGCGCGTGCGCAGCGCCATCACGATCTCCTCGAGCGCCGCGTTGCCCGCGCGCTCGCCGATGCCGTTGATCGTGCACTCGACCTGACGCGCGCCCGCCGCGACCGCGGCGAGACTGTTCGCGACGCCGAGGCCCAGATCGTTGTGACAATGCGAACTCAAGACGACTTTTTCGATGCCGCGCACCTCGCGCTTGAGGCGCGCGAACAGCGCGAAGATCTCCTCGGGCGTCGTGTAGCCGACCGTGTCGGGCACGTTGACCGTCGTTGCGCCCGCCTCGATCATCGCGGAGAGCACTTCGATGAGGAATTCAGGCTCGGTGCGGATCGCATCCTCGGCCGAGAACTCGACGTCGTCGCAGAGCGAGCGGCCGAGGCGCACCGCCTTGATGCCGGTCTCGATCACCTGCTCGCGGGTCATGTTGAGCTTGTGCCGGCGATGCAGCGGACTCGTCGCGAGGAAGATGTGGATGCGCTTCTTGTCGGCCGGCTCGAGCGCGCGAGCGCACGCCTCGATGTCGCCGGTCTGCGCGCGCGCGAGTCCGCAGACGATCGGACCATGCACTTCCTTCGCGATCGCGCGTACCGCCTCGAAGTCGCCTTCGGAGGCCTGCGGGAATCCCGCCTCGAGCACGTCGACGCCGAGCTCGGCGAGCGCATGCGCCATGTGCAGCTTCTGCGGCCGGCTCATCGAGAAGCCCGGCGACTGCTCGCCGTCGCGCAAAGTCGTGTCAAAGACCAAGACGCGCTCGCGCGTGGGGGCCGGTACCGCTACGACGGGTTCACTGGGTTTGTTCATGGCATTTCGGGATAGAACACGTCGTGGGATAGGGACAGGTAAAAAACAAAAACCCCGCACTCGTTACCGGGTGCGGGGTTCGGGATTCTTCGCCTGACTCTCTTACTCAGACGCGCCCTAGCCCACACCTCCGGTGGTAATAAGGACGAGTACGAGAAGGAGCAGAGCGCTGCGCGCGGCTCCGGCGCGGGAGCCGAACACGGGATTGCCTTGGTTGCTGCGGTGCGTCATTGAAGCACCGTAACCCACACGTATGGGTATGTCAACACCGCGCGGTCGACCAGCGCACAGGGGAGAGTTGCATACGCCGGCGCATGGTTGAATTGACGCCAGTGTATGTACGTCTTTACGGCTGGACGTCTGCTCGGGCGCGCAGCGAAGCCACGGCGGGCTGTACCGGCGCATGATCGCCCGACCCCGCAGTTGCGCGAAGAATCGCGCGCCGCAGCGCTTCGGCGGTCAGCGGTTTGTATAACAGCACGGCGCCGAGCTCGGTAACCTGACGAATCGCCGTGGCGGAAACCTCGCCGGTGATGATCAGCGTCGGCAGTCCGGGAAACCTTTGCTGCAGGCGCCTGGCCAAATCCGCGCCATTTTCTCCGCTGCGCAGGCGCAGATCTGTGATCAGCACATCGGGTCTTTGCGAGCGGGCAAACAATTGTTCTGCAGCCGCGGCCGACTCGGCCGTCGCCACGTGCATGCCCCAAGTTGCGAGCAATTGCTGCGTACTACGCAGAATATCGACCTCATCGTCGATCAGATAAACGCTGCGTCCGGACAGATCGTCGCCCTCGTTCCATTCGAGCGCCGGCGCGGCACGCTCCGTGTCGGTCAGTACGCCACGTATCTTTACGCGAACGTCGCTGCCTTTTCCCGGCGCAGACGAAACGCTGATTTCCGCCTCTATCAGCTCGCACAGCCGTTTCACGATGGCCAGCCCCAGACCAACCCCCTTGCTGCGATCGCGCCCCGGATTGGCGAGCTGGTAGAACTCTTCGAAGATGCGCGTCTCTTCACCCGCAGGAATGCCTACACCCGTATCCGCGATGCTTATCGTCGCGACCGGTGCATCACCTTCGTCTTGCAAACGCACGCTTACTGTGACGCTGCCATGCTCTGTATACTTTATCGCGTTATCCACAAGATTGCGGACTATGCGCCCGATCGCAACCGGGTCTCCAAACAATCGGACCGCTTCAATCTCTGTATACAATTGCAGCCCTTTACCGAGAGCGGTGCGCTCGTATTCGGCGCAGACTGCCGCAACGACCTCATCCAGCGCCATTTGCTTGCAATCAGGAACGAAATGTCCTGCGGTCAGCCGCGAAAGATCGAGCAGTCCATGCAACAGGCTGCCGAGCGAGCGCACGATTTGATCGATGTTGGCGCCCACCTCGCGCAACTGGTCGGGCTCCGGATTCGCAGCAAGCACCGCACTGTAGATTGAAAGGGCGTGTAGCGGTTGGCGCAAGTCATGGCTCGCAGTCGCGAGCACGCGTGCGCGCGACTGCGCGGCCTGCTCCGCACGTTGCATCGCCGCACCGACATCGGCATTGCGCGATTCGAGATCCCGCACGAGTCGATCGCGCTCGTGCCGGATTATCACCGAGCGCAACAGCAACTGATCGCTTTCCACAGCGACGAGAATGACGAGCGAACAGTAAAGCGCCACCAGACCGCCGGAGGCGATGGCCTCATCCGGATGCACTATCATCCAGCTTGCCGCGGCAGGTATCAGGATCGACAGCGAATACGCGGCAACGATGTACCGGGACGATTGCGATACCGCTACGCCAGCGGCCGGCATCGCGAACAGGACCACGCCGAGCATCGCCTGATCGAAAATGGGCAACCGTGGAAAACAGCAGGCCGCGCCGATTCCGACTGCGCCGCCTGCGGCCAGCGCCCAGGCCACAAAAGTCGCGTGTACCCGACGAGGGTTTATCTCGGTGGCGTGACGCAGAATACTCGCGGCATAGCGCGCACGCAGCAGTTCCACGCCGATGGTGAGCGCGCACCAGGCCGTAAACGCGGGCAACGGCACATAGGGCAGCACGAACAGCGCCACGCTGAACGCAAGCAGCGATTGCACCAGCGGCATGCGCCGCAGGATGCGCGCATGCAGACTGACCAGCTCGATCAGTACTTCGCGACTGTAAGCCGATTGCGTCGCAGCTTGCGTGAATCGGTCATCGCGCTTCATCTCAAGGCGCACTCAGCAGCAACAACCGACTGGCACGGATCACCGCCTCGGTGCGATTGCGCACGCCGAGCGCCTGGAAGATCAGTGCGATGTGTTCCTTGATCGTGTACTCGGATAGTTCGAGTCGGCGAGCGATCAGCTTGGTCGGCAAGCCCTGGCTCAAATACTTGAGCACCTCGCGCTGCCTAGGCGTCAAAAGCGGACGCGGCAAATCCTCCCTATTCGGTCCAGCTTCATTCAAACCGACTTCATCGGGCAGGTAAACTTCGCCGTTGAGCACACGCTGCAACGCCTGAGTGAGTACTTCGGGCGTGGCGCTTTTCGGAATGAAGCTCATCGCCCCGGTGTCAATGCAGTTGCGGATCGTCAGCGCATCGTCGGCGCCGGAAACCACCACGACGATCATGTTCGGCGCAATCTGCTTGGTCGTGCTGAGCAGACTCAAGCCATCGTCGCTCTTCAGCGATAGATCGAGCAGACAGAGTTGGATATCGGGCTGCGCGTCGATCAGCGCGAGCGCCTGGGCCGCGGTGGACGCCTCCAGGATCGTGGCATCCCTTCCGAGGGCGGCCAACAGCATGCGCAGCCCGGCGCGAAACAGAGTGTGATCATCCACGAGCAGGATTTTCACGCGTCATTCCCCTACTCAAGTCCTCGCATCATACGGCGATTCGCCGCCAAGGATTCGGCGTCGACACCCCTCGTTCGAGGGGTTGTTGCGTGCGCAACACGGGGCCTAGTATGGCCGACATCCTTGGGGGGCCTGAGCCATGCACATCATTCGCGGTTTGCAGCTGCTGATCGAACCAATGTCCCGAGCGAGACCTCGGTCGATTCGAATGGCGACGGTCGCTACGCTGCTCGCAATCTGCGCAGCAGCCGTCGGCTTCGTCGACATCAACGCGGCGGCTGTTGCAAGCGAAGCCATGCGGGGGGCGCCGGTCGATGACCCGGGCGCAATGCGCCTCATAGCCCAGCGCGTTCCGCAGCCGGCGTCGCTGCGATTCGAGGCGGACAATCTCGAGTCACGCACGGCAGCGATCGCAGCGTTGATGCGCAAACAACACCCGCAGTGGCGGGATATGACGCTGCCACAGCAACTGTGGAAAATCGGCTTGCTCGCCAAGGGTTTGATCGGCGTGACCAGTTCCACCGCGGCAGGTGTCGCACCGCTGGCCAATTTTTCCGGCAACCTGACGGGGATCATCGCGCAGTCGCCTCGGGGGCTCTATCTTCAGCGCCAGACCAATTGCTCGCTGAACCTCAACACGGCCAATTACAGCATCGTGCTCAATGGCGCGACGAGCTTTACGCTTTCCAATACCGATACGACGCCGAGCTACGAGAAAGCGCTGCATGACCTCGCGCAGCTGCCGACGAACGCGGGCAGCTTTCCCGGCGGTTGTGCCGAAGCAACGCTGGGCGTGGGCTCGAGGCCCGCCGTCTATCTCGGCAGGTCCAGCCAAAACCTGCAGGTGATCGTGGCCGCCCGTTACTATGCCCCCAAGGGCACGAATGCGCTCTACTACCTCACGGCGGACGCGAGTTCGAATGCGGTGCGCACGTTTGCCGTAGACACGTCGGAACCGAACATCAGCGCCGTCGCAGCCGGTGATCTCAACGGCGATGGCCTGGCCGACATCGTCGGCATCGACAATTCAGGCACCAGCGCCGCATCGGTCACCGTCAGAATTGCCAAGGCTGACGGAACGTTCGGCGCGGGCGTGCCCTATCCGTTGCCCGGCTCGGTCGACGAAGCCGCCGTACTGGAGGATGTCAACGGCGACGGTAAGCCCGACGTGATCGTCGCGACGATCGACGCCAATACCCGGCAGGAATATCTCTCGGTGCTGACTGGCAAAGGCGACGGCACCCTGAATACAGCCGTGTCGTTTACCATCTCGACGCCAACCTATATCAACTCGGGCGGCGGCAGCTCGCCCGCAACAATCGTCAACCTGATCGCCGCGGATTTACGCGGCAACGGGCGCAAGGATCTCGTCGCTTCCAACGGTCTCATTCTCCTCAACAACGGCAACGGTACTTTTGCGCCGGGCGCGAAAGCCGGATTTGCGCCACGCTCGGCGACATCGAACTATGGCCCGAACCTGGCGGCCGGCGATTTGAACGGCGACCGGAAAACCGATCTGGTCGTGAACAACGGCGCGCAGATCGATATCTATCTCGGCAACGGCGACGGGTCGTTCAACAAGGGGCGAAGCTACGCGACGCTCGACTCCGTTGGCTACGTCAGCGTCACCGACATCGACGGCGACGGCAACCCGGATATTTTTGTTGGACTCGGGAATGGAGGCTTCTTTTTTGGTGACCAGTTCGGCGTCGGCCAAGCGTATGCGCTGATGGGCAACGGCGACGGCAGCTTCAAGGGCGCTCCCGTGGCCGCGGGCGCATACAAGAGTCAGAACCTCGCGGATCTGAATGGCGACAAGAAGCTCGACTTGGTCGGCGTGGACGGGAATACGTTCACCACATACCTCGGAAACAGTGACGGCGCTTTCACACCGGGCGCGGCCTTGAGTGTCCCGAGTTTCACTTACGGCGGGAAGACCTATAGCAACCCTGGCGTGGGGGCGTTTTCGTTGGTCGACGTCAACGGGGACGGTTATCCCGATCTGGTATGGATCCCGGCGCAGGGTACCGTCGACATATCCACAGCGAGATCCTTCTATCTCACCGCGCTGAACAAGCGCGACGGCAGTTTCGCTGTGCCCACGGTGACCGAGTTTCCAACGATGGCATCGGGGAGCGACTTCGAAATTTATTCTGCCGTGACCTCGGTGCAAGCTGCGGACTTCAACAATGACGGCAAGGCGGATCTGATCTTCAGTTTCAGCTCCGCGACTTACACCGGGACGAGCTACCAGGTGGGGTATTTCGTGCTGAGCGGCAAAGGCGACGGCACGTTCGGTACGCCGAAGACGCTGATCACCTCTACCGTCGCGCTCGGTGGATTCAGTCCGCCGCAGCCGCCCACCGCACCGGCCGCGATTGTCGACGTCAACGGTGACCACTTCCCCGACCTGGTCGTCGTCCAGGGCACTGGCGTCGGCACACTGCCAGGCGGAGGGCAAGGCAGTCGACTGGTACTGTTCCGTGGCAATGGTGACGCAACGTTTGGTCCTGCCAGCGTGTTGCCGGCGGCACCCAATCCGTTCAGTGCGCCGGGCTTTGTCGTGGCAGCCGACATGAACGGCGATGGGCGTCCCGACCTCGTCACCCTGGGTCAAGCCGAAGCCGACGGCAACGGTTATCTCGCGATCTCGCTCGGCAATGGCGATGGCAGCTTC
>JBDTYX010000023.1:0-22974 GCA_040005435.1 Rudaea sp. | reverse complement strand
TACCGTCAAAACTGCCAAGAAGCTGAGGCCCCAGCTGGACAGTGGTGGGCCGTCATGGACAATAAGCATTAAAGAACCCGCGCTGAGGCGGGTTGTTGCATATTTTTGACTGCTATGGATGCCGCTGGACTGTGTATTGGTGGAGCGGAGGAGGATCGAACTCCCGACCTCTGCATTGCGAACGCAGCGCTCTCCCAGCTGAGCTACCGCCCCACACTTCGTCCGGCGCGGTCCAAAGGTCCGCAACGGAGCCGCGCATGATATCCGGCAAGTGCGGATCGTGCAACCCGCCGGCGGCGCATCTCATTCGGCGGCAAGCACCTCGCGCAGTGCTGCATAGTCGTTCGCCATTGCGTCCGCGTGGGCGGGTCGATCGAGCAGTTCGGCGAGCGATGCCGGCGTCGCCACCTCGGCGCCGATCAGAGGCTCGACGACAGCTTCGAATTTCGCCGGATGCGCGGTCGCGACGATCGCCCAGCTGCCCTCGTCGCCGCCGGCGCGCATGCGCCCGAGTACGTGGGCCGCGGTCGCCGTGTGCGGACACATGACCTCGCCGAAGCGCCGGTAGCGGTCATGGATCGTCTGCCTGATCGTCGCGTCGTCTACCGCGATCGCCGCGAATTCCCGGCGCAGTTGCGCGGCGTCCGGATAGAGCCAGGTCAGGCGTTCGAAGTTGCTCGGCGCGCCGACATCCATCGCGTTGGCGAGCGTGGCGACACTCGCCTGCGGCGCGAAATCGGCGCCCGCGAAGAAGTCGGGGATTGCCTTGTTCGCGTTGGTCGCGAGCGCGATGCGCCCGATCGGCAGCCCGCAGGCACGCGCGAGCACGCACGCGACCGCGTTGCCGAGATTTCCGGTGGGTACGACGTAATGCAATTTGTCGCCGGTGTTGCGCCAGTGCTGCAACGACGACAGCGCGTAATAGGCCATCTGCGGCAGGAGCCGGCCGAGACTGATGCTGTTCGCCGAACCGAGCGGCGACTGTCGGCGCAACGCCTCGTCGCCGAGCGCCTGTTTCACGAGGCGCTGGCAATCGTCGAACGAGCCGTCCACGCGCAGCGCGCGCACGTTTGCGCCGAAGCAGCCCAATTGATGCGCCTGTCGCGGCGAGACGCGGCCGTCCGGATATAGGATCACGACGCGGAAGCCCGGCATGCCCGCGAATGCCGCGCCGACCGCGGCGCCGGTATCGCCCGAGGTCGCAACGATGATCGTCAACGGTCGCGTCTCGTGCGCGCGCAATCGGCGCATGCTCGACGCGAGGAAGCGCGCGCCGAAATCCTTGAATGCGGCGGTCGGTCCGTGAAACAACTCGAGCAGGTGGTCGCGTGGACTGCCGAGAGGACGCAGCGGCACGGGGAACGTAAACGCCTCGTTGCAGATCCCCGAAAGCTTGCCTGCGAGCGCATCGCCTGCGCAGAACGGCTGGATCAGCAGCGCCGCAACTTCGGAGAGCGTGTCGAGATCGTCGAAGTCTTCTGCGTCGAAGCGCGGCAGCGACTGCGGGACATACAGGCCGCCATCGGGAGCGAGTCCCGTCGCGATCGCCGCGGACAGATCGAGTGCGGGCGAGGTGCCGCGCGTGCTGACGAATTTCATGCAATCAGTCTCGCGGCCGGGCCGTTCACCGGTGACACGAAGCTCTCGCTCGCCATGCCCGCGGCCGCGAACCCGGCGCGCATCGCGGGTGCCGCGGCTTCGGCGCCCGCGCGGGTCTCGAACCATGCGAACACGCTAGGCCCCGCGCCGGATATGCTCGCGCCGAGTGCGCCGTGGTCGAGCGCGGCCTGCTTGACCTGCGCGAAGCCGACGATCAAAGGCGCGCGGCGCGGCTCGACGAGCACGTCGCGCAGGCCCGCGCGGACGAGCGCGGTGTCGCCGTGCTGGCAGCCGGCGAGGAAAAGCGCGAGATTGGCGCTCTGCGCGACGAATTCGCCGATCGCATACGCGCCCTTGAGTGCCTCGCGCGCGCGCCGCGTTTCCAGCACGGCGTCGGGGTGGACGAGTACGCTGTGCCAGCGTTCGGGCACCGCGATCCTCACGAGGCGTTCGGCAGTCGCCAACACGACGCCTCCAAGCAGCATCGGTCCCACGTTGTCGCCATGGCGTCCGCCGCTCGCGACCGCCTCGCCGGTCAACGCGAACGGGTACAGCGCCTCGACCGGCAGTGGTTGCTCTAGCAGCGCGTTCGCGGCGACGAGGGCGGCGACGCAGCTCGCGGCCGAACCGCCCATGCCCGAACCGAACGGGATGCCCTTGTCGAGCTCGATCTCGAAGCCGTACGGCAAATTGAGACCTTCGCGCATCGCGATCAGCGCCGCGCCCGCGGTGTTGCTCGCAGCCTCGAGCGGCAAGGCGGCGGTGCTGCCGCGGATCGCGCTGATCGTCACGCGGCCGGCGTGCGTGCGGCGTACGGTGGCGCGGTCACCGGGGCCGGCGAACGCCTGACCCAGGATATCGAACCCGATGCCGAGATTGCCGATGCTCGCTGGAGAGAACGCGCTTGCCTGCGAATGCATGTCAGACCCGCGCGCCGAGGGACGCCGCGACGCGCAGCAAGTCGGCAAACACGCCCGCCGCGGTCACTTCGGGCCCCGCGCCGGGGCCCTGCACGACAAGCGGGTTGTCGCAATAGCGGCGCGTGGTGAACTGGACCACGTTGTCGGTGAGACGCAGGTTGGCGAACGCATGCGCACGCGGCAGCTCGACGAGCCCGACGCTGGCCGCGCCGTCCGCGTCGAGGCGTGCGACGTAGCGCAGCACGTGTCCACGCGCCTGTGCCGCGGCGTAGCGCGCGGCGATCGGTTCGTCGAGCTCGGCGAGACGCTCCATGAATTCGTCGCGCCCCGCGGCGTGTAGTGCCGCAGGCACGAGATTCTCGACCGCGACGTCGGCGAGCGAAAGCTCGCGGCCGGCCTCGCGCGCGAGGATAACGAGCTTGCGCGCGACGTCGGTGCCCGAGAGATCGTCGCGCGGATCGGGCTCGGTATAACCCAGGCCGTGCGCCTCGCGCACCAGCGTCGAAAACGGCGTGCCGCCGTCGTAGCGATTGAACAGCCAGGCGAGCGTGCCCGAGAAGATGCCCTCGACCGCGATAAGCGCGTCGCCCGTATCGAGCAGGTCGCGCAGAGTCTGGATGATCGGCAGGCCCGCGCCGACGGTCGCCTCGTAGCGAAAGCGAGCGCCGCCGGAGATCGCCGCGGCGCGGATAGCTTGATAACGCGCGAGAGGCCCTGCGCCCGCGTGCTTGTTCGGCGTGATCACGTGGATGCCCGCGGCGAGCCAACCGGCATAGCGTTCGGCGACGACATCGTTGCCGCTGCAGTCGATGATCAACGCGTGTGGTAGGTGCGCCGCGCGCAGGTGTTCGGTGAAGCGGTCCAGATCGCATTCCGAGTGGCTCGCCGTGCAGCGCGCGCGCCAGTCTTCGCTCAGGTTGCGCGCGTCTAGGGTCATGCGTCTCGTCGAGGCGATCGCGCGCAGGCGCAGGTCGAGGTTGGTCTCGCGTTTGAGCCGCGAAGACGCCTCGGCGATCTGGTCGAGCAGCGCGGCGCCGACCTTGCCGGGGCCGATGAGTCCGACCGCGATCGTCTGCGGCGACAGCCAGAACGCGGCATGCGTGGCGCGCAGGGCCAACGTCGCCTGATCGCGTGCTATCGCGACCGAGATGTTGCGCTCCGACGCGCCTTGCGCGATCGCGCGAATGTTGACGTGCGAACGTGCGAGCGCGTCGAACAGGCGTGCGGCGACGCCGGGTACGCCGGCCATGCGGTCGCCCACGACCGCGAGCACGCTGATGTCGCGCGAGACGCTGACGCCGTTGATCTGTCCCGCGGAGAGCTCGCGCGCGAACGCGCCGTCGAGCGCGGCACGCGCGGTGTCGACCTCGGCGAGCTTCACGACGCAGCAGATCGAATGCTCCGACGATCCCTGCGAGATCATCACGACCGAGACGCGCGCGGCGCGCAGCGCTGCGAAAACGCGCTCGGCCGTACCGGGCACGCCGATCATGCCTGTGCCCTCGACGTTGAGCAGCGCGAGCCCATGCGCGAGCGTGAGCCCCTTGACCGGTCCAGTCGCGTCGCCATCTGCGTCGATGCGCGTGCCCGGGTGTCCGGGCTTGAACGTGTTGCGAATGAGGATCGGCAGCCCGCGCGAGATCGCTGGTGCCATCGTCTGCGGATGGATGACCTTGGCGCCGAAGTAGGCGAGTTCGCAGGCCTCGTTGTAGCTCATCGCGGCGAGCGTGACGGCCTCGGGTTCGATGCGCGGGTCGGCGCTGAGCACGCCATCGACGTCGGTCCAGATGTGCAGCTCCTGACTCTTGAACAGCGCGGCGAAGATCGCGCCCGAGTAGTCGCTGCCGTTGCGGCCTAGAACCGTGTCGCGGCCCTCGGCGTCGCGTGCGACATAGCCCGTAACGACGACGCGGTTCTGCGGGTTCTGCCTGCGCCACGCATCGAGTCGCGCCTGCGTCGCGCCCCAGTCGACCGCGACGCCGAGTTCCTCGTGACGCACGATCAGCACATCGCGCGCATCGAGCAACGCGTAGTCCTCGCCGCGTGCGCCCAACAGCGCGTGCAGCAGATAGGAAGACCAGATCTCGCCGCTGCCGCTGGTCGCTTCGGCGATGCCGCGCCCCGCGCCGCGCAGCACCGAGATCGCGTGCAGCACGCTCGCGAGCGCGTCGAACCGCACGCCGAGCCACTCGCGCGCGACCGCCGCATCGTCCGCGAGCAATTCGCGCGCGATGTCCAGGTGACGCTTGCGCAGGACCTCGAGCTTCTCTCGCCACTGCGGCAAGTCTTGCGCCGCGGAATCGGTCAGGTTGAGCAACGCGTCGGTAACGCCCTGCATCGCGGACACGACCACGACCTGCACCGTCTCCGCACGCGCGCGGACGAGGTCGGCAACGTGGCGGATGCGCGCGGCGTCGGCGAGAGACGACCCGCCGAACTTGTGCGTCACGTTGGCCGGCGCCGAGGTTACGGGTCTGCCTGCCGGCGTGGCCGGGGAGGGTTCTGCGATGTTCATGCTGCCTCGTGCAAGGAGTCTCGAAAGATCGATCGAGGCCCGCATTCTACGTGAGGCTTGCGGCGCGTCCGCATCCTCGTTGAGGTGCGGGGCCGGTGTGTCTTCGCTTCAATCGCACACGGCCGACCGCACCACGCTAATCGTGGTCGTGGTCGTCGTGATCGTGGTCGCGCGCAAGGACATGGCCACAGTGGAACCGATCCCAGGCGTTCGTGTCAAGCCGGCAGCCGCGCCATCAGTGCGTCGTGCAGCAGGTGACGGCGCCAGCCCTCGAGCGCCTGGGGCCACGCGCGCGCGCCGACGAGCGCCTCGAGATGGCGGCGCGGCGCGAGCAGTGTCGCCGGAACGTCGAGTTCTATCGCGACCGCCTCGACGATGTCCTTCATCGCAGCGACTGCGCGCTTCTCCGCGCCATCCGGCGGTGGCGGGACGGGATCCACCGCGAGGTCGTCTGCGCCGAGCGGCGAGTTGAGCAGGTCCAGCAGCTCGCGCCGTTGCGGGCTGCGCAACGCGCGCAGCCCCTTGGTGCGCTCGAACAACTCGTCGGCGCTGGCGGGCGCGCGCGACCCGAGGTCGAGCAGCGCGGCGTCGTCGAGTAGCCAGGAGCGCGGCTTGTCCAGCGCTCGCGCGCTCGCTTCGCGCCAAAGCAATAGTCGGCGCAACTGGGCCTGTTGCTCGATCGGCCAGTCGCCGGCCGCGCGGAATCCACGTTGCGGTTGCAGGTCGGGTACGCCGGCGCAGACCCGATCGACGAGGCGGCGACAATCTTCGGCGTGCCACTCGGCGCGCCCGAGCGCCGCAAGCTTCGCCTCGAGCAGCTCGTGCACGCGGTCGAGGTACTCGACGTCGTGCGCGGCGTACTCGAGTTGCGAGGGCGTGAGCGGACGTTGCAGCCAGTCCGATCTCGTCTCGGATTTCGGCAGGTCGATGCCGAGCAGCGCGGCGACCAGCTTCTGGTAGGAGAGGCCCGGACCGAGGCCGATCATCGCCGCGGCGATCTGGGTGTCGAACAGGTGCGCAGGCCCCGCAGGGAGCAGCGCCGAGAGAGCCTCGAGGTCCTCGCTCGCGCTGTGCATGACAGTCACGCACCGGTCGGTCGAGAGGCGCGTTGCGAGCGAGCTGAAGCGCGCGAGGGCCGGGGCATCGACGAGCGCTATCGCGCCGCCTATGCCGATCTGGATCAGCGCAAGACGCGCAAAAAAAGTGTTCGTGCGCATGAACTCGGTGTCGAGGCAGATGCGCTCGATCGTGTCCGATGCATTTGCGGAGTGCGCGGCGAGCCATTCGTCGAGCGCGGTCGAAGTTGCTAACCATTCGTGCATGGAAGACGGGTTCTCTTGCGCTAACGCGCATCGGATGAAGTAACGGGAGCTGAAAGGCGCAGCCGCGCGCTGTTGCGATGCGTGGACGCATAGCCTAAGGTGGAAAGCGAAAATTGTCAGCCGGAATCGCGCGTAGTTGTCATCGCAACGTCGACGGCGATCATTCGCTCGAGCGACGAAACCAACCAACAGTCATCCGCAATGCCAGGCAGCGATATCGTCCAGAAACAGAGTGTGCTCGGCGGCATCGCCGGCATCGCCATACTCGCCTTCGCGCTTGCCTATCGGTTCTACCCGAACACCTATGTGGGCGCGGCGCCGGGTCCTGTCAATATCGGCGAAAGCAGCGCCCGGCCCCTGCAGGCGGCGCGTGACACCCGAATTTCGACAACGCCGAGCAAGTCCTCCGCGACGGCGGCTAACCAGGACATGGGCCCGCCGGCGATCCTCGCGATGCCCGCGCCGCCGCCGCCGAAGGCGATTGCCGCTTTGCTCAAGAAAGCCGGCGCCGCGTTCGAACGCGGCCGCCTGCTCGAACGCAAGGATGGAGCGCTCGCGTTGTATCGGCAGGTGCTCGACGCAGACCCGAAGAGCGCTCCGTCGAAGGCGGGCGTCGAGAGGGTCCATGATGCGATCCTGCAGCAGGCGAACGACGCGCTCGATCGCGGCGACGAGGGCGAGTCCGCGCGGCTGATCGCGGTGCTCCAGGACGAAGCGCTCGACGAGGCCAATATCGTCGCACTGCAGGGGCGGCTGAAGAAACTGCGTCTGACGAGCCCGCTGCTGACGCAGGCCGCCAACCTGCTGCGCCAGCTCCCCGCGGGTGACGGCGACCGCTCCGCGACAGACCGGGGTGCCGCTGCGGCGCTCGGCGTATATCGCCAGATCGTCAAGGTCGATGCCGCCAACAAGCTCGCGGACCAGGGCATGGCGCAGATCGAGCGCATCTACCTCGACCGTGCGCTCGCGGCGGCGGCGCAGGACGATTTCAGCGGCGCCGACCGGGTCCTCGACGGCGCTTCGTCGATCAGGCCAGGCTCGCACGAACTGCTCGACACACGCACGCAGATCGAGGGAATCCGTCACCAGCGTGCGACGGCAGTCATGACGCAGGCGAATTCTGCGCTCGACGCGGGCAACGCAGATCTCGCCCAACTGCTCGAGCAGAAGGCGCTCGGCCTGAGCCCGGACGTCGCCGGCGTCGATGCGTTCGGCGAAAGGCTGCGCAACGCGCGCCTGTATGCGAGTTTCAAGCCCGGGCAGGTCATCACGGACCGTTTCCTCGATCGCAACGGACGTGCGCCCGCGCTTGTGATCATCCCGACCGGCGCGTTCCGGATGGGCGCGTCCGACCGCGAGGCAGGCCACCGCCCGGCCGAGGAGCCGCAACGCGAGGTTCAGATCAGCAGCGGCTTTGGACTCGGTCGCGACGAGATCAGCGTCGGCGAATTCCGCAATTTCGTCGAAGACGCGGACTACACGCCGGACGCGAACCGCATCGGCAGCTCAGTCGTCTACGACGAGGACTCCGGACGCACGCTGGAACGCCGTGGCGTGACCTGGCGCGACGACTACACCGGCGCACCCGCTGCGGAGAATCTGCCGGTCGTCCATGTGTCCTGGAACGACGCCGTGGCGTTCGCGAACTGGCTTTCGGCGCGCACCGGCAAGCACTACCGCCTGCCGAGCGAGGCCGAGTACGAATACGCGCTCCGCGCAGGCAGCACGACACGCTTCTGGTGGGGCGATGGCAACCCGTCGAAGGTTGTCGCCAACCTTACCGGCGACGGCGACAAGTCGCCTTCGGCGCGGCGCTGGTCGAACTCCTTCCCTCGCTACAACGACGGCTTCTGGGGACCGTCGCCGATCGGCAAGTTCACGGCGAATCCGTTCGGCCTGCGCGACGTCGATGGCAATGTGTCGAACTGGGTCGAGGATTGCTGGCACGACAGCTATCTGCGCGCGCCCGCAGACAGCCGCGCCTGGGTCAACCCCGGGTGTGCCCGGCACGTCGTGCGTGGCGCGTCGTGGGGAAGTGCGCCCGAGCAGGCGCGTTCCGCATTTCGCACGAGCATGCCCACCGAGTCGCGCAGCGCTCAGATCGGCATTCGCGTCGCACGCGACTTGTAGCATTGCATTGCGCACGATTCGCGCATCCCGCAATCGGGTGCGTTTGAGCGCGTCCGAATCGGATAAATGCCACCGGTTCTGTGATTTGCGTCACATATCTGAGAACTCGTAGAGATTTTCGTTGACCCGTGACGCGATCAGGTAGTGAATACGGATGTCTGGCACTCCCCTGGGTGCCCGAAGCTGTCGTAACGGCCCCTGAACCGTTGCGACGTCCTACCCACATCCTTGCCTGCGAAGGAGATTTCACCATGAATTCCCGTTTTGAACGTAATGGCCCCGTTGATGAACTGTCCAGCTACCCTATCTGGGCTCAAGACATGGTTGGCGAATCCGAGAGCGAAAAGCTTTCGGTCGTGCGCCACGAACTGTTTGCGCAGATGAGCGCAGCCAGCCTGAACCATGACGCCACCGCTGCCTTCATGGGTGGCATCTGGCCCGTCATCGAGCGTTTCCCCGGTTATATGGCAATGAATCTGCTGAAGACGCAGTTCGGCCGCAGCGCGGGCGACAACCTCGCGCGACGCTGGCTTGTGCGCAACATCCGCGTCGAGCAGAACCATGCCGAATACTGGCTCACCTGGGCCGACGGCGTCGGCGTGGATCGCCAGGTCGTGCTCAACGGATGGGTGCCGCCGAACGCGGCCGGCCTCGCGAACTGGTGCGAGGAAGCGGCGCGCAGTGACACGCTCGCGGCGGGCATCGCCGCGACCAACTATGCCGTCGAAGGAGCGACCGGTGAGTGGTCGCAGCTTCTCTACGACAGCGAGACCTATCGCAATAGCATTCCCGCGGACGTCCGTACGGGCTCGCTGCGGTGGTTGCAGCTGCATGCGGCGTACGACGACACCCACCCGTGGGAAGCGCTCGAGATCGTCTGCACGCTGCTTGGCACGTCTCCTGCTAAGCATGAAGTGTCACATATCACGGAATGCGTGAAGCGCAGCTACACTTGCATGCGAATTCTTGCAGATCATTGCGTGGAGCCACGGCGTACTATCAGGCGCGCTGCCGAGGTGGCTGCGTAGATTTGCTGTGGGTACGACCGCCCAGGGAGATGACGTTTCATGAATGCGGGACGCGTAGCGTCAGACAAGGCTCTATCCAGGCGCCTCATGCCATTGGCATGGGCGCTGGTGGGTCTTATCGCGTCCCTGCTGACCCTTGCATGGGGAGCGTTGCAGATCCAGCTTGCTCTCGCCGCATTTCTCAACGGTGAGAGCGTCTGGTCCAAGGCGCAGAAGCAACTCGTCATCGACCTCGTTACTTATGCAGTCAACGGCGACAGGGAGAACCTGTCGCGTTTCAATCACAACTACCAATTGCTCGAGTTCGACCGCTTCGCGCGCGATGAGACGCGCAAGGCGGACTTCAATTACGTCGAAGTGGAGGAGGCGCTGCGACACGACAACGCTATGCGCGATGCCGTGCCGATCATCATCTTCACATTCCAGTATCTGCCCGATGCACCCTACATCCGCGACGCGCTGCAGGCTTGGCGCTCTACAGACGACTCGATCCTGCAGCTCAAAGAGATCTCCCTCGACCTGGCCGAAAAGCGCCATTCCGCCACCTGGTCCAACCCTGTGATGATCCAGCAGATCGCGCGGATCGCGACGCTGAACGACGAGATCCAGCCGCGCACCGAGCTGTTCTCGTCCGCGATCGCCGCCGGCGCGAAGTGGGTCGGACGCATGCTGTTCACGATGCTGATCGTGTTCGCAGCGCTCGCGTGTGTGCTGTGGCTCAGGATGGCGCAGCGCACGCTGGCCGGTATTCGCGGCACCGAGGAACGCTACCGCCTGCTGTTCGACAGCGCGGCCGATGCGATCGTGATGGTCGACGAGGAATCCGGCGCGATCGTCGATGCCAACCGCATGGCGTCGACCTGGATCGGTCGGACCCGCAAGGAACTCATCGGCCAGAATTTCCCCGCGTTGTTCGAGGACGGAACGGCGTTCGACGGGCGCACGCCCGCGGTCGGCAAACTGCGCTCGGCCAAGGGCGGACTGTTGCCGGTGGAGGCGCAGAGCAGCCTCGCCAAGTGGGGCAAGAACATCGTCCGTCAGGCCATCCTGCGTGACGTTTCGGAACGCCTCGCGATGGAGCAGGAGCGGCGCATCGCGGCGGAAGCGCTGGCCTCGGTCGCCGAGGGCGTCATCATCGCGGACGGCAACCGGCGCGTCATTGCGGTCAACGCCGCGCATACGCACATCACGGGTTATACCGCGGAGACGCTGCGCACGCTGCGCCTTGACGACCTGCGCACGCTGCCGGACGGCAGCCCGCTGCCGCGCTCGATCTGGGAGACGATCGAGCAGAACGGCAACTGGGTGGGCGAGGTTAAGACGCGTCGACGCGATGGCAGCATCTATACCGAGCGGCTCAGCATCAGCGCGATCCGCGATGAACGCCACAGGATCGAGCATTACGTCGCCGTGTTCACCGACATTACCGTGAGCAAGGCGAACCAGGTCCGCCTCGAGCACCTCGCGGCGCATGACCCGCTCACGGGGCTCGTCAATCGCGCGTGCTTCGAGAATCTCGTCAACGAGGCGATCCTCGATGTCGATCAGGACAGGCCAGCAATGGCGGTGCTGTTCATCGATCTTGATGCGTTCAAGATCGTCAACGACAGTTTCAGCCACGCGATCGGCGACAGGCTGCTGGCCCTCGTCGCCGAACGCGTCGCGCGTCAGCTCTCGGTGAACGACGTCGCGGGCCGCATCGGCGGCGATGAATTCACCGTGCTCGTGCGCAAGCTGCGCATGCGCGAGGATGCGGGCGCGCTCGCGAGCCGCCTGCTCGTTGCGATTTCAGAGCCGTACATGATCGACGAGCACGAGATCGTCGTCAGCGCGAGCATCGGCGTTGCGGGCCATCCACTCGACGGTCGCGACGCGGTGGCGCTGATCGCGAACGCCGATGCGGCGATGTACGCGGCGAAAACGAAGGAACGCAACTCGATCCGTTTCTACTCGCCGATGATGCATGCGGACATCCGCAATCGGTTGCACCTCGCCGCGGAGCTGCGTCAGGCGCTCGCGCGCGAGGAGTTCTACGTCGTCTACCAGCCCAGCGTCGAGATGCGTACGGGTCGCATCATCGCGGTCGAGGCGCTGCTGCGCTGGAAGCATCCGGATCGCGGCGACGTGATGCCCGACGAATTCATCCCGGTCGCCGAGAGTTTGGGCCTGATCCGGCATATCGACCAGTGGGTCATGCAGACGGTCTTCAAGCAGCTCAAGTCATGGGACGACGAGGGCGTACCGCCGATCCGGGTCGCGCTCAACGTGTCGGCCAACTGGTTCGGGCACAGCGCGTTCGTCGAATTCCTGGGACGCAGCATATTGTCCTCGCAGGTGGCGCCATCGCGAGTGCTGCTCGAGATCACCGAAGGCTCGGTGCTCAGCATGGGCGAGGATACGAACCGGATCATGCACGCGTTGCACGCACTCGGCGTCAGCGTCGCGATCGACGATTTCGGCACCGGCTATTCGTCTTTGTCCTATCTGAAACTGCCAGCCGTTGCCTATCTGAAAATCGACCGCTCGTTCGTCGCCGGCCTGCCGAGCGATGCGAACGACGTCGCAATCTCGCAGGCGATGCTCGCGATGGCGAAGAGCCTCGGCCTGTGCACGATCGCGGAGGGCATCGAGACTCAGGCGCAGCACGAGTTCCTGCTGCGTGAGGGCTGTATCGAAGGGCAGGGGTATCTGTATTCGGTGCCACAACCCGCGCATGAAATCGCGCGCCTGCTGTCGCCGAACCCGCGCCTCGTGCGCACGAAGCTGCAGCTCGTGTCGCCGAGCCAGCCCTAGTCCGGCTGCCGCGCCTCAGCTCGATGAAGGCGTCGGATCGCGTAGCTCGCGACGCAGGATCTTGCCGACGTTCGTCTTGGGCAGGCTGTCGCGGAACTCGATCACTTTCGGCAATTTGTAGCCGGTCAGGTTCGCGCGGCAATACTCTTTGATCGCCTCGGCGGTCAGGTTCGGATCCTTCCTCACGACGACGACCTTGACCGCCTCGCCCGATTTCTCGTCGGGCACGCCGACTGCGGCGCATTCGAGAACGCCCGGGCAGGCGGCCACGACGTCCTCAATCTCATTCGGATAGACGTTGAATCCCGAGACGAGAATCATGTCCTTCTTGCGGTCGACGATGTAGAAATAACCCTTCTCGTCCATGCGCGCGATGTCGCCCGTGTGCAGCCAGCCATCGGATGTCAGCACCTTGGCGGTTTCGTCGTCACGCTGCCAGTAGCCGCGCATGACCTGCGGCCCCTTGATACACAGCTCGCCGACTTCGCCGACCGCGAGGATCTTGCCGTTGTCGTCCTGGATGCAGACGTCGGTAGACGAGATCGGCATGCCGATCGATGAATTGTATTCGGGCAGGTCGAGCGGGTTGATGCACGCGGCGGGCGAGGTCTCGGTCAGTCCATATGCCTCGATCAGCGTGCAGCGCGTCACCTGCTTCCATTTCTCGGCGACCGCACGCTGCACCGCCATTCCGCCGCCGAGCGTCAGGCGCATGTGCGAGAAGTCGAGCTGGTCGAATCCGGGTGTGTGCAGCAGGCCGTTGAACAGCGTGTTGACGCCCGTGATCACGCTGAACGGCACCTTCGACAGTTCCTTGACGAATCCCGGCATGTCGCGCGGGTTGGTGATCATGAGGCTCATGCCGCCGATCTGCATGAAAACGAGGCAGTTCGCGGTCAGCGCGAAGATGTGATACAGCGGGATCGCGGTGATCACGACCTCTTCGCCCACCCTGAGATTCGTGCCGAGCCAGGCGGATGCCTGCAGCATGTTCGCGATCATGTTGCGATGGGTGAGCATCGCTCCCTTGGCGACGCCGGTGGTGCCGCCCGTGTACTGCAGGAACGCGATGTCGTCGTGGCCGATGTCGACCTTGGGCAGTGTGCCGAGGCCGCCGAGCGTCAGCGCGTCATTGAAGCGGACCTCGTTTTCGATGCGGTAGGGAGGCACGAGCTTCTTGATGTGGCGCACCACGAGATTCGTGATCAACGCCTTCGGAAAGCCGAGCATGTCCCCGAGCGCGGTCGTGATTACATGCTTCAGCGCGGGCGCATGCGGCAGCACTTCCGCGAGAGTCGCGGCGAAGTTGTCGAGCACGACGATCGCGTTGGCGCCCGAATCGTTGAGCTGGTGCTTGAGCTCGCGCGCCGTGTACAGCGGATTGGTGTTGACCACCGTGAGTCCCGCACGCAGGATGCCGAACGCGGCGATCGGATACTGCAGTACGTTGGGCAGCATGATCGCGACCCGATCGCCTTTCTGCAGCTTGAGATCGTTGAGCAGATAGGAAGCGAACTGCGCGCTCAAGCGATCGACCTCGCCGTAGGTGAGCGATTTGCCCATGTTCGAATACGCAGGCCGGTGGCGGAACCGGTCGAACGCGGTCGCGAGCACGGCGGCGATCGAACTGTAGGCGTTGACGTCGATCTCGGCCGGGACACCGGCCGGATAGTTGGCCAGCCACGGATGCGCGTTGTCGATGGTCATGGTTCCCCTCCCGGTATGCAGATTCGTGCCTGGGCAATCGGTGCGCCGAGGCCTGTTTTCACGATTGGAGCATGCGCGCCCTGACTCGGCAAGCGCCGGCCGCGGATGGCGTCCGCGCACGGGCGGGCGTGCCGAATCTTGCAGTGACTTGCGCGGTTGCCGAAGAAATGGAAGCCGATTGTAAAGAATGGCGAGTCCGGGACAATTCGCGCTGCGGTTGTGCAAGAGTCGGTCTCGCGCTGCAGCGCTGCGGCCTTGCTGCGCCGATCACGAAATGGACAACTGGGTAGGCGATACGGGGTTGGCTTCAATGCAGCGCGTATTCATTGTGGGATGTCCGCGTTCGGGGGCGACGCTCGTGCAAGCACTGCTTGCGCGGCATCCGGGGGTCTATTGCTTCCCTGAGACCGCGTTCTTCGAGGCGATCCTCGGCGGAGTGGAATCTCGCCACAACGGCATCCGTCTCGGGGACATGGTCGAGAATTTCGATCTCGAATGGCAGAAGCTCTGCGCGCTCCTGCATCTCGACGTCGCGGCGCAACTCGTCGCCGAATCCCAATGCATGATCGCCAATCTCGATGAGGAGCCTTGGGAAGCACCAAGCCGTTTCCGGCGTCGCCGCGCCGCCGATGCACAAGGCGCGTTCTCGGGCCGCGCCCACACGACTGGGTGCGCTCGAGCCTGCTGCGCTGCGCGGCGATCCGCGCGAAGATCACGCGGAGTGGCTGAGTCGGTCGAAAATGGTCGCCGAAGATTCGCCGTCATTTTCCGGGCGCCGGCGCGCCGCGGCTTTGGTCGGCGCATGAGGACATTGCTGCTGCTTGTGCTCGCGGTATTCGCCAGCGCATGCGCGCGCACGCCCGACGAGGAGAAGATTCGCGAAACGATCGCGGCGATGAAGCAGGCCATGGAACGCGGGTCGCCGCGCGACTTCATCGACCATGTCAGCGTGGACTTCAAGGGCGATCATGGCGACGTCGATCGCAACCGGCTGGCCAACATCCTGCGCGTGCAGGTCCTGCGCAACGAACGCCTGAACGTGCTGCTCGGTCCAATCGATGTCGAGGTGCAGGGCGATCGCGCGACCGCGCAGCTGACCGCAACGCTCGCGGGTCGCGATGCGGGTGCCGTGCCGGAGCGCGTCTCTATCTTCGCGATCACGAGCAGCTGGCGCCGCGCAGGCTCGGCATGGGAGTGCTACAACGCGCAGTGGGAGCAGAAGCTGTAACAGGGGAGCGTGCAACGCACGGGTCGTCGCCACTAGCGCCAGCCGCTGCCCGCGCGTGCTTTACGGCGCCCGACGTCGCCGGGCGGAGCAGACCCTGACCACGTCTTCCGCACGATCGCAGCAGCGCAGGACGATCCGGGCCGCGCTTCCGTGCACGGCGCCGCGAGCGCGCCGGCGGACGCCTCGTCGGCACGCCGACTTTGCCGTCTCAGGCGGCCTTCGAAACACCCGCCAGTTGACGCAGCACATAAGGCAGCAAGCCGCCGTGACGGAAGTATTCGACTTCCTTCGGCGTGAGCAGCAGCACCTTCGCCTTGAAACGCTTCTCGCCCGCGCCGCCCTTGGCAACGACCTCGATTTCCTTCGCCGCGCCGTCCCTGAGCCCCGCTATCTCGAAGATCTCGTCGCCCTTGAGCCCGATCGTCTGCGCGTTCTCGCCGGGGCCGAACTGCAACGGCAGGACGCCCATGCCGACGAGGTTGGAGCGGTGGATGCGCTCGAAGCTCTCTGCGATCACCGCCTTGACGCCGAGCAACACGGTGCCCTTGGCCGCCCAGTCACGCGACGAGCCCGTGCCGTATTCCTTGCCGGCGACGACGACGAGCGGGACGTTGTTCTTGCGGTACTCGATCGCGGCATCGTAGATAGGCAACTTCTGCGAGGACTTGCCGTCCGCGCTGAAGTGCAGCGTGTTGCCGCCTTCTTCGCCGCCGAGCATGAAGTTCTTGATGCGGATGTTCGCGAACGTGCCGCGTACCATGACGTCGTCGTTGCCGCGGCGCGAGCCGTACGAGTTGAAATCCGCCTTGACGACGCCGTGCGCCTGCAGGAACTGGCCTGCCGGGGAAGTCGCCTTGATGTCGCCGGCGGGCGAGATGTGATCGGTCGTGATCGAGTCGCCGAAGATGCCGAGCACGCGCGCGCCATGGATGTCGGCGATCTTGCCGACCTGCATGCTCATGCCTTCGAAGTACGGCGGATTTTTGATGTACGTCGACTTCTCGTCCCAGTCGTAGCGCACGCCGGTCGGCGCAGCTATCTGGTTCCAGCGGCTGTCGCCCTTGAACACGTCGGCATAATTCTGCTTGAACAGGTCGGGACCGAGCGTGCGCGCGATGACGTCGCCGATCTCCTGATTGGTCGGCCAGATGTCCTTGAGGAACACAGCCTTGCCATCGCTGCCGGCGCCGAGCGGCTGCGTCGTGAGGTCGATGTCGACCGTGCCCGCGAGCGCAAACGCGACGACCAGCGGCGGCGACGCGAGGTAGTTCATCTTCACTTCGGGGTGTACGCGGCCTTCGAAATTGCGATTGCCCGAGAGCACCGCGGCCACGGCGAGATCGTCCTCGGCAATGCCTTTGGAGATCTGCGCCGGCAACGGGCCGGAGTTGCCGATGCACGTCGTGCAGCCATAGCCGACGACGAAGAAACCGAGCTTTTCGAGGTCGCCGAGTACGCCGGCCTTCTTGAGGTAGTCGGTGACGACCAGTGAGCCCGGTCCGAGCGAGGTCTTGACCCAGGGTTGCGCCTTGAGTCCCTTCTTGACCGCATTCCGCGCGAGCAGGCCCGCGCCGAGCATGACCGCGGGATTCGAGGTGTTTGTGCACGACGTGATCGCGGCGATCACGACCGATCCATCGCGCAAGTGCGGGCTGTCCGCGGCGGGCACCGACTGACCGATCGCGTTGACGCTCGCGTCATGGCCGATCGCGGTGTCGCCACCCTCGTTCGCGAAGCGCGCTTCGGCGGTGGTCTTCGGCGCCCGATTGACGATCAGCGCAGCGAGCGAATCGCGGTAGCTCTTGCCGACGTCTTCGAGCAGGACGCGGTCCTGCGGACGCTTCGGCCCCGCGAGCGACGGGCGCACAGATGCGAGGTCCAGTTCTAGGGTAGATGAGAATTCGGCGTGCGGCGTATTCGCGTCGTGCCAGAGCCCCTGAGTCTTGGCGTACGTCTCGACCAGCGCGATGAGGTCCTCGTCGCGGCCGGACAGCCGCAGGTAGTTGATCGCCTCGGCGTCGACCGGGAAGATGCCACAGGTCGCGCCGTATTCGGGCGCCATGTTCGCGATCGTCGCGCGGTCGGCCAGCGGCAGATGCTGCAGGCCATCGCCGAAGAACTCGACGAATTTGCCGACGACGCCATGCTTGCGCAGCATCTGCGTGACCGTGAGCACGAGGTCGGTCGCGGTCGCGCCCTCGGGCAGCTTGCCCATGAGCTTGAATCCGACTACCTGTGGGATCAGCATCGACGACGGCTGGCCGAGCATCGCGGCCTCGGCCTCGATGCCGCCTACGCCCCAGCCGAGCACGCCGATGCCGTTGATCATCGTCGTGTGCGAGTCGGTGCCGAACACGGTGTCGGGGAACGCCCAGGTGGTGCCCTCCTTCTCGGCAGTGATGACGACGCGCGCGAGAAATTCGAGGTTGACCTGGTGCACGATGCCGGTGCGCGGCGGCACGACCTTGAAGTTGTTGAATGCGGTCTGGCCCCAGCGCAGGAAGCTGTAGCGCTCCTGGTTGCGGTCGAACTCGGTCTTCACGTTGAAGTCGAGCGACTCCGCGGTGCCGAAATGGTCGACCTGCACGGAGTGGTCGATGACGAGTTCGGACGGGATTTGCGGATTGATCTGCTTCGCATCTCCGCCGAGCTTCACGATCGCGTCGCGCATCGCCGCGAGGTCGACGACGCAGGGGACGCCCGTGAAGTCCTGCAGTACGACGCGGGCCGGCATGAACGAGATCTCGGTGTCGGGCTCCTTCCTCGGCTCCCAGCGCGCGACCGCCTCGATTTCCTTCGCGGTCACGTTGAGCCCGTCCTCATGGCGCAGCAGGTTCTCGAGCAGGATCTTCATCGAGTAGGGCAGGCGCGTGATGTCGAACTTCTGGCCGAGCTTGGCGAGGCTCGCGATCGCGTATTTCCGGCCTTGGACGTCGAGCGTATCGCGTGCTGCGAAGGAATCGGTCATGTCGGGCTCCTGGCGTCGAACTGGCGGGGAAGGTAGCCTTCTATTATCGCGCACTTGCCGTGCACGCGGAAGCGCGAAGGCGATCGCGCCGGGTGAAAGCGCCGAATCGGTGCTAGGCGCCCAGCAGCGTGCACTGCGCGAGCAGGCCGCGCGCCATCATCGCGTATTGGCGCCGGCGGAACAGCAGGCGCCACTGGCTGCCGCCGAGCTGTTGCCAGAGCACGGCGGCGCGGATCGCGGCCAGCAACAGCGCGCGTATTTGCGCGGCCTGCGTCTCCTGGCGCAAGAATTGCGGGTTGCCCTCCACGATGATGCGCGGCTGCAGCGTCGAGATCGTGTCGGCGTAGATCTTGGCGAGGCGGGCGACGACGACCGAATCGGTGACGCCGAGCCCGGTGGTCTGGCCCGCGAGCGTCTCGATCGCGCCGCGAAGGTCGCCGAGCATGTGCGATCGTGCCGCGAGCTTTCGCTGCAGACGCATGACCGAGACGGCGATTCGCGTAGTCGCGAGGTCGCGCTTCTTGTCGTCTAGCTGGTCGATGAGGGTCTCGAAGCCGAGTCGCAGACTGCCGATGCCGCCGAACACGTCGGCCGGACTTTCGGCATCGATCTTGAAGATGCTCGACAGGCTCGGTTGCAGCGCGGTCACGTCGGCGCCGCCGCGGACCGCGATCACGCGCACCAGCGCGATCGCCTGGAACATGCCCGACAGCGCGATGACGCGTTCCTCCCTCATCGCGTATTTGCCGGGGGCAGACCACCGAACGGAGCGTCCGTCGCATCGATGACGCCGCCGCCAAGACATTCGTCGTCTCGGTAGAATACGACCGATTGACCGGGGGTCACTGCACGCTGAGGCGAGTCGAACGTCACTTCGCAACCTTGGTCGCTCATGCGCACCCGGCAAGTCTGATCCGTCTGACGATAGCGCGTTTTTGCGGTGCAGGCGAACTCCGCCTCCGCGAGCGACGCGTGCGTCCAGCTGAGCTCGCTCGCGACGAGACGGCGGGACTGCAGCCAGTCGTTCTCCCCGCCTTGCGCGACGTACAGGATATTGTGGATGACGTCCTTGCCCACGACGTACCAGGCTGCGGTGGGGGCGCCACGACGGCCGCCGATGCCTAGGCCTTCGCGCTGTCCCAGCGTGTAGTACATGACGCCGTCGTGCGCGCCGACGCGCGTTCCGTCCGGTGTATGCGTCTCGCCCGCGCGTGCCGGAATGTAGCGCCCCAGGAATTCGCGGAAGTCGCGCTCGCCGATGAAGCAGATGCCGGTCGAGTCCTTCTTGTCGTGGGTCGGCAGTCCTGCCTCGCGCGCGAGCGAGCGCACCTCCGATTTCGGCAGCTCACCGACCGGGAACAGCGTCGCCGCGAGCTGCTCCTGGCCCAGTGTGTAGAGGAAATAGCTCTGGTCCTTGTTCGCATCGCGGCCGCGCAGCAGGCGGTGGCGGCCATCGACGAGGTCGATGCGCGCGTAATGGCCCGTTGCGATCCGTTCGGCACCCAGCGCGCGGGCATGCTCTAGGAAGGTCCGAAACTTGATCTCGCGGTTGCATAGGACATCGGGGTTCGGCGTGCGGCCGGCGCGGTATTCGTCGAGGAAATGCGCGAACACCTGATCCCAGTATTCGGCGGCGAAATTGCGCGCGTGAAACGCGATGCCGAGCTTGGCGCAGACGCGCAGGGCGTCCGTTCTGTCGCGGTCGGCCTGGCACTCCCCGAAACGCTCGTCTTCCTCCCAGTTTTGCATGAACAGGCCCGCGACGGCCTTATCCTCGCGCGCGAGCAGCAGCGCCGCGACGGAGGAATCGACGCCACCGGACATGCCGACCATGACCGCCGGCTGGCGCACGGCGTTCATGCCGCCGCGCCGGGGGCGGCGAGCAGTGACCTGACCGCGGTCAGCGCGAATCGCGTGCCGGCGATCCAGTCGTCGACGTTGCCGAGCACCATCGGGCTGCGCAGGCGACTCGACTGCGCCGCGATCTCATCCCGCGTCAGCCAGTGCGCCGCGACGATGCCCGAGTCGAGCGTGCGCTCGGCATGGTGCGCGATGGGGCGGGCTGCGAACGCGAAGCGCAAGAAGTGCTGGCGACCGCCCGGAGTCGACCATTGGTAGGCGCCGATCAGGTGGGTCAGCTCGACGCTCCACGCGGTCTCCTCGAGCGTCTCGCGCAGCGCCGCCTGCAACAGCGACTCCCCGGGCTCGAGGTGGCCCGCGGGCTGGTTGAGCACGAGTTCTCCGCGCACGCGTTCCTCGACGATCAGAAACCTGTCGTCGCGCGGAACGATCGTCGCGACCGTGACGTCGGGGCGCCAGATCGCATCGAAATTGACTTCTTTATCCATCGATCCATGCAGGGGTGGTTAGGCCGTGCGCAAATTTTACATGACGCCCCGGTGGGCGCTGCGCAGGCGAGGGCCACGCGGGGATTGAATCGGCCGACGAGCGCTACCATTTGAGGAGATCAGCGGCGCGCAGATGGGGCGAAAAATGCGTCTCGCGTTATAATCAATCGGTAGATCAACGGGTTCAGTGATGCCGCAGTCGTCGAAAAACAAGGAAGACGTGCAACAGGAGCACCAGCGCGGCGTCGTCGTCGAGGAGGCGCGGCCCGAGGTCGCGCGTCCGCCTCTCTACCAGGTGCTGCTGCTCAACGACGATTTCACGCCGATGGATTTCGTCGTCGCGGTGCTCGAGACGTTCTTCAGCCTGGATCGCGAGCGCGCGACTCAGGTGATGCTGCACGTGCATACGCGCGGACGCGGAGTATGCGGCGTGTATACCCGTGAAGTCGCGGAGATGAAGGTGACCCAGGTGAACGAGTTTGCCCGCTCGCACCAGCATCCACTACTTTGCACGCTGGAGAAGGCGTAGGATTCCGGAGCAGGACGCGGATTCAGGGACGATCGATCGACCCGATTGAAATGGACCCGATTGAATCGGTTTCGGCGAACCCAATGTATAGCGCTGGTCTGTATCAGGTAAGAATCCAATGTTCAGCAAAGATCTCGAGCTCACGATAGGCCAGTGCTACAAGGAAGCGCGCGAGGCGCGTCATGAGTTCATGACGGTCGAGCACCTGCTTCTCGCGCTGGTCGACAATCCTTCCGCGGCCGCCGTCCTGCGCGCGTGCGGCGGAGACCTTGCCAAGCTCGGCAAGGACCTCAAGGCGATCATCCTCGAAACGGTGCCGGTGCTGCCGCCCGCAGACGAACGCGACACGCAGCCGACGCTCGGTTTCCAGCGCGTGCTGCAGCGCGCGGTGTACCACGTGCAGTCTTCCGGCCGGAAGGAGGTCACGGGCGCGAACGTGCTCGTGGCGATCTTCGGCGAGAAGGATTCGCACGCGGTGTATTTCCTCAACCAGCAGGAAGTCTCGCGGCTGGACGTCGTCAATTACATCTCCCATGGCGTCGCCAAGATCGGCCAGGATTCGGCGCAGCCGGCACCCGAGCAGAGCAAGGATTCTGAGGGTGGCGACGAGCCGCGCGGCAATCCGCTCAGCGAGTATGCGAGCAACCTCAACGATATGGCGCGCCAGGGCAAGATCGATCCGCTGATCGGCCGGGTCGAGGAAATCGAGCGCACGATCCAGGTGCTCTGCCGGCGACGCAAGAACAATCCGCTCTACGTCGGGGATGCCGGCGTCGGCAAGACTGCGCTCGCGGAAGGGCTCGCCAAGCGCATCGTCGAAGGCGACGTACCCGACGTGCTCAGGGAATGCACGATCTATGCGCTCGACATGGGCGCGCTGGTCGCGGGCACCAAGTACCGGGGCGATTTCGAGAAGCGGCTCAAGGGGGTGCTCGCGCAGCTCAAGAAGGAGCCCCACGCAATCCTGTTCATCGACGAGATCCACACGATCATCGGAGCGGGCTCGGCCTCGGGCGGCACGATGGACGCATCGAACCTGATCAAGCCGGTCCTCGCCTCGGGCGAACTGCGCTGCATCGGCTCGACGACGTTCCAGGAGTACCGCGGCGTCTTCGAGAAAGACCGCGCGCTCGCGCGTCGCTTCCAGAAGATCGACGTGGTCGAGCCGAGCGTCGCCGAGAGTTTTGAGATTCTCAAGGGACTGAAGTCGCGCTTCGAGGACCATCACAAGATCGAGTACACGCTCGAGGCGCTCAAGGCAGCCGTCGACCTGTCGGTCAAGCACATCGGTGACCGCCTGTTGCCGGACAAGGCGATCGACGTCATCGACGAGGCCGGCGCGCGTCAGCGCCTCATGCCCGAAGCGGAGCGCAAGGCGATCGTCGACGTACCCGAGATCGAGTTCATCGTCGCGCGCATGGCGCGCATCCCGCAGAAACAGGTCTCGACCTCGGATCGCGACGTGCTGAAGAATCTCGACCGCAATCTGAAGATGGTCGTGTTCGGCCAGGATCAGGCGATCGAGGCGCTCGCGGCGTCGATCAAGATGGCGCGTTCGGGCCTCGGCGACGCGCAGAAGCCAATCGGTGCGTTCCTGCTCGCGGGCCCGACTGGCGTCGGCAAGACCGAGGTGACGCGACAACTCGCGATGCAACTCGGCATCGAGTTGATCCGTTTCGACATGTCCGAATACATGGAGGCGCATTCGGTGTCGCGGCTGATCGGCGCGCCCCCGGGCTACGTCGGCTTCGATCAGGGCGGCCTGCTCACCGAGCAGATCACCAAGCATCCGCACTGCGTGTTGCTGCTCGACGAGATCGAGAAGGCGCATCCGGACGTCTACAACATCCTGTTGCAGATCATGGATCACGGCAAGCTGACCGACAC
>JBDTYX010000174.1:0-6921 GCA_040005435.1 Rudaea sp. | reverse complement strand
TGGACCACAAGGGCAAGGAAGGTTCTTGCTCGGCCGACAAGAAGGGCAAGGAAGGCTCCTGCAGCCACGCCTGATAGGCGCGCAATACACGTCGTGTGAACAAGCTGTGTGAAAGGGCGTCTCGCACGCCGGCGGTAAGCGGGGGCGGAATGCATGCAACGAATGCATTCCGCCTTCCGGGCGCCGTCGACGTGCACCGTCTGCGCGAGGCAACCCGTCGCTGCAACCCAACCCCTGCGGAATCCCGATGATCGCCAGAACCGTGCATGGTGCCGGACTCGGACTGCGCCGCGCCCTGCTCGGGCCGTTGCGCGACGATCCCGACGCGCCAATCGATTTCTTCGAGGTCGCCCCCGAGAACTGGATCAATGTCGGCGGCAAGCTCGGCAAGACGTTCCGCGCGTTTACGGAACGGCACCCGTTCGTGTGCCACGGCCTGTCGCTGTCGCTGGGCGGGCCATCGCCGCTTGACGAGACGCTGCTGCACAAGATCCGTCGCCTGCTCGACGAGCACCATATCCGTATCTACAGCGAGCACCTCTCGTTCTGTTCCGATGACGGACACCTCTACGACCTGCTGCCGATACCATTCACCGAAGAATCGGTGCGCTGGGTCGCGGCGCGCATCCGTCGCGCCCAGGACATCCTGCGTCAGCGCATCGCGGTCGAAAACGTCTCCTCGTATGCGCTGCCGGGCCAGGAAATGAGCGAACTCGAATTCACGCTCGCCGTGCTCGAGGCCGCCGACTGCGACCTGCTGCTCGACGTCAACAACGTCTACGTCAACAGCGTCAACCACCGCTTCGACGCGAGGCAGTTCATCAGCGCGCTCCCCGCCGGGCGCGTCTCCTACCTCCATGTCGCGGGGCACTACGACGAGGCTCCCGACCTGATCATCGACAGTCATGCCGCCGCGATCGTCGCACCGGTGTGGGACCTGCTCGATCACGC
Organism: Rudaea sp.; assembly: GCA_040005435.1. Lineage (GTDB taxonomy): Bacteria > Pseudomonadota > Gammaproteobacteria > Xanthomonadales > Rhodanobacteraceae > Rudaea. Next base: position 5,970 of record JBDTYX010000174.1, on the reverse strand, counting down.
CTACGCGCATTGTGGCGTCAAGCCGACGCTGCTCGAGCGCGACTTCCATATTCCGCCGCTCGCCGAGCTCGTCGACGAACTGGACCACGTGCGAGATATCCAGGCGCGCCACACCGTGATTTCGGACGGGATGATTTCGGACGAGCGCAATGTCCGCCGCGCCTGACGCGACCCACGCGCGGCGCGTGCAGTTCGAATTCACCGCGCATCTGCGCGATCCCAAGAACGCACCGGCGCCCGCCGGCATCGAGGACCGGCGTCTAGCGATCTATCGCGAGCTCGTGTTCACCAACATGGAAAGCTTCATCGCGTCGAATTTTCCGGTGATCAGGAGCCTCTACGACGACGCGCAGTGGGACACGCTCGCGCGCGAGTTCCTGCGCGACCACCGTTGCCACACGCCGCTGTTTCCCGAGTTCGCGCGTGAGTTCCTGCGCTATATCGAGGCGCGCCAGCACGACCGCCGCGACGATCCGCCGTTCCTGCTTGAGCTCGCGCACTACGAATGGGCCGAACTCGCGCTGTCGCTCGACGAGACGGACATCGAGGCGATCGATCACGACGCGGACGGAAGCGCGATCGAAGGCGTGCCGGTCGTCTCGCCGCTGATCTGCGTGCTCGCATATCATTTCCCGGTGCACTGCATCCGCGCGGATTTTCGCCCCACCGAGCCCGCCCAGCAGCCGACCGTGTTGCTGCTCGTGCGCGGCCGCGACGACCAGGTGCGCTTCCACGAGATCAACGCTCTCGGCGCGATGCTGATCGAGCGCCTGCAGGCCAATAGCGATCTCTGCGGCCGAGAATGCCTCGACGCGGTGCTCGCGCAGTTCGATGCGGCGACCGCCGCAGACCTGCGGCCCGCGGGCCTCGCGTTGCTCGCCGAGTTGCAGGAACGCGAGGCGATCCTCGGCACGCAGCGCTGAGATTTTTCGGCGCGGGAACGCGCGCGCAATTCTTTTCAACCCCATCTGTCGACACGGCAATGTGCAATGCAGCGTCGCGCGCGGCGTTGTAAGGTTGACCGCCGCGTCGCTGCGCCACGCTGTAAGGATCCGAGCGCCGGCGCGTCTCAATGCCATCACTCAACGGGGACACCACGTGCAGAATCTCGTCGCTTACTGGGAATCACTGACCGCGCGGCTGCGTGGCGTCGGCCAGCTGCTGCCGCCGCTCGTGCTGCGCCTCATCATGGGCTGGGAGTTCTGGCAGTCCGGGCTCGAGAAGTATTCCGGCGAAAACTGGTTCACCGACATCCAGTCGAAATTCCCGTTCCCGTTCAGCGTGATCCCCGCGAACCTCAGCTGGGCGATGGCGACGTATTTCGAACTCGGCGGCGCGATCCTGCTCGTCGTCGGCCTGTTCACGCGCTTCGCCGCGTACAGCCTCGTCGTGCTGACGTTCGTCGCGACCGCGGCGGTGCACTGGCCCGACATGATCTCGATGTGGAGCGACCTTTCGAAGGGCTATGCGATCACCGACATGGGCCACGGCAACTTCAAGCTGCCGCTATTGTTCGTCGTGATGCTGCTGCCGATCATCTTCCAGGGTCCCGGCAAGATCAGTCTCGATTATCTGCTCGCCCGCGCAGTCAAGGCCGATCCGATGCCGGCACCGGTCGCGGACGCGAACGCCTGGGCGATCGCGGGCCTCGTGCTCGGCATTCCATTCCTGATGCTGGTCCCGATGCTCGGCGCGCTGCTGCTGATCGCGGCGGTCGTCTTCGCAGCATTCGGCCGCTTCGCGCGCGCCTGAGGTCGAAACCGGCGCGCCTCTAAGCGGGATTCGAGCGCGCGCGCCGCGCTGACGGTCGCTCTGGCCGTGGTTCGGGACAAGTACTGATTCGCGGGCACGACGTACGCTTCAATCCTCACCTGACCATCTCGACACCATGAACCTGCGATGACGAATCGCGGGACGCGTCATTGTGAGGGCGTCGTGCCGCGGCTATGCTCGCGCAATGTCCGTGCCCGCACCTGCGCTCAACAACTCCCATTCGATAAGGTACGCCGAGCGCTTCCGTGGTTTCCTGCCCGTGGTCGTCGACATCGAGACCGGCGGGTTCGACAACGAACGCGACGCGATGCTAGAGATCGCCGCGGTCGTCGTGCGCATGGACGAGACGGGGTTCGTGCATCCCGCGCCCGTCGTGTCGACGCACGTCGAGCCGTTTCCGGGCGCCAACATCGAGCCGAAGTCGCTCGAGATCACCGGCATCGACCTCACCCACCCGTTCCGCGCGGCGGTCGACGAGCGCGAGGCACTGCACCTCATCTTCAAGCCGATCCGCGAGGCGCTGCGCGAATACGAGTGCCAGCGCGCGATCCTGGTCGGCCACAACGCCGCGTTCGACCTTGGCTTCCTCAACGCCGCGATCCGCCGCACCGGCTACAAGCGCAGTCCGTTTCACCTGTTCAGCTGCTTCGACACCGCGACGCTCGGTGGCCTCGCGTTCGGCCAGACCGTACTGAGCCGCGCCGTGCAGGCCGCGGGCTTCGAGTGGAACGAGAGCGAGGCGCATTCGGCCGTCTACGACGCCGAGCGCACCGCCATGCTGTTCTGCGACATCGTCAATCGCTGGAAGAAGATGAATCAGCAACCCTGACTCAGCGTCGGCACGCTTGAGTTGTGCCGCCGCACGCCCCATCATCGTATTCCGTACCCGCGCGCCAACGTCAGGCTGGCGGGACGCGCATCAACTACCCAAGAACATGCCGATCTACGAGTACGTCGCCGTCGACAAGGGATGCGCACACTGCGAAGCGCACTTCGACGCGCGCCAGAAAATCGTCGAGGCAGAACTGACCGCTTGCCCCGAATGCGGCGCGGCGATCCGTCGCGTCCTGAGCGCTCCCGGCGTCGCGATCGGCGGCGCTCACCTCATCAAGGAGGGGCACGCCGCAAAGCACGGCTTCACGCAGTACCGGCGCGCGGGTGGCGGCGTGTATGAGAAAACCGCGGGCAAGGGTCCAAAGTTCATCAGCGGCGATTGAATGGCCGCGTAAACGCCTGCCCCGGTATAGTGGCGATCGACTTTCCTGCCGGATTCGATCGATGCCTTTCCTGCTCGCAGTTCCGCTCGCCCTCGCGCTGACCCTTGCGAGCGCGACAGCCGCGCCGCCCGCTGCGCCGACGAGCGCTCTCGCCTATCCGGTCGCGAAGAAGGGCACGCAGGTCGACACCTACCACGGCGTGCAAGTCGCAGATCCGTATCGCTGGCTCGAGAACGTCGACGCGAGCGACACGCACGCGTGGATCGAGGCCGAGAACAAGGTCAGCAGCGCCTACCTCGCGCAGATTCCGATCCGCGACGCGCTCCGCAAGCGCCTCAGCGAGCTGTGGAATTTCGAACGCTTCAGTCCACCGCAGAAGTACGGCGCGCACTACTTCTTCACGCGCAACGACGGCCTGCAGAACCAGTCCGCGCTCTATGTCACTGACGATCTTGAAGCAGCGCCGCGATTGCTGCTCGACCCGAACACGCTGTCGAAGGACGGCACGATCGCGCTGAAGAGCTTCGAGGTCAGCGACGACGGTAGCCATGTCGCATATGGTCTTTCGTCGGGCGGCTCGGACTGGGAGCAATGGCATGTGCTCGACGTCGACTCGGGCAAGCCCACCGACGACTTGCTGAAGTGGGTGAAGTTTTCTAGCGCCGCGTGGCGCCGCGACGGCAGCGGATTTTTCTATTGCCGCTACGACGAACCCAAGGCCGAATCACTCAAGGCCGCCAACCAGTTCCAGAAGGTGTACTTCCACCGCTTGGGCGAGGATCAAGACGACGATCTGCTGATCTATCAAAACGCGTCTCAGGCCGACTGGCGCTTCGCGCCGCAGGTCAGCGACGACGGCCGCTACCTCGTCATCGCGGTCAACCATAACGCGGACCAGAAGAACCTCGTGATGTATCGCGATCTCGCCAAGCCCTACCGGCAAAAGGGCGCGCTCGAGCCGTCTTCGAAGGTGGACGCGCCCGGCCCCGCCAATCTTTCGCACATGCGCTCGAAGAAGCAGAAGCACTCGCAGGTGCTGACACCGGTAGAAACGCTGATCGCAGACTGGAGCGCGAGCTTCGAGTACCTCGGCAACAGCAAGAGTAAATTGCTGTTCCGCACCGACGCAGACGCGCCGCGCCACCGTGTCGTCCAGATCGACATCGATCACCCCGAGAAAGCCGCGTGGAAGACCGTCGTCGACGAGGACAAGGACACCCTGCAGGGCGCAACCTTCGTCAATCACATGATCGTTGCGAACTACCTGAAGGACGCGCACAGCGACCTGCGCGTATTCGACGAGAAAGGCGCGAAGGTGACGACGATCACGCTGCCCGGCATCGGCAGCGTATCGGGCTTGAGCGGACGCACCCGCGATAGCCAGACGTTCTACACGTTCTCGAGCTACGTCACACCGCCGAGCGTGTATCGCTACGACCTCGGCTTGCAACATGGCGCGGCGTGGCGCGCGCCCAAGACCGCATTCGACGGCAGCGCTTTCGAGACGCGCCAGGTATTCGCGACAAGCCGCGACGGCACACGTTTCCCGATCTTCATCACCGCAAGAAAAGGCGCCGCGCTCGACGGCACGAACCCGACGATCCTCTATGGCTACGGCGGATTCAACATTCCTCTGCAGCCGACTTTCTCGCCCGCGGTCGCAGCTTGGCTCGAGCGCGGCGGCGTGTTCGCGGTCGCGACCCTGCGCGGCGGCGGCGAGTATGGCCGCGACTGGCACGAGGCAGGCACACGCACGCACAAGCAGAACGTGTTCGACGATTTCATCGCGGCCGCCGAATACCTCATCAGGGAGAAGGTCACCTCGCCCGCGAAACTCGCGATCCGCGGCGGCTCGAACGGCGGCCTTCTCGTCGCCGCGGCCGAGTTGCAGCGGCCGGAGCTGTTCGCCGCGGCGGTGCCGCAGGTCGGCGTGCTCGACATGCTGCGTTTCCGCGACTTCACGATCGGCAGGGCCTGGGAATCGGACTACGGCTCGGTCGACAACGCCGACGAGTTCAAGGCGCTGATTGCGTACTCGCCGGTGCACAACGTCAAGCCCGGAACGAACTACCCCGCGACGCTGATCCTGACAGGCGATCATGATGACCGCGTGTTTCCCGCGCACAGCTTCAAGTTCGCCGCGGCGATGCAGGCGGCCGACCCGCGGGGCCGGCCCATGCTGATCCGCATCGAGACGCGCGCGGGCCACGGCCAGGGCAAGCCGACGAGCATGCAGATCGACGAGATCGCGGACATCTACGCGTTCATCCTCAACGCGTTCGGCAGCGGCGGCTGACGCTTATGCCGCGTTGCGACCCCGCACACGCGGCACGGTTATTTGCTGCGGCAAACGCGCAGGAATAAGCTAGCCGCCCCGCGTGCCTTCCCCGGCGCGCCGCCATTTCTCACCTACGCAGCGAGGACGCCACCATGATCTATCAGTCCATTCTCGAAACGATCGGCCGTACGCCGATCGTCAGGATCAACCGGCTTGCGCCCGCGGGCATCGACATGTACGTCAAGATCGAGGCGTTCAACCCGATGTCGAGCGTCAAGGACCGCCTCGCGCTCGCGATAATCCTCGACGCCGAGGCCAAGGGCACGATCAAGCCGGGGCAGACGGTCGTCGAGGCGACCTCAGGCAACACCGGCATCGCGCTCGCGATGGTCTGCGCGGCGAAGGGCTATCCGTTCGTGGCATTCATGGCCGAAACGTTTTCGATCGAACGGCGCAAGCTCATGCGCGGGCTCGGCGCGAAGGTCATCCTGACGCCCGCGGCCGAGCGCGGCTCGGGCATGGTCAAGCGCGCACAGGAATATGCGCAGAAACACGGCGCGTTCCTCGCGCGGCAGTTCGACAACGAGGCCAACCCCGCCTATCACCGCAGCACGACCGGGCCCGAGATCGTCCAGGACTTCGCGGGCAAGCGCCTCGACTGGTTCGTGACCGGCTGGGGCACCGGCGGCACGCTGACCGGCG
>JBDTYX010000173.1:0-6943 GCA_040005435.1 Rudaea sp. | reverse complement strand
CCGACCTTGAGATGTTCCTGCCCGCGAGCTGGCAGTACATCCTCTACGGCATGGAATTCAAGACCAATCTTGGGCCGATGCAGGCGATGTATCCGCGCATCGACGAGGCGCGCCGCGAGTTCGAGACCATCCGTGCAGTCGGGGCGCACGCGGCCAATGACCTGCCCGACCACCGCGCGCTCGTCGAGCAGATCTGCGCACACGGTCTCAAGGGCAAAAGCGCTGCGTTACGGTGCGACGCTGCTGTAGGATGACAACGCTGCCAATTCGGGGCCAAGTCCTCGCAGGTCGGCACGCGCCGAGGGAAAGTCCGGAGATCTGAAAGATGCCTGCAAGAATCGAGGACGTCGCCAAGAAGGCCGGCGTGTCCATGAAAACCGTGTCGCGCGTGTTCAACAACGAGCCCAACGTTCGCGACCGCATGCGGGCGCGCGTCGAGACCGCGGCGAAAGCGCTCAACTACCGGCCAAACCCGTCGGCACGCAGCCTCGCGGGCAACCGCTCGTATCTGATCTCGCTGGTCTACGACGATCCCGCGGCAGGATCGAGTTACGTCATGGAGATCATCGTCGGCATGCTCGCGGCCTGCGAGAACTCGCACTACAGCGCGATGCTGCGCCCCCTCGAGTACTCGAATCCAAATCACATCGCCGCGGTCGAGGAAGCGGTTGCGCAGTACCGCCTCGACGGGCTGATCCTCGTGCCGCCATTCGCCGACGATCTCAAGCTGCTGCGCCGCCTCGACGACCTCGGCATCCGCTATGCGACGATCTCCGCGAAGACCAAGCTCGACCACGCGCGCATCGGCACGATCCTCGACGAGCGTCGTGCGGCCAGCGAGATGATCGACCATGTGGTCGCGCTGGGACATCGGCGCATCGCGCACATCGCGGGCCCCGTGCCGCATGGCGGACGCGCATGGCGCCTCGCCGGTTATCGCGACGGACTGCGCCGCGCGGGCATCGAGTACGACGACGCGCTCGTCTTCGACGGTGGCTTCACGTTCGAATCGGGCATCGTCGGCGCGCGTCACCTGCTCGACCTGCCGCAGCCACCGACCGCGGTGTTCGCGGCCAACGACGATTGCGCATGCGGCGTCATGCACGAGGCATTCGAGCGCGGCCTGCGCATTCCACGCGACTTGTCGGTGTTCGGCTTCGACGACACGCCGACCTCGCGCCAGGTCTGGCCTAGCCTCACGACCGTACGCCAGCCGTGTCGCGACATGGGGCGCATCGCGGCCGAGCAGTTGCTCGCGTCGATCCGCGAGGCCGGAACGGGCAGTCTCGTCCACGTGCCTTATCAGTTGCAGCTGCGCCAATCGACCGGGCCCGTTCCAACGCGTGCGGCACGCGCGCCGCGCTGAGCGCGAACGATTGCCGGTGCGACAGAAGAACGCTAGTAGAGAAAGCGCGCGTTGAGCTGGATCTGGGTGTCGGTCTGGTGCGGCGCGAGGCTCGCGTCGACGCGTTGGTCGCGCGTACTGTCGATGCGCAGCGCCTCGCCCGTGAGGCGTAGCCAGTCGACCGGGCGCCAGTTCAGTGCCAGCGTGACGGCCGTGCCGTGCTCGGCCATGCGCGGCGGGAAGTCGGGGGTCTTGCGTGTCGAGAACGCGTCGACGCGCAGCGCGGGGCGCCAGGCGCCGAGATTCCAGCTCGCGAGGACATAGGCGGCAGAGAAATGCGTCTCGCTCGCGAAACCGGGTGGCGCGATCTGCGTCGAACCGTCCATCGCCTGCGCGACCAGTTCGAGCCGATCGATCTGCGTCTGCGCACCTGCGCTGACGAAGCGCGTGCGCCACGAGAACAGCTCGTCGGTCCCGAACGGGTGATAGGTCGACGGGTCCGCGCGGTTGTCGTAATAGAGCACGCGCAGGCGGCCGAACTGCGCCGATTGCCATTCCGCGTCGGCGTAGATGCCTACGCGGTGATCGATCTCGAGGAACGGGTCGTAGCGTCGCGGCGGCGCCACGCCTATGCGCGTCGCATACGCGTCTGGTTCGCGCAGGCGGCTGCCGATTCCCGCGACGAGATCGCTCAGCGACCAGCCACGCGAAGCGAGGATTTCGCCCGCAGGGTCGTTCGCGCCAAACAAGGCCACGCCCGCAGACAGCGTGTCGCCGTCGCCGCGATGTTCGACGCGGGCCTCCGCACCGAACGTGCGCAGTTCCTCCCCGACCCAGGAGTTGATCGCGGACGGCGTCAGCGTCCACAGGCTCGTCCAGCCGATGCCGTCGTTCTCGAGCGAAATCGGTGGGAAGAACTCGCCAAGCTTGAGCGACCAGCGCCACGCGTCGGTCGAGACGGGCCGGTAGCGCGCGAATGCCTCGGTGACGCTCAGCGCCGAGCCGAGGCGCGACTGATAGCGCACGTCGGTCGCCAGCGACCACGCCGGCGTCACCTGCCAGTGCACGCTGAGCGCGGCGTTCGCGAACGGCGCGCCGGCATTGCCGTCACCGAACCGGCTCTTGCCGAACCCACCTTCCGTCCAGCTGCTTTCAGCGGAGCCGCCAACCAAGCGCAGATCGGCCGACGCGTGCACGCTGACATCTTCGGCGAGCACCACCGCGGGCAGCGCGAGCAGGCACAAGGCGGCCATGCGCGATGCGACGCGCCAGCGCGCGCGGGCGAGGCCGCGGGCCGGAGACTTGCGACGAGCGTGTGCGCGCGATCGGGTCATGGTTCCGCTCTTCAGTAGCCGACGCGTTCGCGATCCATCGACGCGCGGGGATCGGGCATGAGCTGCAGGGAAAACGCGACCTCCTTCGGAGAGTCGGCCGCAATCGACACGATCCGCACGTCTTCGCGAGCTCCCGGCGGCAGCAACGGGTGCCATGCACGTATCGCGTAAGTGCCGGCGGGCAGGTCGAGCTGGACTTTGCCCGACTTCTCCGAGCGCGCGAACCAAGGTGCGTCGGTGATGTAGAAGAACGTGATCATCTTGTCGTGGATGTTGCAGCCGACCGCGATCGTGCCGATCTTGTCGAGCACCATCGGAGGGGAGTCCTCGCCAGACCCCAGGACGAAGTCGAACTGCCGGGCGGAGGAGAACGAATACGCGTGATGACGCGTGCGGTCGCTGTTGCGGAATATGACGCTGTCGCCGGGACGGAATACCTCGACGTAGGGTATGAACGTCTCGTTTCTCTGGTCGATCACGTGCGTGCGCGGAACGCGCTGGGAAATCGCCTCACTCTCCCGCGACACAGACTGCGGCGCGGCCGTAATCACGGCGTCGGCGATCGCCGCACCGTGCGCGTCGGTCACGCTAACGTCGAGCGCGACGGGGCGTGCGAGGGCACTCGCGGCGAGCAGCACGAGCGCGGTGAGTTGCAGGATTATTCGGCCCATCGAGGTTCCCTCGTCAGGAGTATATTCCCAGTTCGGCGCACATGGCGTCCACGCGGCGCGCGCTCCCGTCCGAACAAGCAATTCCTGACGCGAGGAGGCATATGCCACGCACTTCATTCCTTACGATCGTCTGCCTCGTACTCTTGTTGGCGCCGCCGCTGCATGCAGCCGACCTGTTCGTGCGCAACGTCAACGGCTATACGCTTGGCAGCGACGGCAGGCTGCAGCGCTTCGCCGCGCTGCTCGACGACAACGGCCGGGTCGTGGGCACCGGATCGCTCGCGCAGCTTGCAGCGCGCGCGGGGTCGGCGCGCGTCGTAGACGGCTCCGGACGCACGCTGCTGCCCGGCCTGATCGATGCGCACGGCCACGTGATGGAGCTCGGCTTCGCGCGTGGCCAGGTCGATCTCGCGGGCAGCGAATCGCTGGCCGTCGCACTCGCGCTCGTGAAGGCACACGCCGCATCGAATCCGGAAGCCGCGTGGATCCGCGGCGGGGGCTGGAACCAGGCGATCTGGAAACTCGGCCGTTTCCCGACGGCGAGCGAACTCGACGCCGCGAGCGGCGACCGACCGGCCTGGCTCGAGCGCGTCGACGGCCACGCCGGCTGGGCGAACAGCGCCGCGATGAGACTCGCCGGCATCGACAAGACGACCGCAGATCCGTCTGGCGGCAGGATCGAGCGCGACGCGCAAGGCGATCCATCGGGCGTGTTCGTCGATGCCGCGATGTCCTTGGTCACGCGCAGGATTCCGCAGCCCACCGCTGAGGAGGCCACGCGCGCGCTAGAAGCCGCGCTGCAGGTCATGGCTAGCGTCGGCCTGACCGGCGTCGGCGACGCGGGCATCGGCGCGAGTACCGCGACGCTGTACCGGCGCTTCGCCGACGAGCGCCGGCTGACGGTGCGCATATACGCGATGATCGGCGGCACGGACCAGGATTTCGACGCGCTGAGTGCGTCGGGGCCGCTGATCGGATACGGCAACGGCTTTCTAGATATTCGTGCAGTCAAGCTCTACGCCGATGGCGCGCTCGGCAGTCGCGGCGCCGCGCTGCTCGCTCCGTACAGCGACGATCCGAAGAACAGCGGCTTGCTGTTCCAGCCACTCGAAGAACTGACCGCGAAGATCGCCAAGGCGCTCGCGAAGGGCTATCAGGTCTGCGTGCACGCGATCGGCGACCGCGCCAATCGCGAGGTGCTCGACGGATTCGCGGCTGCCTATCGCACGGTGGGCGGCGAGAAACTGCGCAACCGTATCGAACACGCGCAAGTCGTCGCGCCCGAGGACATTCCGCGCTTCGCGAGTGAGCACCTGATCGCCTCGATGCAACCCACCCACGCGACCTCGGACATGAACATGGCGGAGGATCGCATCGGCGCGCGCAGGCTGCAGGGCGCGTATGCATGGCGCACGTTCCTCGCGCAAGGCACGCTGATCGCTGGCGGATCGGATTTTCCGGTGGAATCACCGAACCCGTTTTTCGGACTTCACGCGGCGGTCACGCGCGAGGATCATGCCGACCGCCCCGCGGGCGGCTGGCGCCCGCAACAACGCATGACGCTGATTGAGGCGTTTCGCGCGTTCACGCTCGACGCGGCCTACGCAGAACACCACGAGGCGACGCTGGGTAGCCTCGCGCCCGGAAAGTGGGCCGACTTCATCCTCCTCGACCGCGACATCTTCGCGGGCGATCCTAAGGAGCTCTGGAAGACGCGCGTGCTGCAGACCTGGGTCGGCGGCAAGCAGGTTTACGCGGCCGCGAATGGAGCTGACAAATGACGCGCGCCGCGCCGGCGTGAATCGCCGATCGCGCGGCTGGATCCACACGCGCTTCGTTGATTTGTTCGGGCGATCGGCTCTTGCGTCATTGCACCGCAGGTAACCAGCCGACGACGTCGACCACGAGGTCGGTCGACCCCGCGGAATTGAACAGCGATAGCTTGCCCGCGCTCCCGACTTTGCCTATGACCAGATTCGGTATGGTCTGCGCGGCGACGAAATTGATGTTCGACGCATTGGGCCTGACGCCGCCGGTCGGCCACGCGGTGACGTAACCCGCGGCAGTGGTACCCGTGGCGGTGACGTTGAGCACGACCGCGCCGACGCCGCTCGCGGGCACGCCGCCGCGGCCGAGTATCGTCAGGTCGATGCTCGTCTTCGCCGCGAGCGCGCCGATGCCGGCGAAATTTCCGTCGATGGTCGTCCTGCCGGTGCGCGTGTCGAGCAATCGCGCGGGGCCGACCGACGTCAGCTCCGAAACCGGTGGGAACCAGCCTGCGAGATCGACCACATACTGGGTCGATCCCTGAGAGTTGAACAGCGACACCTGGCCGTTGCTGCCGAGCTTGCTGACCACGAGGTTCGGAATGATGTCGCCGGCTGCGAAGTTTAGGTTCGATGTCGCGGGCCGCGCCGCGCCGGTCGGCCAGAGCGTCGCATAACCGTTTGCGGTCGGCGTCACCGCTGTCACGTTGAGCACGGCGGCGCCGACGCTGCCCGGCGCCGGCAGCCCGTCGCGCCCGGCGATCGCGAGGTCGAGGCTCGCACCCGCGCCGAGCGCGCCGCCGCCGGCGAACAGCCCGTCGATCGTTGCGGCACCCGCTCGAGTATCGAGCATGCGCGCGGGCACGACCGAGGTGAACTGCGACGTGTCGGTGAAGTAGCCGAGGACGTCCGCGACGACTTGGGTGCCGCCCGCCGAGTTGAATATCGACACCTGGCCATTCGCACCGATCTTAGCGACGACGAGATTTGCGATGGTCTGTGCGCTCGCGAAATTGAGGTTCGATGCGGCCGGGCGCGCGCCGCCGGCGGGCCAGACGGTGAGGAATCCGCTCGAGCTCGGCGCCGTGACGGTGACATTGAGCACTACCGCGCTCACGCCGCTTGAGGGTACCCCGCCGCGCCCGAGCACGTCGAGGTTGAGCGATCCGCTGGCGCCGAGCGCGCCGGCGCCCGCGCCCGCGTCGTCGATGGTCGCCGCGCCGCTGCGTGTATCGAGCAACCGAGCGGGCACGAGGGGCACATAGGCCGCGGTGGGATTCGACACGACGATGAGCGTCGCCGACATCGGCGGCAACGCACCCACCGTGAAACTCGCGCCGTTGAGCGTGTTGCTGCCGCCGACCTGCGCGAGATTGTTCGTGCCGGTGAACGCAAATCGCTTCCAGGTCGCGTTGCGTGCGCTGGCGAGCGACAGCCCCGCGTCGTGAAACGCGACGTCCTTGTTCACGAGTAGGATCATCGTACGCTGGCCGGGGATGTCGAATGCATACGCGCCCACCTGGTCGACGTTCGAGCTCGTGGCGGCGACGCTGTTTCCAGCCACCTTGCTGCCGGCGCCGTCGTAGTTGACGAAGATCGAGAACGCGTTCTCCGCGATCGTGTGCGGTTGCGGTGCGACCCAGCGCGTCGCCATGTCGACGCCCTCGCGCGCGAAGATCGCGAGCGCCTCTGCCTGCGCCACCGCACCCGACGTGGTGTCGTCGTTGCCCCAGTTGTATTCGGTGATCGCGAGCTTGGTGTTCGGGCAGTAGTTGTTGATCCAGCCGCGCACGCGCGGAATGAGATTGGGCGTGCTGAGCTTGTCGG